>JAXIOW010000127.1:0-32009 GCA_045403215.1 Nitrospirales bacterium | reverse complement strand
GTTGGCTCTCCGTCGGCTCCGCGCAGCAAAACCACGGTTCGGTCAGCCGCGGAGGGCGACGCCGGTCACGCGATTGTGTTCGTGACGCCGTGGGCGCAGGAGGCTGCCGGTCTGCGAACCGGTACGCAATCGCCCGCAGGCGATCGAACGTGGCCACCGGATCTTCGCCGGCGCGAGCGGCTGCTTCCACGGCAGCGCTCACCTCCTTGTGGAGCTTGTCCATGCGCGGGTCCGGATGGGTCCACCGATACTGGAAACCTGCTTGATCGAGCGGACCGAGGAACCGGTGGACGTCCGAACGAGCGAGCAAGGCCGAACCGGGCGGAATCAGCAGCCGAATCGCGTACTGCACCGGGTCCGTCGCATCGAGCAGATCGTGGGATTCCACGATGTCGAACATCTCGAGATAGTCGTCGAGCGTCGCCCACGGAGTGAACGGCACCAACGACGCGCGCAGCGTGATCCCCGCCTGACGGACGATCTCAAGCGCGGCCGACATATCCGCACGCGTGTGTCCCTTCTCCAGTTTCGTGAGCACGAGGTCGCTGAAGGATTCCACGGCCGAAATCACGAAGAGGCACTCGAGCGACCCGAGCTCGGGGAAGATCACCCGATGCTTGAGAATGTGCTCGATCTTGGCCGTGAAGTCGAAGGTCACGTGGGGAAATTCGGCACGCATGGCGCGGATGATGCCTAGCGAGTGGCCTGGGCCGTTCAGAAAATCTGGATCGCCGAACGTGATGTGGATCGCGCCGGCCCCGACCTGCCGCCGGATATCCTCCAAGACGACCTCCTGCGGCACGATGAAGAAGCGGCCGTCGTACACCGGCACGATGGGACAGTGGAGGCAGCGATGGAGGCATCCGCGGCTGGCCTCGACGTAGCCAACGACGTGCTGCTCGCCGTCGCGTTCCAGATGCGCGTACCGCTCCAACGCAGGGAGCCCATTCCGGCTGGGGACGGCAAACGGGAGGCGCTTCAGGTGCGGCCCGACAATCTTTCCTCGATGGCTGACCCCTTCGACTTCCACGAGCGAGTCGCCTCGCTCCAGGGCTTCGATGAGTCGCACGAGCGGCGCTTCGTATTCCCCGCCGATGATCGAGTCCACCAACGGGAAGGGGCGCGCCGGGGTACCCGTTGCTCCTGGTTGCAACGGGTCGTCTCGCCTGGGGTGGGCGGGTGTAAACAGTTGCAGCAAGTACTCCGCATTCAGTGACGCGTAGAGGCCATAGAAGCAGATGTGGCACGACGGGTTCGTTTCGCGGACCAACTCGGCCACGCGGACACCGAGGCGCAGGGCGGTGTGCATCGGCACGGAGATCCCGACGAACCGCGCCTGCGTGATCCGCTCCAGGTCAACCTTCTGGACCGCGATGTCCAAACCAGCCGGCGCGTACCCCGCCTGCTCGAGGAACCCCATCGGCAGGGCAACGCCGATCGGCTGGTGCCCAAGCTCGTAGCACGAGACCATTAGGATGGCACCTGGTTGCCGCAGCGAAGCCTTTTCCAACACACTCCCCCGCTCAGTGAATATGGAGGATTCTACAGTAATACCGGTGGGGTTGTCTTCGTTGACTTTGAATAGGGAGGGTGCTACCGTCCCGCCACATGCTGCAGTCCCTCGCCATGGCGTTGTCAATCGCGCTCGCCGTGCCGCTCGTTCACCCACCGCCCGGCCACGCCGCCCCCATCAAGGTCGTGGCGACTTTGCCGATCCTCAAGGAGTTCGCCGAACAGGTTGGACGGGAACACGTGGAGGTCCAGAGCCTCATCACGGGTCTGGAAAGCGAGCACGCGTATTCGCCCAAGCCCAGCGATCTCAGAAACCTGGGGCAGGCCCATCTGCTGCTGGAGGTGGGATTGGGGCTGGAAGTCTGGGTGAGCGGGCTCGTCAAGAACGCTGCGAACCCCCAACTTCGGGTCATCACGACGTCCCAGGGAGTCGGCCTTCTCCGTGACCACACGGTCGCGGCCGGCTCGTCCCCATCGGGCAACCCGCACATCTGGCTTGACCCGGAGAACGCCAAGGTCATGGTCCGGCACATCGCGGACGGCCTCATCGCGGTGGACCCCCAGCACAAGCAGGACTATCTGAATAATCTGGCCGACTACCTGCGTCGCCTGGACCAGGCGCAAAAGGCCCTGCAGGTGCGCGTGGCCAAGCTCCAGGACCGACGGATCATCACGCATCACCCGGCATGGCCCTACTTCGCCCGGCGGTTCGGCTTTCAGATCGCGGGGGACATCATCCAGCAGGCGGGCATGGAGCCGACTGCCGCCCACCTCGCAGAATTGGCCAAGCTGATCAAGGCCACCAAGATCAAGGTCATCGTCTCCGAGCCGCAATTGAATCAGAAGATCGTGCAGGCGCTCGCAGGAGAGACCGGCGCCCGGATCGTGGTCCTCTCCCCGCTCCCGGGGACAATCAAGGGCACCGAGTCCTACTTGGCGCTGCTGGAATACAACGTCTCGCAACTGATCGCCGCCCTGCAATCCTAGGCAGAGACCCATGGCGCACCCCCCTCCGGCGCATACCCATCCCCATCACGCCGACCACGAGCACGGCAAACCCCTGATCCGGTTCGACCATGCGTCGTTCTGGTACCCGCGCGGCCCGGCGCTCGAGGACATCACGCTGGAAATCGCGGACGGCGAGTTCATCGGCGTCATCGGCCCGAACGGGTCCGGCAAGACCACCATGTTGCGCGCCATCTTAGGCTTGATGCCGCCGACCACAGGGTCCCTCCAGATCTTCGACTGCGCCTGCCAGAACCTTCGATGCCATCACCGCGCCCGGATCGGCTACCTCCCGCAGAAGCGCGCCGTGGACCCGAACTTTCCGATCACCGTGCGCGAGGCCGTGCTGATGGGACGCGCCGGCGCGATCGGTCTGTGGAAGCGACCCGGGAAGGCGGACCTCGCGATCGTGCGACACGCGCTCGAGGACGTCGGCATGGAGGACTATGCAGACCACCCGCTCGGCGCGCTCTCGGGCGGCCAGCAGCAGCGCGTCTTTATCGCGCGGGCGTTGGCCCAGCATCCGCAAATTCTATTGTTGGATGAGCCGACCACGGGGGTCGACACCACGACCCAACATAACGTGTTGGACCTGATCCAGCGGCTGCACGAGGAACTTCACCTCACCATCGTGCTGGTCTCGCACGACATCAACCTGATCGCGCCGCTGGCGGAACGCCTCGCTCTGCTCAAGACCAGGCTGTACGCCCTGGGGTCGGCCAAGGAGGTCCTCACCAAGGAGATCCTGGCCCAGGTGTACGGGCCTCAGATCCTGACCACCGACACCGGACACGTCATCGTCGCGGACCACCACCACGCGTGATGACTGACTTCCTCACGCTCGGGTTTCTCCAGCGCTCACTCATGGCGGCGGCCCTCACCGGCGGGGTCTGCGCCGCGATCGGCGTCTTCGTGGTGCTGCGGGGGCTGGCTTTCATCGGCGCCGGGACCGCCCACGCGGCGTTCGCCGGCGTGGCGCTGGCCTACCTGCTCGGCGGCCCGCCGATGCCGTTCGCCATCGCCTTCGGCCTGGGGACGGCCTGGATCACCGGGCTGCTGGAAGAGCAGGGACGCATGAAGCTCGATGTGAGCATCGGCATCTTCTACACCGCCACCATGGCGCTCGCGATCCTCTTCATCGGCCTGATGAAGACCTACAACGCGGAGGTGTACGGGTACCTGTTTGGCAGCATCCTCTCGGTGACGGCCGACGAGCTCAAACTGACCGCCGGCCTCGCGGCGGTCGTGGTCGGCCTGCTGGCGCTCTTCGCCAAGGAGTTCTTCTTCCTCGCCTTCGACCAGGAGATGGCCGAAGCGTCCGGCGTGCCGGCGCGGCGGTTCTTCTTCCTGCTGCTGACTCTTGTGGCGCTCACGATCGTGGTCTCGCTCAAGACCGTCGGCGCGATCCTGGTCTTCGCGCTGCTGCTGATCCCGGCGGCCACCGCGTATCAACTGACATCCAGCCTACGCAGGATGATGAATTACTCGGTGGCGATCGGCGTGCTCGTCTCCGTCGCCGGCGTCCTGCTGTCGTTCCGGTTCGACCTGCCGACAGGGCCGGCCATCGTGCTCCTCGCCACGGGCGTCTTCTTCGTCGCCGTCGCGCTCTCCCCCAAGCGGGCGCCCAAACCCGTCACGCCCTAACGGCACATCCCGGAACCTTCAGCATCTAGCAAGTGCCTAAGGTCAGCACGGCGGCCTGATCTTGCGAAGCCGAGACCCAGGAAGCCGCCAGTCTGGCCATGCCAGGCGACTCGTCCAGGATCACCTCCAGGAGTAACGCGATCTCCGGTGCGCTGATCGCGTAATTGGGAGCGAGATACCATCGCGGAATCCCCTTGCGCTCATCTTGATTGGCCGGTTCGAAGTAGCCGGTCAGCTCTCCGTTCACGTACGCCGTCTCGAGACGATCGAGATATTCCTCAACGGTATCCCAGTCCCACCGCCTGGCGGGGTTGATCCGGTCCGTCACCTCCAGTTTGTTCCACACGGCCCACCCCACGAACACGCCCCAGGTCTCGTTCAGCGCGTCCCAGGCCTCTCGTTCGGTGATTCGCCGCTTCTCGAACTTGGCTTTCCGCTGCGCCCCTTTCTGCGGCGAGATCGGGCTAGTCTCGACCACCGTGTAGCGGCAGTTCACGAATCGCTTCGCTACGGCGTGGAACCGCGCTCCCTGAGGGGTCATCTGAGGCGTGCCAGCAGCGATGTCCACGTAGTCAAGGTAGGCGTGGAACAGCTCGTGGTAGATGGTCGCGAGATCGCGGTTCTGAATCCGCCGAAGCGAGCGGAGCCGCTTGCCTTGATTGCCCTCCGACAGGGCCAGATGGAAGACCATGCGGTGATCCTCCGGATGGTACTCCGCCGCCACGTTCTTCAGTTCGGCGAACTCCAGCTTCACGAACTCCAGCGGCAGGAGGCGGAGAAACCGGGACGGCAGGCCCCCCTTGGCCGTTTCCCGGGTGAGCCGCGCCCACTCCCCTGGCGGATCAGGCACCGGCCCGGCCAGGACGATTGGCGGCAGGAAAAGGAGGATGACGGCAACAGTCCCCTTGCTAATCGCGGAACTCATCTTCGTCGATCAGGGACCAGGTTTCGAGACAGTCCCGGCGGACTTCGTCCAGAAACCGCGAGGGCTTGGAGAGGACCATGCCCGAGGCCTTGTCGTAGACGTTCACCGGATAGCTCACGTAGAGGTTCCGCTTCGCGCGGGTGATGGCCACGTAGAAGAGGCGGCGCTCCTCCTCGAGATCCTCGTCGGCGGTCATCGAATAGACGGATGGGAACTTGCCGTCGAGCGCCCAGATGATGAAGACGCTGTGCCATTCGAGCCCCTTGGCGGAATGGATGGTGGACAGGACCAGCAGCTCGTCGTCGCGGTCCTCCGCCTCAACGTCGAACACGCTCTCATCGGGCGGCTCCAGCGCCAGGTCTGCCAGAAAGGACTCCAGCTTGCCGTAGCGTGCGGCGATCGTGTAGAGGTGCTCCACGTCCTTGATGCGCTTGGGATAGTCGTCGTAGTGCTGCTTGAGGATCGGCAGGTAGTACCCGCAGACGGCGTTCATCTGCTCGGCCGGAGTCATCCGGCCGCCGCTGACTTCCTCCAGGACGCGGACCAGGTCCTTGAGGCCCTGCGCGCCGGAGCCTGATCCCTTCGTTGCCGCTTCGCGTAACGCGTCCAGCCCGTTCGCCTCCTTCGCCAGGATGGCCTCGATCAGCGCCTGGCTTTTCTTGGGTCCGACGCCCTCGAGCAGCAGCAGCAGCCGGTTCCAACTGACCGCATCGCGCGGGTTCTCGACCACGCGCAGGTGGGCCAGGACGTCCTTGACGTGGGCCGTCTCGATGAACTTGAACCCGCCCCGCTTCACGAACGGGATGTTCCGCCGTGCGAGTTCGATCTCCAGGTCGAACGAGTGGAAGCTGGAGCGGAACAGGACGGCGATGTCCCCCAGCGGCACCCCCTCCTCCCGCAATTCCAGAATGCGCTGCGCGACGAACCGCGACTGCGTGTTCTCGCCCGCCGCCTTGACCAGCACCGGCGCGGGGCCTTCCAGCTTGCGGGTGAACAGCGTCTTGGCATACTTCTCCGCCGCCTGGTTGATGACCTCGTTGGCCAGCGTGAGGATCGGCTGCGTGCTGCGGTAGTTTTCCTCCAGTTTGAAGACCTGCGTGCCGGGGAAGAGCTTGGGGACGTCCATGATGTTGCGGAACGTGGCGCCACGGAATGCGTAGATGCTCTGGGAATCGTCCCCCACGACCATCACGTTGTCGTGCGTGAAGGCGATCTTGCGCACGAGCTCGGCCTGCAGGCGGTTCGTATCCTGATACTCGTCCACCAGGATGTAGCGGTAGGTGTCCGAGATGCGTCGACGGACGCCCTCGTCCGTCTCCAGCAGCTCGCGGAAGCGCACCAGCAGATCGTCGTAGTCCACCAGCAGACGTTTGCGCTTGTAGGCCTCGAACGCGCGGTGGAGCGTCTTTAAGTCATCGATCTCCTCCGTAAAGTGCGGGAACTCCCCCAGCACCACGTCCTCCACCGGCAGCATCTTGTTCACCGCCTTGCTGAAGATCTCGGCGATGGTGTTCTTGCGGGGAAAGCGCTTCACCTTGTCGTTCAGTCCGTGCTGAGTCCGCAGCAGATTGATCACGTCTTCGGTGTCGCCCCGGTCCAGAATGGTGAAGCCGGGCTCCAGCCCGATCGCCTTGCCGTACCGGCGGAGCAACCGATTCGCGACCGAATGGAAGGTGCCGCCCGTGACCTTGTCGCTGCGGAAGCCGATCAGCGCGCCCACCCGCCGGAGCATCTCCTCGGCGGCCTTGCGGGTGAAGGTCAACAATAGGATGGATTCCGGGGGAACGCCGGATTCGAGCAGGCGCGCGACCCGGTACACCAGCGTCCGTGTCTTGCCGCTGCCGGCTCCCGCGATCACGAGGAGCGGCCCATCCACCGCCTTGGCCGCGGCGAACTGGCCGGGGTTCAGCTCGGCTTCGTAATCGAGTGAGAACTTGGGCTCGGCGGGGCCGCCGGGGCCGCGCTTGAGGACATAGGGCTTCATCGCGGCGACATTATAACAGGAGGCTCCGCTTCGCTTGAAATAATTTAGTGACGGCCTTCTCGCAGCCGCATGGTTCTTGCTTTTCCGCCCACGTGTACGGTAAACTACCGTCCATGATTTCGCTGAAGGAGGCTCGTTGAACGACTCGATACCGCTACCCCAGAGCCCGGCTCACCTCCCCCCCTCATTGAGCCGGCTCTGGGAACTGGCCCATAATCTCTGGTGGAGCTGGAACCCGGACGCCAGAGCCCTCTTTGAGACCCTCGACCGCACGCTCTGGAAGCTGACTTCCCACAATCCGGTCAAGCTGCTCCGCCAGCTCAGCCACGAACGTGCCCTCTCCGCGTCAACCGACGCCGCCTTCCTGCGGCGCTACGAATCAATCCTCATGTCGCTCGATGCCTATATGTCTTCGGCGGACACGTGGTTCACCCGCCAGCATCCGGAGATGGTGGAGAGCCTCATCGCGTATTTCTCCGCTGAATTCGGCCTGCACCAGTCCCTGCCCATTTACAGCGGCGGTTTGGGCATCCTGTCCGGCGACCACTGCAAGGAAGCCAGCGACCTGGGCGTCCCCCTGGTCGGCGTCGGGTTCCTTTACCCGCAGGGCTACTCCCACCAGCGCATTTCTCCCGACGGCTGGCAGCAAGCCTTGTCAGTTCCGTTCATCGCCGCCGACGCGCCGATCCGCCCCGCCCTGCTCCCGAACGGCGAGCGCTTGACGAACCACGTCCACCTGGACGGGCGGACCATCCACGTCGCGGTCTGGCAAGTCCACGTCGGCCGGGTGGCGCTCTATCTGATGGACACCGACGTGGAGGCCAACGCGCCCTGGGACCGCGAGCTGTCAGCTCGCCTGTACGGCGGCGACCAGGAGATGCGTATCCTTCAGGAGATCATCCTAGGTATCGGCGGCGTGCGCGTGCTAAGGGCGCTGGGCCTCCGGCCGACCGTATGGCACGCCAATGAAGGGCATGCGACGTTCCTGACCCTGGAGCGTCTGCGGGAGTGCCGTCAGGCTGGGCTGTCCTTCGACGAAGCCGTGGAGGCCGTGAAAGCCTCCACCGTGTTCACGACCCACACGCCGGTGCCGGCCGGCCATGACGCCTTTCCGTTCCACCTGATGGAGAAATACTTCACCCCGTTCTGCGAGCTGTTGCAGATCAGCCGCGAGGACCTCCTCCGGTTGGGTTGCGCGCCGGGCACGGTGGACACCGCCTTCAACATGACAGTGCTGGGCCTGCAGCTGAGCGGCTACCGCAACGGCGTGAGCCGCCGACACGGGGAAGTGGCCCGCCGCATGTGGGGCTACGTCTGGCCGGGCGTCCCGGAGGAGCAGGTCCCGATCACGTCCATCACGAACGGGGTCCACGTCCCGACCTGGATCGCGCCCGAGATGCGGCAGCTTTATGCGAAGGGCCTGGGTCCCGACTGGGTCGCCCGCCATGACGACCCCGCCCTGTGGGAGCGCGTCGCGGACATCCCCGATCAGGAGCTGTGGAACACGCACCTGGCCCTCAAGCGCAAGCTGCTGGGGTACATCAACGAGCAGGCGCGGCTCCGCTGGATCCAGAGTGAGATGGATCCTGCGCAGGTCCTGGCCTCCGGCACGCTGCTTGACCCGGAAGCCCTGACGATCGGATTTGCGCGACGCTTCGCCACCTACAAGCGCGCGACGCTGCTGTTCAGGGACCTGGAACGCCTCAAGCGGTTGATGCACGATCCCTGGCGTCCGGTCCAGATCATCTTCGCCGGCAAGGCCCACCCCGCCGACGAGCACGGCAAGTACTTCATCCACCAGGTCTACTCCCTCGCCAAGGACCATGGCTTCGGCGGCCACATCGCCTTCGTGGAAGAGTATGATCTACATACCGCGAAGTACCTCATCCACGGCGTGGACGTCTGGCTGAACACGCCCCGCCCGCCGCAGGAAGCCTGCGGGACGAGCGGCCAGAAAGCGGCCCTCAACGGCGTGCCGCACCTGAGCATTCTGGACGGGTGGTGGGTGGAAGGGTACACCGGCGCCAACGGATGGGTGATCGGCCGTCCGGAGTCCGACCCGGACCCCAACACGCAGGACGCCGCCGACGCCGAGGCGCTGTACCGCACGTTGGAGCAGGAAGTGGTGCCGTTGTACTACAACCGGGACCTGGACGGAGTGCCAAAGGGGTGGTTGAACATGATGCGCGAGACCATCCGCAGCGTCGTGCCCCGGTTCTGCACCCGCCGGATGGTGCGCGACTACACGGAGCAGCTCTACGCGAAAGCCATCGCGCAGAGCCTTCGGTCTGCCGGGCGTCCCTCCTAAGTCTCTTTCTTCTCCTCTTCAGGAAGTTTGGGTTTGACGATCACCCGGGCCTGCGCCTCCTTGTCTCCGTTGCGGATGACAATGATCGTCTCCCCGATGCCCACGGCGGTCACCACGCCGTTGGGGTCAACCTTGACGATTTTCTCGTTCCTGCTCCGGTAGGTCGTTCCGAAAATGGCTTTCGAGATGAACCGCACGGTGCCATCGGGGAACTCGCCGATCACCTGCAAGTCCCGCTTCTCGCCGATGGCTTCCAGCACGAGTTTCCGCTGCTCGGCATGGATGCGCAGCGAAATGAGTGGCAGCACGGGCGGCAGGTTGACGTAGACGGTGACTTTGGCGGTGCTGATCACGCCCTTGCTGTTCTTGCTCCGGACTTCGATCTCGATCGGCCCTGAGTTGTCGCCGCGCAGCTTGATCCGCTGCTCGAAATAGCCGGTCTGGGGGTTGTGCTTCAAGTGTTCATCGGAGTGGGCCAGATACACCCGATCGATGTCGTCACCCGGACTGGGCTGGACCTGGATCACCAGCTCCGCCCCGATGGGGACGACGTCGCCTTCTTTCGGCGCGACGATCTCGACAGCGCCGGCAGGCCGGGCCAGGCAGAGCGCGGCGAGGAGTGCGAGAGCGGCAAGGCCGGTTGTCTTGAGCAGGGAATGCATGCCTCCCCTCAGCGGAGCCCAGCCATGATCTCCCGATACTCCCCTTCCGTATACGCCCTGACCGTGGTGGTTCGGACATTCCCGGCTGAGCCTACTTGAAGGAGCAACTTTGCCAGAACGGTATCGTTGGGGACCTCAAAAATCAGGAGCGCGTCGTAGGCCCCCTGGGTCATGTAAAAGGCCTTCAGTTCACCCCCCAGATCCTTGAGCTGTTTCTTGACCGCATCGAGCCGCTTCGGCGAGTCTTTCACGTTCCGGACTCCCTGTTCGGTCCAGTTGATGTGACTGATGTATGTCGGCATGGGGCACCTCCTTATGGATGGCGAGACGATGGGCTTTCCTCTGCGTGGGACCTAGGCGAAACCCTAGCACATGACTTTCGGAGTTTCAATTGAGCCGCCGCTGATGCGAACCGGCGAATGATTCGTGTATCATACGGTCATCGTTGATACGCTCACATCGCTAAGGAGCACGCCATGACTGAACGAGCACCCGGATCGCCCCAACCGCCAGGCGCGCCAGGCAGCGCCCCCAACAGCATCCAGTTGATCAACGTGCTGGTCGTGCGCGAAGGCGAGTCGGTCAGTTCCCAGTGGGGGATCCATCCGCAGCTCAAGAAGGATCTGGACCCGGCGGAGTGGCAGGAGCTCTCCGAGCACATGAACCGGGTCACCGCAATCATCGGCGCGAAGTTCGTCGAGCAGTTGTCGAAGGACGAAGGGAACACGTCCGGTCTCGGGACTGCGTGATGGAGACCGCCGATTCCTCTGAGACCGTCACCTGCATGAACGCCCAATGCGGGCAGCAACTCCGCATTCCCGCCGGCGAGATCCTCCAGGTCACCTGCCCGACGTGCGGCACCAGCTTCACCTACCGGCCTCCCCGCACCGCGGGTGGATCGAAGCAAGGGCTCTCTCCCGATGTCCAGCGCAAAGCCTGGGTCATGAGCGAGCTGATGCTGATGATCGCGCGCGAGTCCATGACGCTGCTCAAGCGGAACACCCCCGATGTCGCGAGCAAGATAACTCGCAAGCAGGAATGGGAAGCCTTCCTGGAGTTTCTGAAGGTCCTGTTCAACCTCGCCGACCGCGTGGGGGCGTTCTACGTGCCCGTCAGCGAATACCTCCAGTTCCTGGATGCCGTGGAAGACGCGGTGATCGATCAGATGAACAACGCGTTCCGCCAGCAAGCCGGGTCCGAGTACGACGAGATTCCGGTGAAGGTGTCCATCGCGGCGGCCTTCGACGACGCCCAGAAGTTCTACCAGCCGTTTCAATTCCTGGTCGCGGAAGAGGGTGCGGAGCGTGACCGCTACTTCAAAAAATTTGGCGAGGCCGTGTCCACAGCCATGGGGGCGCGGGGCCACAACACGATCGTGACCGCCGCTACCATGTGCGCCAGCTCCAGCATCGCCGCGATGAAGGCCTTGATGGAGTCAGCCGATGGGCGTGCCCCTGCCGGCCACGCGTAACAACCAAGCACGCTCGACACCGCGCACTAAGCTGTCCGTTTCCGCCTACACCTCACCTCATTTCAGGTGTAATCCAACGCACAGGACCTTCTCCCCAGGCGGCAAATTTGTCAGGATTTCATACAACCCCCATCTGCAACCCTCAGTATTGCTGACCGTTCTGTATGCGCACCATGCTTTTGCACCCGATGGCATCCAACTTGCTCACTCCCTTTTTGGCATTTCCCCCTCTTGCCGTGGTGAACGGCAGCGGATAGTTAGGTTCGACGACTGCACAATTAAACAAGGAGGACGCGATGAAGAGACAACTATGGACAGTAGGCGGGGCGACTCTGCTGGGGTTGGCCCTGCTAGGCAACAGCGGCGTCAGCCAAGCGCAGCAAACAACGCCCCCTCCGGGCACGACTCCGCCCGCGCAGGGAGACATCCGCAAGGATACACAGGATATCCGCCAGGACCGCCGGGACATCCGTGAGGATAGAAAGGAGCTGCGGGAGGATCTCCGCGAGCGGAGGGAGGATCGACGTGAGCTGAGAGAAGACGTCCGGGAAGGCGCCAGCAAGGAAGAACTGGCCAAGGACCGCGCGGAACTCAAGAAAGACAATCAGGACATCCGGCAAGATAAACAGGACCTCCGGAAAGACCGGAGGGACCTGCGCGAGGATCACAAAGAGCGGCGCCACGATCGCCGGAAGGCGCAGGGCAAATAGGCAGTACCTATAAGGCGGGGCAGTGCTTGACTGCCCCGCCTCGCTTCCCTACTACTTGTTCCGCTGGTAGAACATCTCGAGCGCGTCGCGATACCCTGCCACCTGCCCTTCTTCCCAGGCGTTCTCCAGGCGGCGTTTGAGCTTGTCCACCTCTTGTTCCCGCTTGCGGTCGGCCGCACCCTGGTTGAGCAGGTTGAACAACGCCACGTGGATGATCTTGCTACGCCGGACGATCATGTCCTCGTCGATCCAGTCAGCGAAGACTTCCCGGGCATGCTCCTCCACGATCTTCGGCTTGAACGCGTCGTACCCGATCTTCGACTTCGTGATCTTGCGGATGACTTCGATCTCTTCCCGAATCTTGGGAATGTTTCTCAGCAGGTACCCCTGGATTTCTTCATGCCCGCCTTCGTAGAGCTTCTCCATCGCCTGGCTGACGAAGATCTCCGTATTGACCGGCCTTACCTTCACCCCGTATGTCGGATGGGCGCCGAAGCGGAGCCGGTCGTACTCCTCCTTGGCTTGCGGGTCCCCTAGGACGCCGTAGGCCTCGCTGACTTCCTTGAAGCGGGCCTCCGCCTTCTTGTCGCCGGGATGGAGATCAGGGTGGTTTTCCTTCGCCAGCTTCCGGTAGACGCGCCTGATCGTCTCCGCCGCAGCGTCCTGCTCCACCCCGAGGACTTTGTAGTAATCTTTCACACCCACCCACCCCGGACGCGCCAAGACGCGTCCTTTTCCCGTGGCATAGCGCCGGCGACTATAGCACAAGAGCCCCCCTCCCTCACCCTCCCCCTCGAGGGGGGAGGGATGGGTGGGGGTGCGTTGCGAAATTCGAGCCCAAGCATGTACCATGAAGTTCATGGAGCCCTCATGAGCGACACGCCTGACACCCCGCAGTACACGAACCGCCTCATCCACGAAACGAGCCCCTACCTCAAGCAACACGCCCACAATCCAGTGGACTGGTATTCCTGGGGCGAGGAAGCTCTGGCGAAGGCCAAGGCCGAGAACAAGCCGATCCTTCTTTCGATCGGCTACTCCGCCTGCCACTGGTGCCACGTGATGGAGCGGGAATCCTTCGAGAACCCGGACATCGCCAATCTGATGAACGAGCACTTCGTCAACATCAAGGTGGACCGCGAGGAGCGCCCCGACCTCGACGACATCTACCAGAAGTCCGCGCAGGCCTTCATGCGCCGCGGCGGAGGCTGGCCGCTCACGGTGTTTCTCACGCCCGATCAGGAACCGTTCTGGGGCGGCACGTATTTCCCGCCCACGCCGCGCTACGGCATGCCGGGCTTCCCCGAGGTGCTCCTGGGCGTCGCCGAGGCTTATCGAAAAGAACCCGATCAGGTTACGCAGAACGTCCACAAGGTCAAGGCCGGCCTGCGGCAGATCAGCTCACCGACGCCATCAGCCGATCCCCTCAGTGAAGAGCTCCTTGACGGAGCGGTGAAGGACCTCAGCGCGTTCTATGAGCCGGTCAACGGCGGCTTCGGCGACGCGCCGAAGTTCCCCACGCCCCCGCCCTTCCACGTCCTGCTTCGCCAGTTCGCCCGCACAAAGGACCCCAAGCCCCTCGATATGGTGCTCCACTCGCTCCGGAAGATGGCGGCCGGCGGGATCTACGACCACCTGGGCGGCGGCTTCCACCGCTACTCGACGGACGGCCAGTGGCTGGTGCCGCACTTCGAGAAGATGCTCTACGACAACGCGCAGCTGATCCGGCTGTACCTGGACGGCTGGCGGCTCACCCGCGAGCCCCGCTTCAAGCAGGTGGTCGAGGAGACGCTGGAATACCTTCGCCGCGAGATGGTCCACCCCGATGGCGGGTTTTACACGGCGCAGGACGCCGACAGCGAAGGGCACGAGGGGAAATATTTCGTCTGGGAGCCGACGGAGATCAAGGCGGTTCTGGGGCTGGAGATGGGCGACATGTTCTGCCGGCTCTACGACATCACCGACCAGGGCAATTTCGAAGGCAAGAATATTCCCAATCTGATCCACGCCAACGGAAAAATCGACGTCACAGACCTGCCGGACGCGGAAAAGAGCATGGCCAATGCCCGGCGCAAGCTCCTGGAAGTGCGCGAGCGGCGCGTGAAGCCCCTGCGCGACGACAAGATCCTGACCGGCTGGAACGGACTCATGCTCTCAGGCGTGCTCGATGCGTACCAGACGCTGGGAAATCCGACTAGTCTCGCCATGGCCGAGAAGGCGCTCGCGTTCCTGCTGGAGCGCGCGTACACGGATGGCCGGCTCTTCCGGACGGTGACCGGAGGCATCGGCAAACTCAATGGCTACCTGGACGACTATGCCTTCCTGTCGGCGGCCCTCATTGACGCCTTTGAGGCCACAGCCAAGCCGGCCTACCTGGACAAGGCGCGCGAGCTGACCGCCGTCATGCACGAGCAGTTCTGGGATTCCCAGGCCGGCGGTTGCTTCTTCACCGGGAAGGACCACGAGCCCCTCATCCAGCGGATGAAGACAGCCGAAGACTCCGCCATCCCGTCCGGCAACGCCGTGGCGGCAATGAACTTCCTGCGACTCTTTTTCTACACCGGCGAGCAAAACTACCTCGACAAGGCCGAGCAGACGTTCCGGCTGTTCCGGGCCCATATGGACCAGAACCCCTTCGGCATGGCCTCCATGCTCTGCGCGCTGGATTTCTATCTCTCCAAGCCAAAGGAAATCGTGCTGGTGGGCAAGCCGGGCACGGCGGAGATGAATGATCTGTTACTGAAGCTTTACGGGCGGTACGTGCCGAACAAGACGCTGGTGCGGGTGGATGACGCCGACTCAGGCTACGTGCCGGCCGCGGCCAAGGGCAAGACGGCGATCGACGGCAAACCCACCGCCTACGTCTGCCACAACTTCACCTGCTCCCAACCCGTCACCGACTGGGCCGCCCTCGAGAAGCTACTGTAGCCCTAAAGAGGGTGGCTCCCCGGCCAGGACTCGAACCTGTGATCAGCAGAAAGGCTAGGCTACCCCTCTGGACCTGTCAAGCGTGTCGGTGGTCAGCCTAGCTTCGGAAGAATCGCCACACCAAAACGAGCAGGAGCACTCCGAAAATGGTAAGGCCCAGGCCTGAGGTGGCGAATTGCCTGATTTGATCGAGCCAGGAGGGAGAAGATTGCTCGTCCGGCGCCGGCGGGGCAGGAGGCGGGGTCGGCGCGACCGTCACGGGCGCTTTGACCGAATCGAGGACCTGCGCCTTGCTTCGGAACTTCTCCGGGATACGTTCCCGCCGGTCCGTGTAATGCGTAATTCCCTGCTCGTCCTCATACTTGTAAATGACATCAGCCGAACTAGCCGGACCCGCAATGACCAAGCAGGCCACGACCCAGACGAGACAGCATCTGAAAGCCTGATGGGCCATCAAAGCAAGGGCTAGGACGCTGGCGCGCGCTCCACATCCGGATATTTCCGCCGGATGGCGAGCACCTTGTCCACGGAGTCGAGGAAGAGCTCCAGCAGTTGCGGATCGAAATGCCGGGCGCGGCTCAGGCGCATGACATCCACCGCCTGCTCTACCGGAAGGGCCTGCTTATAGACGCGCCTGGTCGTGACCGCGTCGAAGGCATCTGCGATCGCGGCGATCCGTCCCTCCAGAGGGATGGCCTCGCCGACCAATCCACGCGGGTAGCCGCTCCCGTCGAACCGCTCATGATGGGTCCAGGCAATGGTGGAGGCGACCGTGAGCAACTCGGCGGACCCGCTGAGCAGGCGCCTGCCGATCTCGGTGTGTTGCTGCATGAGCCGGGTCTCTTCCGGCGTGAATCCACCAGGCTTGAAGACGATCTCGTCCGGCGTGCCGATCTTCCCGATATCGTGCATCGTACTGGCCAGCCGGATCAGCTCGCAGCGCTCGGTGGCCCACCCCAAGCGGGTGGCGATGAGCGCGCAGTACCGGCTCATCCGCTGGATATGCCAGGGCGATCCCTTTTCCCGGAATTCCGCGGCCATCACAAGTCTCTGGATCGTCTCTTCCTGGACCTTGCGCAACGCACGCTCCGTCTGCTCCAACCGGACGATCGTCTCCCGAAGCTCGGCGGTCCGAGCGAGCACCACCTGCTCAAGCTTCTCCCGGTTAGCCCGGTTCTCATGCTCCAACTTGCGTCGCCGTAAGGCGTTGGTGACGCTGATCAGGATCTCATTGGGCTCGAACGGCTTGATGACATAGCCGTATGCCCCTTGCTCCAAGGCCACGTTGGCGATCCGCTGGTCATCCATCGCGGTGACCATGATCGTCGCGGTGTCAGGGTGTTTGGCGAGGATATGGCGGACCAGACTGAGTCCGGACTCGCCCGGCATGTTGACATCGCACAAGGCCAGCTCAAACGCCTGCTGCTGGAGCAGATCGCGCGCTTCTGCTGAGCTTGCCGCTGGGACGCAGCCGTACCCGTTCATCTCCAGCAAGCTGCAGAGGAACACGCGAACCTCCTGGGTGTCGTCCACGATCAGGAGCCGGAACTTATTCGCCTCTGGCACAGTGTCTCCTGCTTACTTCAACCCGAGCACATCCTGCATGTCGTACAGGCCAGGGGCCTGCGTGACGACCCACTGAGCGGCCCGCAGGGCGCCGCGTGCGAAGGTGTCGCGGCTCTGCACGCGATGCGTCACCTCGATTCGCTCGCCCAGTCCCCCGAAGAGGACGGTATGGTCGCCGATGATGTCCCCTGCCCGGATGACCTGCATGCCGATCTCGCCCCGCTTGCGCTCGCCGATCATCCCCTTGCGCCCGTATGCGGCCACCGCGTCCAGGGCCTTCCCCATGGCTTCGGCGAGCACCTGCGCCATCTTCAGCGCGGTCCCGCTGGGCGCGTCCTTTTTCAGGCGGTGATGGGCTTCAAGCACCTCGATGTCGTAGTCCTCCCCCAGCGTGCGGGCGATCTGAGGGAGCATCTTCAGGAGGACATTGACCCCCACGCTCATGTTAGGAGCGAAGACGCACGGAATCGCTTTGGTGAGCTTGCGGAGCTCCGCCAGTTGCGCGGCCGAAAACCCGGTCGTCCCGATGACCATGGCCTTCCTGGAGGCGGCCATGATTCCCAGATGCATGAGCGTGGCGTCCGGAGAGGTGAACTCGATCAGGACCTCGGCGCGGTCGGCCAGCGCGGTCAGGTTATCGGTCACCGCCACACCCAGACGGCCGCACCCCGCGATTTCTCCGGCGTCGGCCCCGAGGGCGGGATGCCCTTTGCGCTCCACCGCTCCCACCAGCTCGAGGTTCGGCGACTCCTTGATCAGACCGACGAGCCGCGTGCCCATGCGCCCGCCGGCCCCTGTGACAATCACTTTGACCATGAAAACCCCGTTATTCGTGATGTCGTGGATTCGGTTTGGGATGAACGATTAACGTATGACGTATACCGTTTAACGTCTACCGTCAGATGAGCCCGAAGTCTTTCATGACCCGAGTCAGCTTGTCGAGGTTCTCTGGCGACATCGGGCATAGGGGCAGACGCAGCTCTGCCGTGGCCTTGCCCATCAGCGCGACGGCATGCTTGACAGGGATCGGATTCGTTTCCAGGAACAGGACCTGGAAGAGAGGATAGAGCTTGTAATGGATGGCGCGGGCCTTGGCCGCATCCCCGGCCACCCAGGCGTCCACCAGCGCCGCCATCTCGGCCGGCGCCACGTTGGCGGTCACCGTGATGACGCCCTTCGCGCCCACCGCCAGCATCGGCAAGGTCAGCGCATCATCGCCGGAGAGGACCGTGAATCGGTCGCCGCAGAGCTGGACGATCTCGCTTACTTGTTGCAGCGACCCCGCTCCTTCCTTGATGCCCACGATGTTCCGGATCTGGGCCAACCGCGCCACCGTCTGCGGGGTCATGTTCACGGCGGTGCGCCCGGGGATGTTGTAAAGGATCTGCGGGAGATCCACCGCCTCGGCCACGGCCTTGTGGTGCCGGTAGAGGCCCTCCTGGGTCGGCTTGTTGTAATACGGCGAGATCAACAGGGCCGCGTCTGCGCCGACGGACTTGGCATGGCGGGTGAACTCGATCGCCTCGTCCGTCGAGTTGGACCCCGTGCCGGCAATGACGGGCACGCGACGCCTGCTCACCTGCACGGTGAACTCGACGACCCGCTTGTGCTCCTCATGGGTGAGCGTGGCGGACTCGCCCGTCGTCCCGCACGGCACGATACCGTTGGTTCCGTTCGCGATCTGCCACTCGAGCAGATCGCCGAAGGCTTTCTCGTCCACTGTGCCGTTGCGAAACGGCGTGATGATGGCGACCAGCGATCCGGCGAAGCTCATCGCAGCTTGTACTCCCAGGCATCAGCATGCATGGAGCCCTCGTACACCGCCCGCGCCTCGCCGGCCAGGGTGATGTCGGTAAACCGGGGCCCGTCCACCCGGAACGACACGGCCAGAGGACTCCGGCTCAAGGGCATGACCGTCACCGGCGACTCGACTTTGTGGACCACGGCGGCGATCAACGCCGCGGCAATGGCCCCGCTGCCGCACGCCAGCGTTTCGTTCTCCACGCCTCGCTCGTACGTGCGGATGCGGATCGTGCGCCGGTCCACAACCTCGACGAAATCCACGTTGGTGCCGGCCGGCTTGAAGGCAGTGTGATGACGGATCTGCCGCCCGAGTCCGATCACCTCGGCCGTCGATGTGTCATGGACGAAATAGACGAAGTGTGGGACTCCGGTCGTGATGGCGTGACCTTCCAAGGCCATTCCCGTCTGCCCCGGACTGGGCGGCGTCGCCAGGTCCGTCTTGCGACGCCGATTTGGCTGGATGTCCAGGCGGATATTCAACCGGAGGCCGGTCGGATCGGGCACGCGCACGGTCACGCGCTCACCGTCCACGGTGGCTTCGACCATGCCGGCCGCGCCCTCGAACCGCATCTTCTTCGGAGCGACCCGCTTGAGATAGGCAAACCGGGCGACGCAGCGGGCCCCGTTCCCGCAGAAGTCGGCCTCTCTCCCATCGTTGTTGTAGAATCGCCAGCGAAAATGGGCCTTGGGGGATTTTTCGATAAAGATGAGCCCGTCCGCCCCGACCGAGAGGTGCCGCGTGCACACGCTGGTCACGAACGCCGGCATCTTCCCGGGGTCCATCACGCGGGTCCGGTTGTCCACCACGATGAAATCGTTGCCGGCGCTGGAGAACTTCATGAACGGGATCTTCTTCGGCGTCTTTTTCATAGCCGCCTTATTTGAGAAATGCAGGGATCGTCTCGCCGCGTACCAGGTCGGCGTACTCTTCCCGCGTCCGGATGACGTGGAACTCGCCGCCCTTCACCAGCGCCTCGGCCACGCGGGGCCTCGAATTGTAGTTTGACGCCATGCTGAACCCGTAGGCGCCGGCGCTCATCACCGCGAGCAGCTCGCCCGGGTCCACCAGCGGCATCATCCGGTCCTTGGCAAGGAAGTCGCCGGACTCGCAGACCGGGCCGACCACGTCCGCCAGCACCTGCTTCTTGAGCTTGTCCCGGATCTCGCGCACCGGCTTGATCTCGTGATAGGCCCCGTAGAGCGACGGCCGGATCAGGTCGTTCATGGCGGCGTCCACGATGAGGAACGTCTTCTCCGGGTTCGCCTTGTGGTAGAGCACCCTGGTGAGCAGCACGCCGGCGTTGCCCACGATGGAGCGGCCCGGCTCGAAGATCAGCATGCACTTGAGGTCCTTGACCAGCGGCGAGATGGCCTGCGCCAGGTCCTGGGGCTGCGGCGGCGTCTCGTCCTGATAGGTGATCCCGAGCCCGCCCCCGACGTTGATGTACCTGAGATGGACTCCGATGCCGGCCAGCTGCTCGACGAGGTTGAGAATCCTCTTGAGCGCGTCCACGAAGGGGCTGATCTGCGTGAGCTGCGACCCGATGTGCTTGTGCACCCCGACAATCTCAAGGTGCGGCAAGGTCGTCGCCAGCTTGTACTCGTCGAGCGCTCGCTCGGCGCTGATCCCGAACTTGCTCTTCTTGAGGCCCGTCGAAATATACGGATGGGTCTTGGGATCGATGTCCGGGTTGATGCGCAGCGCCACCCGCGCCTTGGTGCGCATCTCGCCCGCCACCCGGTCGATGGCCCCCAACTCGGCCGAGGACTCGACGTTGAACATCAGGATGTTCGACCGCAGGGCGTAGCGGACCTCGTCGTCAGACTTGCCGACCCCTGCGAAGACGATCCGCTGGGGCTCGATCCCCGCCTGCAAGGCCCGGTAGAGCTCGCCCCCCGAGACGATATCCGCGCCCGCTCCCTCGTTGGCCAGCAGCCGCAGCAAGGCCAGATTGGAGTTGGCCTTGATCGCGTAGGCGACCAGGTGCGGCACCTCGCTGAAGGCCGAGTCGAAGGACCGGAACTGGCGCACCAGCGTCGCGTGGCTGTAAACGTAGCACGGCGTGCCGACGGCCTCGGCGATCTTGCGGAGCGGTACCGCCTCGCAATAGAACTCGCCGTCCTGGTACCGGAAATCAGGCATCCTGCAAGTCCTCTTCCAGCAGGTCCAGCCCTTGGAAGCTCATGTCTGCCAGCGCGGTGTCGAACGCCGCTCTGAGCTTGCAGAAACGGACTCGCACGGAGGGCGCGGCCTGCTTGAAGAACTCGCTGTCCAGCAGCGTCTGGAGCGCCTGCGGCGTCACGTGCCGCAGGTGCTCGAAGTTCACGATGATGTCGAGCTTCGCCCGGTTGGCGGCGTCCGCCAGCCTCTGCTTCAGCTCCGCCGCGTTGAAATGGTCCAACGCGCCCTCCAGCTCCACCGTCAGCGCCGTAAGCTTTTCGTGCTTGCGCGCCTTGACGCTGAGGAACTTGTCCACCTGGCCGGACACCTTCTTCAAGGCCAGCAGGGCATTGGGGATCGGATTTTCCATCTCCACCGACGGGATCTTCGTCTGCAAGGCCTTGATGACGCCGGCCACCGGCGAGAGCCGGCCTTGCGGACAGGCCCGGTTGATGACCCGGCGAAACTGCCTGTTCATCTCCAGGCGCGGAACGAAGCGCTGGGTGGTATGGGAGATCCGCCGCCAGATGTTCGGGAGCGAATAGAACGTGTGCTGCGCCCAGTAGTAGCCTTCCTGCAGTTGCTCGGGCGTCATGCGGGTCGGGTAGAACGTCACGTACTTGCCGTCGTAGTGGGCCCAGTTCCGGTCGAAGATACGCCCCGCGGCCTCGTAGCGAGTATACAGCGGCGTGCCCGGCAGCGGCGTGAGTATGTTGAAGTACGCCAGCTCGCAACGGTTCTTGATCAGAAACTCAACCGTGCGCTCGAAGACCGACTCGTCGTCGTTGTCGAAGCCGAAGACGATCCCGGGATTCACCATCACTCCGTGGTCGTGGAACATCTTGATCTCTTCCTCGAACTTCTTGACCTTGTTGAAGGGCTTGTGCGTCTCGCCGAGGCTCTCCTCGAAGATGGACTCCATGCCCACGAAGACGGAGACGCAGCCGCTCTCGGCCGCCAGCTTGACCATCTCCTCGTCGTCGCCCAGGAAGAGCGTGGACTGGCAGCCCCACTTGATGTTCAGAGGCTTCAGCGCAGCCCACAGCTCCCGGCAGTAGGCCCGGTTGCTGTTGTGGAGGTCGTCCACGAACGCAAAGATAGACCCGTCCTCCATGCTCAGTCGGATTTTCGTCAGGATCTTGAGCGCATCCCGCCAAGACCCCTTGCCCATGCGCGCCACCAGCTCGCCGGCAACCCATTGTTTCACGCGCGTGATCTCGGAGATGACCTCCGGCACCGGCCGCCGCCGCGTGCTCTTGCCGTTGAACGGCGACACGCTGCAGAACTCGCAGTCGAAGTGGCAGCCGCGGGTCGTGAATGTGCACATGCGCGTCATGTAAGCGTCGTCGCTGAGCAGCTCGACACGCGGTGGCTTGTAGTTCTCCAAGGCCGGGAACTTCTCCATCTTGTAATGCCGCTGCATGCGGCCCGCTTCGAAGTCGGCCACCAGCCGCGGCCAGGAGTCTTCCGCCTCGCCCGTCACGATGGCATCGCAGTGTTGCAGGGCCTCGTCCGGACAGTAGGTGGGATGGACCCCGCCCAGGACGACCGGCACGCCGCGCTTGCGGAACTCGTCCGCGAGCTGGTACGCCCGCGGGGCGTAACAGGTCATCACCGAGATCCCCACCATATCCGCCGGGTGCTCGAGATCGATCTCCCGGACCGCCTCATCCTGGATCTCGACGTCCCAATGCTCCGGCGTGTAGGCCGCGATGGCCGGCAGACTGAGCTTGGGAAACCAGATCGCCTTCCGCTCGCTGGGCCCGAGATGGTAGGGGTTCTCCCGCGGATAGGGGTCCACCAGCAACAGCTTCCTCCGCTTCGGAGCCGTCCGTGTCAGTCGTACGATCTGCATCACGTCACCTCATCACTCTGAAAACGTGCACTGCTCCATTCCTATTTCGATCGCTCCTGCTTCGACGGCGGGACGTCCTCCGGCGGAACCGGCGCCGTCTTCTTCCCGCAGGCCGTCAGTGTCACCGCGATCAGCATCGCGGCGACCACGTTGACCGTTATTCGTGAAACGTTAAACGATATCCTTCTCATGCTTCCGCCCGCAACTCCTTCTGAAGAACCTTGAGCCGGCCCTCCACGCGCTTGCGTGCCGTGCCGCCGATCTGCAACTTCCGTTCCAAGGCGCCTTCCACCGACAGCACATCCAGCGCGTCTTTCTCGAAGGCCGGCGAAAAGCTCCGCAATTCATCCAACGTGATATCCGCCAGGTCTTTCCCGCGATCCAGCCGGTCGCGAACGATCCGCCCGACAATGGCGTGCGCCGTACGAAATGGGACGCCTTTGAGCGCCAGATAGTCGGCCAATTCCGTGGCCAGCAGAAACCCGGACGCCGCCGCGCGGGCCATCGCCTCGCGCCGGACCGTGAGGCCGCCGAGCAGGGACGCCTGCATCCCGAGCGAGCCCTGCACCGTTTCGACGGCGTCAAAAAGCGGGCCCTTATCCTCCTGCAAGTCGCGGTTGTAACTCAAGGGGAGTCCCTTCAGCACGGTCAGCAGATTCATGAGATGCCCGTACACCCGCCCCGTCTTGCCCCGGATCAGCTCCGGCACGTCCGGGTTTTTCTTCTGCGGCATCATGCTGCTGCCGGTGCAGAACGCGTCCGGCAGCTCCACAAACCCGAATTCCTGGGACGACCAGAGTACCAGCTCCTCGGCGAACCGGGAGGCGTGCGCCATCACCAGCGCCAGGGCCGCCAGGGTCTCCACCACGAAATCCCGGTCGGACACCGCATCCAGGCTGTTCTGGCTGACCACCGGGAAGCCGAGCAAGCGGGCCGTATATTCACGATCCAGCGGGTAGTTCGTGCCCGCCAGCGCGCCCGAGCCGAGCGGCATGACATTGATCCGGCGGAGCGCGTCGCGCAAACGGCCCTTGTCCCGCTCTGCCATCTCCACGTAGGCCAGGAGGTGGTGGGCGAACAGGACCGGCTGCGCCCGCTGCAAATGGGTATAGCCCGGCATGACCACGCTGAGCTCCCGCCGCGCCAGGGCCACAAGGCCCTCCTGGAACCGCCGCAGGCCGGCGAGGAGGTCTTTCACCGCGTCGCGCAGGTAGAGCCGCAGATCCAGCGCCACCTGGTCGTTCCGGCTCCGTCCGGTGTGGAGCTTGCCGCCCGCCTCGCCGACGAGTTCGGTCAGCCGCGCCTCGATTGCCATGTGAATGTCCTCATGCGCCGGCGTGAACCGGAACCGCCCGCCGGCGATCTCCTTCTCCACCTGCTTGAGCCCGGCGACCAGCTTGTCCGCCTCGCGGCGGGTGAGTACGCCGGCCCGCTCGAGCGTCCGGCAGTGGGCGATGCTCCCGGCAATGTCGTGCCGGTAGAGCCGGCGGTCGATCGCGAGCGACGACGTGAACGTCTCGACCTTCGGATCCGTCTTTCCACGGAACCGGCCGGCCCAGGGCTTACTCTGTTCGGGTTTTCTTTTCATGCTCATCCGCGCCGCACCCCTTTGGCCTTTTTGCGCGAGGCCCGGATGGCCAGCCGCAGCGCGTTCAGCCGGATGAAGCCTTCCGCGTCTTTCTGTCGGTAGACATCGTCCTCCTCGAAGGTGGCCATGTCCAGGCGGTAGAGGGACCGCGCCGAGCGCCGCCCGGCCGTACAACACGTACCCTTATAGAGCTTGACGCGGGCCGTGCCCGTGACATCCTTCTGCGCGTCATCCACGGCGGCCTGGAGCATCTCCCGCTCCGGCGTGTGCCAGTACCCGTAGTACACCATTTCCGCATAGCGGGGAACCAACGCGTCCCGCAAGTGCAGCACCTCGCGATCGAGCGTGAGCGACTCGACGGCGCGATGCGCGACGTGCAGGATCGTCCCGCCAGGCGTTTCATACACGCCGCGCGACTTCATGCCGACGTAGCGGTTTTCCACGAGGTCCACGCGGCCGACCCCATGCGCGCCGCCGAGGGCATTGAGGTGCGCGAGGAGCGCGGCCGGGGAGAGGCGCCTGCCGTTCACCGCGACGGGGTTTCCCTCCTCGTAGTCGATCTCGACGTACGCCGGCTTGGCTGGCGCCTTCTCCGGCGAAACGGTCAGCTGGAAGATTTCCTCCGGCGCCTCTTCCCACGGGTCCTCCAGGATGCCTCCCTCGTAGCTGACGTGGAAGAGATTCTGGTCGGTGCTGTATGGCTTGGCCTTCGTCGTGGTCACGGGGATGCCGTGCTGCTGCGCGTACTCGATCAACTCCCGGCGGGACCGAAACTCCCACTCCCGCCACGGCGCAATGATCTTGACCGACGGGTTCAGTGCCAGAAAGGTCACTTCGAGGCGCACCTGATCGTTGCCCTTGCCGGTCGCGCCGTGAGCCACCGCGTCGGTGCCTTCCCGTTCGGCGATCTCGATCTGCCGCTTCGCGATCAGGGGACGGGCGATGGAGGTGCCGAGCAGGTAGCTCCCCTCGTACACGGCGTTCGCACGCAGCATGGGGAAGATGTAGTCCCTGACGAACGTCTCCCGGAGATCCTCGACGTACACCTTGCTCGCGCCCACCTGCAGAGCCTTCGCCTTGACGGCCTTCAGGTCCTCCCCCTGGCCTAGGTCCGCGTAAAAGGCCACGACCTCGCAGCCGTAAGTCTCCTTCAGCCATTTGAGGATGACCGACGTGTCGAGGCCGCCCGAATAGGCCAGCACGACTTTCTTGATCATATGTCGGCTGCGCAGCACGGTCACCGATCCCGCAGCAGCCGGATGAGGATCGCCTTCTGCACATGGAGTCGGTTCTCGGCCTGGTCGAGCACGACCGACTGCGGGCCATCCAGCACATCGGCCGTGATCTCCTGCCCCCGATGGGCAGGCAGGCAGTGCATCACGATCGCGTCGGGATGCGCGGCGGCCACCAGCTTTCCGTTGAGCTGGTAGGGGGCGAGGACCTGCACCCGGCGCGCTTGCTCCTTCTCTTGGCCCATGCTGGTCCACACGTCGGTGTAAAGGACATCGGCGCCCTTCACCGCGACATACGGGTCCCGCAGGATCTCGATGGACGCCTTCGTCCGCTCCGCTTTCTCGCGGGCCCACTCCATGATGGACGCATCCGGCTCATAGCCGGAGGGACAGGCTATGCTGATCGCCATGCCCATGATGCCCGCCCCTTCGATCAGGGAGTTGGCCACGTTGTTGCCGTCGCCGATGTAGGCGATCTTGATCCCTTTCCAGCGCCGTTTCTTCTCACGGATCGTGAACAGGTCCGACAGCACCTGGCAGGGATGGTGCAAGTCCGTCAGCCCGTTGATCACGGGGATAGTAGCGTTGCGCGCCCACTCTTCGACAGCGTGGTGCTCATAGGCACGGATCACCAGCCCGTCCAGGTAGCGGGACAGGACCCGGGCGGTGTCGGCCACGGTCTCCCCGCGCCGCATCTGGATGTCGGCGACCGAGAGGAAGATCGACTGTCCGCCGAGCTGGTTCATGCCGGTCTCGAATGAGACGCGGGTGCGCGTGGACGGCTTCTCGAAGAACAGCCCGAGGGTCTTGCCGCTCAGCCGCTGCGTGGGCAGCGCCCGCCGGCGCATGGCCTTTAAGGCCGCGGCCTCCCGGAAGATCGAGAGGATCTCGTCGCGGGTCAGGTCGTGGACCGCCAGCAAGTGGGTCGGCGCGGCAGTCATCGGCGGGCCTCGATCGCGTCGCCGAGCGTGGTGACGACCCGGTCGATCTCGGCATGCGTCACGATCAACGGCGGGACAAACCGCAGCTTGCGCTCGCTCGTGGCATTGATGAGGATGCCGCGCTTGCGGAGGTCGTGAACGAGCTCCCGGGCGTCCACGGTCACCTCGACGCCGATCATCAGGCCCAGCCCCTGGATATCGGTGATCGCCCGGCATCGCCCCTGGAGGTCTTTCAAGCCCTTCATGAAATACTCGCCCATTTGAGTGCAGTGTCCCAGGATATCCTTGTCCTCGAGGATCACCTCCAGCACCGCCGAGGCGGCGGCACAGGCCAGAGGGTTGCCGCCCAGAGTCGAACCGTGGCTGCCCGGCGTGAAGCCCGCGGCCGCCTCGTCAGTCGCCAGGCAAGCTCCAATCGGCATGCCGCATCCCAGCCCTTTCGCCAGCGTCATGATGTCAGGGACGACCCCGAAGTGCTCATAGGCGAACAAGCGCCCGGTGCGGCCGATGCCGGTCTGGACCTCATCGAAGATCAACAGCGCGCCCCGCTCCCGCGTGACGTCCCGGCACGCCTTGAGAAACGCCGGCATGGCAACCCGCACGCCTCCCTCGCCCTGCACCGGCTCGACCAGCACCGCAGCGGTCTTGGCCGACACCGCCGAAGCCAACGCGTCAACATCGTTGAACGGCACGTGCCGGAAGCCTTCGGGCAAGGGCCCGAAGCCCTGCTGCACCTTCTCCTGACCGGTGGCCGTCAGCGTGGCGAGCGTGCGCCCATGGAACGAGTTCAGCATCGAGACGATCTCGAAGCGGCCCGCGCCGTCTCTTGCATGCGCCCAACGCCGCGCCAGCTTGATCGCTGCTTCGTTCGCCTCCGCCCCGCTGTTGCAGAAGAAGACCTTGTCAGCGAACGAATGGTCCACGAGGGTCTGCGCCAGCTTGATCTGGGGTTCGGTATAGAACAGATTCGAGGTGTGCACCAGCCGCAGGGCCTGCTGTTGCAACGCCAGCGTGACTTTCGGATGGCAGTGGCCCAGGACGTTCACGGCTACGCCAGCCAGAAAGTCCAGATACTCGCGTCCCTCGACGTCGTACACACGCGTCCCCTGCCCCCTGGCGAGCGCCAAGGGATACCGGGTGTACGTGTCCATCAGGTACTTTTGGGCACCCCGCATCAACTCTTCGGTGAGCATCCTTGTCCCTTGGGATTACGAGTGTGTGAACGTAGCATAAAAACCCAGTCGATGCAAATGATTTCGAGGAAAAACAAGGCCTTCGGGGACTTGTGCGGGAGGCGACTTAGCCGTTCTTGAACGCTTCTTTCAGCAGGGGCTCGAGCTCCCCTTTCTTTTCCATCGGCTCCAGGATGTCGGTGTCCCCGTAGAAGTGCCCGTTGATGAAGACCTTGGGGAGCGTCGGCCAGTTGGTCATCTTCGTCAGGGCCTCCCGCTTGGCCGGATTGGGCAGGACGTCGATGAGCTCGTAGGGATACCCGTACTTGTCGAAAAACTGCATCGTCTCGCGGGTGAACCCGCACATCGGCATCGCCTTGGTGCCCTTGCCGTAGATCAGAATCTTATGTTTGTTGATCTCCTGCTGGATCTCTTGCTCGATTGGATCAGCCATAGTGCCCCCCTACCCTAGGAACCATCCGTGGTTTCGGCCGTAATCTCCAGAGCGTGGATGCGCCCGTCCTTCATCGGCTCGTCCAAGGCGTTGTAGACGAGCCGGTGCCGATCCAGGAGGTTCTTTCCTTTGAACAGATCCGAGACAACCTGGATGCTGAAATGGTCCATCGTGCCCGTTCGATCAGTGACGGACACCTTCGCATCCGGGATGGCCTTGCGGACGTAGCCGGTTAAGGTTTCGCTGGTGATCATCGTGCGGTGGGGTGGTGGAGGGTAGGGGATTTGAACCCCCGACCCCGACGTTGCGAACGTCGTGCTCTCCCAGCTGAGCTAACCCCCCTCCCGCCTCCCCAATATGTGGGTCGGATTATACACAATCGACACTAACGGCGCTAGCGGCCTTATCGGATGCGCACGCGCCGCCCTTCGATCGACAGACGCCCGTCGGCGAAGAACTGGATGGCTTCGGGATAGATGCGATGCTCCTCCAGCAGGATGCGGGCCTCCAGAGTCTCCGCCGTGTCGTTTTCTTGGATCGGGACGGCCGCTTGTCGGATGATCGGCCCCGTATCCACCCCTTCGGTCACGAAGTGGACCGTGCACCCCGACACTTTGACCCCCCAGTCGAGCGCCTGCTGCTGGGCTTTCAGTCCCGGGAACGACGGCAAGAGCGAGGGATGGATGTTCATGATCCGGTTGGAGTACGCGTCGATGAGCACCCGCGTGACGATTTTCATGTAGCCCGCCAGCACGACCAGCTCGATGTCGTGCTCCTTTAGGACAGCCAGGACCGCCCGGTCGTACGCTTCGCGGCCATCGGGCCGGTCTTTATACGGCGCTGGGTCCAGGAACACGTCCGCCACCCCGTGGCGGCGCGCGCACTCGAGGGCCTGTGCGTCCTTGTTGTTGCTGATGACCACGGTAATCCGGGCCGCCAGTTTGCCCGCCTCGATCGCCTCAATGATCGCCTGCAGATTGGAGCCACGCCCGGAGGCCAGCACGCCCACGCGAAGTTTCGCCTCAGGCATACCGTACTCCACGTTCGCCCTGTTCAATCACGCCGATCCGGAACGCCTTGTCCCCTTGCGCCTCAGCCAACCGCAACGCAGCGTCGGCCCGATCCGGAGGCACCACGAACACCAAGCCGGCTCCCATGTTGAACACCCGAAACATCTCGTCATCGCCCACGTGACCGCGCGATTGGATCAGGCCGAAAATAGGCGACGGCGTCCAGGCCTTGCGCGTGATGACCACCCGGCACCCCTCCGGCAAGACGCGGGGGAGGTTCTCGGTGAGCCCGCCACCCGTAATGTGGGCGATCGCGCGGATTCCCCCGGCTTCAACCAGGGCCCGGATGGTCCGCACGTAGATCCGGGTGGGCCGGAGGAGAACTTCTCCCAGCGTCTCTTTCTGCCCCAGCACCTGCTCCTTCAGCGACATCTTGGCCTGTTCCAGCAGCACGCGGCGCGCCAGCGAATAGCCGTTGCTGTGCAGCCCGGTGGACGCCAATCCGATGACGACGTCGCCCGGACAGACACGGCTCCCGTCAATGAGCCGGTCCCGCTCGACCACCCCGACCGCAAAGCCGGCCAGATCGTACTCGCCGTCCGGATAGAACCCCGGCATCTCGGCGGTCTCTCCCCCGATCAGCGCGCAGCCGGCCTGGCGGCAGCCCTCGACGATCCCGGCGATGATCGTTTCGGCCTGCCCGACCGACAGCTTCCCGACCGCCAGGTAATCCAGGAAAAAGAGCGGCTCGGCTCCGCAGACCGCCACGTCGTTGGCGCACATCGCGACCAGATCGATGCCGACCGTGTCGTGGCGTCCCATCAAGGAGGCGACCTTCAGCTTGGTCCCCACCCCATCCGTGCCCGAGACCAGGACAGGGTCCTTATATTTCTTCGGATCGAAGCGGAACAGGCCGCCGAACCCTCCGATGTCCGTCAGGACTTCAGGGCGGAACGTCGAGCGGACGAGGGCGCGGATGCGCCGGACGAACTCGTTGCCGGCGTCGATATCAACCCCTGCCTTCTTGTAATCCAAGGGGAAGCTGGGCTCCTGTTTGACCGGGGGACTGGCATCTTACCGGAACGGTCAGGGGGGGTCAACGCGACGCAGGTTGGGTCATCCGGGTGCCAACAGTGTATGAATATCCATACAGATAGGCATCCTATTTCATGATTTTGCACAATTTTGTTCACTGATGGAGTTCCATCTTTTTCCTATCCCGTTGACAATGTGCAGATCTTAGCCAAATCCGCCCATTGGCATCGTCATTGCTCACTTCTGGAGCATATAGGAAATCGAACGATGCTCTTCGACAAAGCTTCACCGTTCACAGAAGAGAGGGGAGCAGGCTCCCCGATGAAGAAGCCTAAGGAGAGGCAGCAGCAAGAGGAGGGCAATATGTTGATGGAGAAGCAAAAGAAAGAGACAACGAGTATTCTCATGACCGTGAAGGACGTGGCGACGTACCTGGCCGTCACGGAACGGACGGTCTACCGGCTGGTGAAGGACCACAAGCTGCCGGCCTACAAGGTGGGCGGACAGTGGCGCTTCAAAGCCGAGATGATCGAGGGGTGGATGCAGAAGGACGGCGCCCTCGAGTCCCTGGCCGAGTCGTCTTCGGAGTCGGACGCAACCCGCTACGCGTGGAAAGCGAGCTGACGCGGCGCGTCTTACGCCGCCTGCGTCAGTTCGACGAGCGTCTCGATGTGCATGGTCTGGGGAAACATGTCGAACCCCTGCAGCCGCGACACGCGGTACCCTGCTTCCCGCATCGCCCGCAGGTCGCGGGCCAGCGTCGGGGGATCGCACGAGAGGTACACGAGACGGTGTGGCCTCAGGCGGAGGAGCCCGGTGAGGGCCTCCTTACTGAGGCCGGTCCGCGGGGGGTCCATGAGTACGAGGTCGTACTCGTCCGGCGTGCTGGCATCCAGGATCGCTTCAGCCGGGCCCTGCCGGAACCGGCACCGGCCGACGTGATTCACCCGCGCGTTGTAGCGGGCGTCCGCCAGCGCCGCCGGGTTTGCCTCCACCAACGTCACCAACGCCCCGCCGCGCGCAATTGGTAAGCCGAAGTTGCCGATCCCTGCATAGAGTTCGAGGACCCGTAACGGGGCACCCTTTCCCCCTTCGAACACCCAGGCAGCGACGGTCTCGACCAGAGTCTCGTTCAGCCGCCAGTTCGCCTGCACGAACGACCGATCGCTGCACCGCAGGCGCAGACCCGCCACCTGCTCGATGAGGACGGTCTCCCCGTCCACCCACCGGCGCTGCTGGAGGCCTCGCCCGACGATCATCATCTGCCCCTTCAGCCCGACCAGTCCGGTCCGCACCCGCTCAAACCAGCCTTCCGCCTGCCGGCGCGTGCAGCGCTCGGCCTCGTACTGCATCACCAGTTCTCCTGTCGCGACCGAGTAGCCGAGGCGGACCTCTTGTATCAGTGCCGCCATCATCCCTGATCCGGCGAGCGTGCGATTGAGATGCGCAACCGCCTCATTGAGGCGCGGCGCCAGCAAAGGACATGCGGCGATCGGCACCAGCCGGTGGCTGCCTTCCTCATGGTAGGCCAGGCTCGCCGTCTTTCCCCTGGGAGTGACCACCGCCAGCCGCGCGCGATGGCGGTAGCCATAGACTTCGGGGGAAGCAATGAAGGGCGGGACGTCCAGATCGGTCAGCCCGCCGAGCCGGACAAGCGTTTCCTTCAGGATGTCTCTCTTGAGTTCAAGCTGGGCCGCGGCACTCGCATGCTGGAGCTGGCACCCGCCGCATCGCCCATAGACCGGGCACGGCGCGACCGTCCGGTCCGGCGACGGCGTCACGACTTCGAGGAGACGGCCCTCCGCGTAGCCTTTTTTGACACGCTCGAGCTGGATGCGAACCGATTCGCCCGGCAGCACGCCCTCGACGAAGACCGCCATCGCCCCATCATGCGCCAACCCATTCCCCCCGTGCACCAGCTTCTCGATGGTGACGAGGACGCTTTTGTCGGATTGAGTGACTGGGGAGGACATAGCGAGATGAGTTTAACACTAAAAGCGGGTGACGCCGAGACAGGACCCGCTTACAGCGTGCCCTCGCGGA
>JAXIOW010000146.1:0-2057 GCA_045403215.1 Nitrospirales bacterium | reverse complement strand
TATCACTCAAGACCGTCGGCGCGATCCTTGTCTTCGCAATGATCCTGATTCCAGCTTCCACCGCCTACCAACTGACGCATAGTCTCTCGACGCTGACCTGGTATTCGGTCCTCATCGGAGTCTCTTGTTCAGTCGGAGGGGTCCTCATCTCCTCTTACTGGGATGTCCCCTCCGGTCCTGCCATTGTGTTGCTCGCCACACTGCTGTTCTTTGTTGCAGTCCTTTTTTCTCCCAAGAAACAGCGGAGGTCCCTCGCCCTCGGTTGATCTCAGCTCCATGTAACGTTGTGCCATCTGAGTTCTTATCCATTCTTAAGGTGGCTCTCCCTCTGTAGCGCTACACGTACAATATTGTGTCGGCATTGAATCATTATTCCACAAGCAGAACGGCACCATGACTGCCCCTGAATCGGATAGCAAGTTTGATAAGCCTAAATTCCAATATTGATAGGGCAATTCCGTTCACTAGGATACAATCTACTCAATGGAAATTTGGGCACTAAACTTGCTTTGCTTGGTTAGTGCGGAACGAACGGGTGTCTGCAGCCTGTTTACATCATCACATCACGGAGGATTGATATGGGTGTCGTTATGGCTCGTTGGGGTCTGCTGGGATTCATGGTGATAAGCACGCTTCTTTTAGGCAGCCAAGCAAATGCGGAAGAATGGAAAATGGAACAGGGTGGAATAGAGCCTGGCAAAGTCATGCTCGGTATGCGCGCAGGATTTGCCCCCTTGACCCAATCGTTGAACGCCGGTATCTCAACCGACGTGGGCTCCTTGGTCAACTTTCAGGGCATGTATAGCCTCAACAAGTGGCTCTTGGTCGGGATGATGTTGGAGTGGGAACGGCATAGCATGAGTGCCGAGGGATCCGGTACTGACTTCGGTCACCAGGATACTGTCTCGGTGCTGCCGACGGTGGAAGTCCGTCCGGTCAAATTCGGTCCGGTCATTCCTTACGCGAACATGAGCTTTGGCGTGAACGTCAACAGCTTTGATGAAAACATCGGAACTACCATTTCACCCAGCAACAACTTCGCCTGGCGACTCGGCTGGGGCGCCGACTACATGCTCACAAACCAGTTCGCGCTGAACACGGAAATGGCCTACAAGATCAACGATGGTCACGCCACGATCGGTGGGGCTCGCGTGAACGATTGGAACGCGTCCTCGTTTGGCTTCCTGTTCGGTGCGAAGATGTTCTTCTAGACATCACGATATGCTGTTTCTCCGATGAGGCAGGATGTCCGAGTGAGTAGACATCCTGCTTTTCTTTTGCGCGGACGACAACAGCTTGAGGACCTCTTTGAAGTCTCCTCGCGCTACTGAACTGTCTTCAGATTGGAGAAAGAGGTTGAAACGTGAACGGGGCTACTCTAGTCGACTCTGCTTGCTGCGGCTCCAAACCATCCCGGTCTGTTCTTTCGAACTAAAGCCGAGCTTTTCATAAAAGTCCGGCATGCGGGTACAGAGCCAGAAGAGTTCGACGTTCTTGAGGCGGGGGTGGTTCAGGATGCGCTGGACGATATCGACGCCGACACCCTGGCCCTGATAGGCCTTATCGACGATCACATCCCAGATGGTCGCTCGGTAGACATAGTCCGTTAATACCCGTCCAAATCCGATCAGCACGTCACCGTCCCAGGCCGTCACGACCACATCGGTATGACGCAACATCTCACGTGCGTCTTCAAGGGTCCGTCCTTTGGCCCAAGGCGCTTGCTGGTAGAGGCGGACGAGCTTGGCTGGGTCGAGGTCCTTCTTCTCAGCGAAGGTGATGGCGGGCTTGAGGGTTGGAGGCATCTTGTACTAGATTATCTCCCAGTGACAGTAATCAAGATCACGCGGAGTGTACGAGGAACATCATGGCAACGCAAGTACGAACCTGCCCTAGGTGCGCGCAGCTGATGTGGCTGAAAGAAGACCAGTACGAACAGCTGGATGAGGAAACCATCCGCGGAAAGTGTCCTCAATGCGGATCGACGGTTCGCTTCAAGCTCGTATCACAAGGCGAAAACGCCGCCGGCCCTAAAATGGGCCACTGACCGCTTCGCG
>JAXIOW010000104.1:0-7256 GCA_045403215.1 Nitrospirales bacterium | reverse complement strand
CCGCTCATCGTGGGCGAGGCGGAGATCGACTTGGCCGGCACCAAACTCGATGCCGCCTGCGTCACCTTGAAAAGCGGCGCGCTGGCTCACGCCTGACCGTCCCGCTGGCGAATGTCCATGTCCCTCAAGCACTTCATCGATATCGACGCGCTGGACCGCAAGGCGCTCCGCGCCATCATCGACAGCGCCGCGGCGATGAAGCGCAAAGGACGGGTGCCGAAGAACCTCAGGCTGCATCGCGGCGCCGTGCTCGCCATGATCTTCGAGAAGCCCTCGACGCGCACCCGCGTCTCCTTCGAGGTCGCCATGCATCAGCTCGGCGGAAACTCCGTCGTGCTCGATCCGCAGGACATGCAGCTCGGCCGGGGCGAGACGCTGGCCGATACCGCGCGCGCCCTGTCGCGTTATGTCGACGGGATCATGCTCCGCACCGGGCCACATGAGACGCTGACCGAGCTTGCCGCGAATGCGAGCGTGCCGGTGATCAATGGGCTCACCTGCCGGTCGCATCCCTGTCAGGTGATGGCCGACGTGATGACCTTCGAGGAGCTGAAGGGCCCGATCGAAGGCCGCACAATCGCCTGGATCGGCGATGCCAATAATGTCGCGACGTCGTGGGTGCACGCCGCCGCGCGCTTTGGTTGCAAGCTCAAGATCGCCTCGCCCAAGGCGTTCGCGCCGTCGCCCGCGCTGCTCGATTGGGCCAAAAAGGAAGGCGCCGACATCGAGCTGAGCGAGGACCCGCTGCAAGCGGCGCGCGGCGCGGATTGTGTGGTGACCGATGTCTGGGTTTCGATGGGCGACAATGACGAGAAGAAGCGGACGGAAGCTCTCCGTCCGTTCCAGGTCAACGGCCGCGTGATGGCGCAAGCGGCAAAGGACGCGATCTTCATGCATTGCTTGCCGGCCCATCGCGGCGACGAGGTGACGGCAGAGGTGATCGACGGCCCGCAATCTGCGGTGTGGGACGAAGCCGAGAACCGGCTGCACGTGCAGAAGGCAATCCTCGCCTGGTGCCTCAGCGACGACCGTCCTCTCAAAGGGCGCCGGGTAGCCAAACGCGGGGCGAGCAAAGTCAAAGCCCGCGGAGCCAAGCGATGACGGAGCATGCACCACAGGGCCAGATCGAGCTTCGCCTCCCGGAGGATGATCTCATCCTGCCGTTCCAGGCGGAGCACGCGGAGGTCTCGGGCCGTCTCGTCAAGCTCGGGCCCACGGTCGACACCATCCTCTCGCGCCATGCTTATCCGGAAGCCGTATCGCAGCTTCTCGGCGAGGCCGTGGCGCTGACCGCGCTGCTCGGCGCCGCGCTCAAATTCGAGGGCAAGTTCATCCTCCAGGCCTCGACCGACGGGCCGGTCGATCTTCTGGTCGCCGACTATCAGGTGCCGGGAGGCTTGCGCGGCTATGCGCGCTTCTCGCCGGAACGGCTTGCGGCGCTGCCGCCGGACGGGCGGCTGCTCGGTGACGGCCATCTCGCCATGACATCGACCGCGGGCTGGAGACCGAGCGCTATCAGGGCGTGGTGCCGCTCGAGGGCGATAGCCTGACCGAGGCCGCCGATACCTATTTCCGACAGTCCGAGCAGCTCCCCACCTTCATCAAGCTTGCCGTGGCGCGGCATTATCGCGCCGGCCAGGCGGGCGGCAGGCCCTGGACCTGGCGCGCCGGAGGGCTTCTCGTGCAGAAGCTCACCCGCGAGGGCGGCCGCTCGGTTGGGAGGGAGGCGGCCTTCGCCGAGGAGGACTGGACGCGCGCCAAGGCTCTTGCCGAGACGGTCGAGGACCACGAGCTGCTCGATCCCATGCTGCCGCCGGACCGGCTGCTCTATCGCCTCTTCCACGAGGAGCGGGTGCGCGCCTATCGCGCCATTCCGCTGGAAAATTATTGCAGCTGCTCGAAGGCGCGCGTCGAGGAATTGCTCAGGCGCTTCTCGGCCGAGGATCTGGCCGACATGGTGGTCGACGGCGAGGTGTGGGTGACGTGCGAGTTCTGCAACAGCCGCTACCGCTTCGACCCCGCCGCCTTCGCCGACGCTTGAGCCGCGCCGTCTCGGCTTCCCATCATTGTCATCGCCCCGCTTGATCGGGCGATCCAGTAACCACCGGCGGGAGTTCATCGTGTAGGCAGGGGTTACTGGATGCCCGCCTTCGCGGGCATGACAATTATCTGCTGAGCGTGGCCGCGAGGCCTTTAAGGAAGGCCATGCAGGCCTCGAGCTGGCCGTTTGCCACATACTCGTCGGCGGCATGCGCTTGGGCGATATTGCCGGGTCCGCAGATCACCGCTGGCACACCCGCCTGCTCGAACAGCCCTGCTTCGGTGGTGTAGGACACCGCGTGCGTCTCCGCGGCACCGGTAAGCTCAAGCGCGAGCGCGACCGCTTCAGATGCGGGCGCCGCCACGAAGGCCGGGACGGACCCTTGCGCCTCCGTATCGATCGCGGCTTCTTTCGTCACCTGCCGCATCCTCGGCAGAAGCGCCGTTTTGGCGAAGGCGCCGAGGTCGCGCGGCAGCTCCGCGGGCGCGGCGCTCGGCAGGCTGCGCACCTGCCACTGAAATTCGCAGGTCTTGGGCACGATGTTCGGCGCCGTGCCGCCATGAATAGTGCCGACCGACACGGTGGAGAAGGGCGGCTCGAAGCGCGGGTCGTTCTGCTTCGCCGCGATGTCGGCGCCGAGGCGCTCAAGCTCGCCGATCAGCGCCGCGGCGGCGGCGATGGCGTTGACCCCAAGCTCGGGCATGCTCGAATGCGCTTCGCGGCCGGTGACGCGCGTGCGGTAGGCGTCGATGCGCTTATGGGCATCGATCACCTGCATGCCGGTGGGCTCGCCCACGATGATGGCGCGGGGCCGTGGCAAGTCGTGGCCGAGCCGCGCGATCAGCGGCCTCACGCCGGTGCATCCCACCTCCTCGTCATAGGAGATGATGATGTGGACCGGCTCCTTGAGGCTACGTGATTTGAACAACGGCACCGCAGCGAGCACGCAGGCGAGAAAGCCCTTCATGTCGCAGGTGCCGCGGCCATAGAGCTTGCCGTCACGCATCGTGAGGGTGAAGGGGTCGGAGGTCCAGCGCTGGGCCTCGACCGGCACGCAGTCGCTATGGCCGGAGAGGCCGATGCCGCCATCGCCCTTGGGACCGATGGTGGCGAACAGGTCGGCCTTGGCGCCGTCAGGGGAGGGGACGCGCGTGGACGCTATGCCGTAGCCCTTGAGGGTGTCCTCGACGAAGGCGATGAGCGCGAGATTCGACTTGGCGCTCGTGGTGTCGAAGCCGACAAGCTTTGCGAGCAGCTCCGGCACGGTTGATTCAGAAGCCGACAAGATAACTCCCATGATTTGGCGGGAACCGGCGTCAGCCGCTCACCGCGAGTCAGGTGGCGTCAAGGCAGTCGAAGAGCGGAAGCGCTCTGCCGACCTCGCCCGAGCCTTCAAGGCCTCGACCTCGCGGTCGCGCGGCGGCGCATTGGTAACGAGCGAACCAAGCAACTCACGTGCCGCCAAAGCGACCTGGTCCACCGCCCGATCGAAGGCAGCTTGATTGGCCTTGGAGGGCCGGGTGAAGCCGCTCAACTTGCGGACAAATTGCAGGGACGATGCCCTGATCTCCTCCTCCGTGGCGGGTGGCGCGAAATTATGCAGCGTCTTGATGTTTCGACACATGATCATCCTCCCTAAACGCGGAGAGTTCCGCGGAAAGGTGACACACAGGCAAACCGCGGGCAAGGCGCCGCTCGTCGCCGTTGCGCTCACTTGGCAGCAAGCGCCTGATCGAGATCGGCCATGAGGTCGGCCACGTCCTCAAGTCCGATGGAGAGCCGCACGCTGTTGTCGAAAATGCCAAGCTCGGCCCGTGCCTCCGGCGAGAGCCGCTGATGGGTGGTGGTGGCGGGATGGGTGACCAGGCTCTTGGCATCGCCGAGATTGTTGCTGATCTTGACGATCTCGAGCGCATTCATGAAGCGGAACGCCTCCTTCTTGCCGCGCTTGATCTCGAAGGCGACCATCGGCCCGCCTCCCGGCATCTGACGCTTGGCGAGCGCGGCCTGCGGATGGTCGGCGCGGCCGGGATAGAACACGCGCACGACCTCCGGCCTGTCGGCGAGAAAATCGGCGATGGTGGCGGCGGACGCGCAGTGGCGCTCAACCCGCACGGGCAGCGTCTCCAGGCCCTTCAGCAGCACCCAGGCATTGAACGGGCTGAGCGACGGGCCGGTGTGCTTGAGAAAATTGTGCAGCTTCTCCTCGATGAACTCCTTTGACCCAAGCACGACGCCGCCGAGGCAGCGCCCCTGGCCATCGATATGCTTGGTGGCCGAGTAGACCACGATGTCGGCGCCGAGCGGCATCGGCCGCTGGAGCAGCGGCGTGGCGAAGACGTTGTCGACCACGACGAGCGCCCCGGCTTTCTTGGCGATCCTCGAGACGCCTTCGATATCGACCAGCTCGAGCACGGGGTTGGTGGGGGTCTCGAAGAAGAAGGCGCGCGTGTTGGGTTTGACCGCCGCTTCCCAAGCCTTGAGATCGCGGCCGTCGATCAGCGTGGTCGCGATGCCGTAGCGCGGCAGCAGATCCTCGACGATATAGCGGCAGCTGCCGAACAGAGCCCGCGCCGAGACCACATGGTCGCCCGTCTTCAGATGGCAGAGCAGGGAGGCACTCACGGCGGCCATGCCGCTCGACATGCCGCGTGCGGCGGGCGCCCCTTCCAGCGCGCACATGCGCGCCTCGAACATGGCGACGGTCGGGTTGGCGTAGCGGCTATAGACATAGCCTTCCTCGTCGCCCTTGAAGCGGGCTTCGGCCTGCTCGGCGCTGTCATAGACGTAGCCCGAATTGAGGAAGATGGCCTCGGAGGTCTCGCCGAACTGGCTGCGGAGCGTGCCGGCATGCACCAGCTCGGTGGCGGCATGCCAGGCGACGCGGCGCTTCTTTTTATCCTTGCTTGCGACCATGGACTGCTCCTTCACACCCGTCTTACGGCCGGCCGCATAAAAAAACCCGGACTTTGGCTGCCGCCAAAAGACCGGGATCGGCTTCAATCGCCTCGCACGGCCTTTTAGCGACTTGTTTAACGTGGCTGCAAGCCGGCCGGCCAAATCACCACGAGAGGGCATTAATGCCCCCGCGGAATGGCCGCCGTCAAGTCTCGCCCAGGGTCAACCGGTGGAGAGGGCAAAGAGAAAGGAAATGACCGCGAGCGCCCCGAGCATCGTCCTCACGCCATGCAGCCTGTTCCATTTGTGGAGGAGGGCTCGGGTCTTAGTTCCGGCCTTGGCGGGGTCGGTCGCCATTAGCGCGTCGTTAATCGGCTTGAGCGCCAGCAAAGTCCACGGCCAGGGCGCCAACATCAGCAGGGCGCCCACCATGAAAGCTGGTTTTCCGGTTTGCCGCCAGGCGATGGCGCCGAGGGCGAAGCCGATCAAGGCCAAACTCGCCTGCATGATGAAGCCGCGCTGGTAGGCCTTCTGCCACTCGACCAGGAGGGGCCGGTCCTTCAGCTCGAGCCTTGCCGGCTGCTCGGCGAAATTAATCTAGAAGGCCGCCCCGGTGAACGGGGCGGCGATGGTAAGCGCGAGATGTCCAATCACCATGGTCCGGCCTTAATCCTTCTCCCTCTTGTGAATCCGGGGGAGAAGACCGAGCTTAGGTCTAGCCCGTTGGTACAAAAATCCGGCATTCCATATCCTTGAGCGAAAGTGGGAGAGTGCTCCAATGAATCCGAACAAAGCACTTTGGGAAAAAGGCGACTTTACTCGGGTTGCGGAGAGCATGAGAGAGAGCGGAGAAGCGCTCGTCAACCGACTCGCAATCACAAAAGGGCTCAAGGTTTTGGATCTCGGCTGCGGCGATGGAACGACGGCATTACCAGAAGCGAGACTCGGAGCCGATGTCTTGGGTGTCGATATCGCGAGGAACCTCGTTGAGGCTGGGAACAAGCGTGCAAAGGAGCAGGGCCTCACGAACTGCAAGTTTCAGGAAGGCGATGCGTCCAATTTGCACGAGCTGAAAGATCATACCTTTGACCTCGTCGTGAGCATCTTTGGCGCCATGTTCGCGCCAAAGCCGTTTGATGTGGCCAAGGAGATGGTGCGCGTGACACGGCCCGGAGGCCGGATCGTGATGGGGAACTGGATTCCAAATGATCCGACATTGGTCGCGCAAATCCTGAAAATCAGCGCCTCGTACTCGCCGCCACCGCCGGAAGGCTTCATTAGCCCCATGATGTGGGGGATCGAGAGCAATGTGGTCGAGCGATTCGCGGCCGCAGGGGTTCCAAAAGAGACGATATCGTTCGTCAGAGACACCTACACCTTCAACTTTCCCGGCGCGCCATCAGAACTCGTTGCAGCCTTCAGAAAATACTATGGGCCAACCATGAATGCGTTCGAAGCGGCGGATAAGAACGGTCGCGCCGGTGACCTGCAGAAGGAGTTGGAAGATCTGTTCAACGGTCAAAACAAAAGCCCAAGCAAGAATGCCACCTCCATTCCTGCGACCTTCTTACGCGTTACCGTTGGGCTTAATTAGTCACCCGTGAATTTTCCCCTTTAGGATGACCGGACAATAGAAAAAATGCAAAGACGGACCATGGAGCCCGCAAGCCAGAGCGACAGACTTTTCGAGGCGCTCCCCGACAAGCCTCGCGCCGATCCCCCGGGGGAGGCCACCAGAAGCGCCTTCGCCCGCACAGGCATTCTGCCGAGTCAGGCCATTCGCGCCATGATCGCTGGCGGCGAGATCATGGCCGCGCCCGAGATCGAGGCCAATCAGATCCAGCCGGCGAGCCTCGATTTGCGGCTGGGCAAGGTCGCCTATCGCATCCGCGCGAGCTTCCTCCCCGGACCCGACGCCACGGTGCGCGACAAGCTCGCCGAGCTCAAATTCCACGAGATCGATCTCACCAAGGGCGCCGTGCTCGAGGCGGGCTGCGTCTATCTCGTGCCGCTGATCGAGCAGCTCAAGCTGCGCTCGACCATCGCCGGCTTCGCCAATCCGAAAAGCTCGACGGGGCGGCTCGACGTGTTCACGCGGCTCATCGCCGATCATCAGGATGGCTTCGACACTGTCGATGAAGGCTACTCCGGCCCGCTCTTCGCCGAGATTTGCCCCCGCACCTTCTCCATCAAGGTCCGCTACGGCTCGCGCCTCAACCAGATCAGGTTCCGCCGCCGCGTCGGCCAGCAGCTCGACGCCGGCGAGGCGCCGGGGCGCGTGGGCGACCGCGCTTTGCGTGAGATCCATTCCGATGTG
>JAXIOW010000196.1:0-8116 GCA_045403215.1 Nitrospirales bacterium | reverse complement strand
ACCGGCACCGTCCTCAAGACCTTGCCGATCCACTCGCCGGCGACCGGGACGGTCATCAAGAAAGTTGCGGTGGCCGGGATGCGCGTGAATCCCGGTGATGAGCTGTATACGATCGCCGACCTCTCCCGCATCTGGATCCAGGCCGACATCTACGAGTACGAACTGCCCTCCATCAGGCCCGGCCAGATGGCGAGGGTCACGCTCTCCTACGATCCCCGGACCGTGCTCACGGCGCGGGTCGGCTTCATCTATCCCACGCTCGATCCGCAGACCAGGACCGCCAAGGTGCGGTTCGAAATGGAGAACCCCGGCGAAAGGCTTAAGCCGGGCATGTACGCCAATGTGGAGCTGAAGATTCCTCTCGGAAGCAGGCTGGCCATCCCGCGCGACGCTGTCCTCGAATCGGGAGAAAGGCAAGTGATTTTCATCCATCACGGAGACGGCAAGCTGGAATGGCGGGCTGTCAAGCTCGGTGTCCAGGCCGGTGATTGGGTGGAGGTGGTGGAAGGATTAAAGGAAGGCGACCACATTGTGACCTCGGCGAACTTCCTGATTGACTCCGAGAGCCAGTTGAAGTCCGCGGTGGGCGGCATGGAGGGGATGAAATAATGATGGTCGAGCGGATCATCGAATTCTCAGCCCGGAACCGGTTCCTTGTGTTCCTGCTGGTCTTCGGCCTGGCCACGGCCGGCCTGTGGGCCATGAAGAACACGCCCTTGGATGCCATCCCGGACCTTTCCGACACGCAGGTGATCATCTACACCACCTGGATGGGACGCTCGCCGGACCTCGTCGAGGACCAGATCACGTACCCGATCGTCACCGCGCTGCTGTCAGCCCCGAAGGTCACGGTGGTCCGGGGCTTCTCGGACTTCGGTTTTTCCTACGTCTACGTCCTCTTCAAGGACGGCACCGACATCTACTGGGCGCGAAGCCGCGTTCTTGAATACCTGAACCAACTCAGCGGACGGTTGCCGGATGGCGTCACGCCGCAGCTCGGTCCGGATGCCACGGCGGTCGGGTGGGTATTCCAGTATGCGCTTGTGGACGAGAGCGGCCGGCAGGACCTCGCCACGTTGCGGTCGTTCCAGGACTGGTATCTCCGCTACTGGCTGCGGAGTGTGGACGGCGTAGCGGAGGTGGCGAGCGTGGGCGGCTTCGTCCGCCAATACCAGGTCAATCTTGACCCCACGAAGGTGCAGGCCTACAAGCTGTCGCTTCCCGAGATCATCGAAAAAATCCGCATGAGCAACAACGACGTGGGCGGGCGGGTCGTGGAGATCTCCGGAATCGAGTACATGATCAGGGGACGCGGCTACATCAAATCGGTCGCCGACATCGAAAAGGTCGCGGTCGGGGTCAACCCGAACGGAACGCCGATCCTGCTACGGGACGTGGCCACGGTGCGGTTGGGGCCGGACATGCGCCGCGGGCTGGTGGAGCTGGATGGTCGAGGAGAAGTCGTCGGCGGGATCGTCATCATGCGCTTCGGCGAGAACGCGCTGACGGTCATCGAACGGATCAAGGCCAAGCTCAAGGAGCTGGAGCCCGCCATGCCGAAGGGCATCAAGGTCGTAACGACGTATGATCGCAGCGACCTGATCAGGGAATCCATCGCCACGGCCAACGAGAACCTCATCGAAGAGCTCATTGTCGTCGGCGTGTTGATCGTCGGGTTTCTGCTCCACATCCGGTCAGCGCTCCTGCCGATCATCACGCTGCCGCTGGCGGTCCTGCTGGCCTTCATTCCCATGTACTTCATGGGCATCGGCATGAACATCATGTCTATCGGCGGCATCATCGTGGCGATCGGGGACATGGTGGACGCGGCCATCATCATGGTGGACAACGCCCACAAGCGGTTGGAGGACTGGGAGCGCGGAGGACGCAAAGGGGATCGCACGGAGGTGCTCATCAATTCGGCAAAGGAAGTCGGCCCCGCGATCTTCGCCTCGCTGCTGGTGATCGCCATCGCGTTCATGCCGGTGTTCACTCTGGAGGAGCAGGAAGGTCGCCTGTTCAAGCCGCTGGCGTGGACGAAGAACCTGGCGATCGCCATGAGCGCGGTCCTGGCGATTACGCTGATCCCGGCGCTGTTGGCGATCTGCGTCCGTGGGAAGATCATCTCCGAGCAACGGCACCCGCTCAGCCTGGGCATGCAGAAGGTGTATGCGCCGGTCTTGCGCACGGCGCTCCGGTTTCGGTGGGCCGTCGTGGTCCTTGCTGTAGGTCTGAGCCTGACCGTCATCCCGGCCTTCCAGCGCATGGGGTCGGAGTTCATGCCGCCGCTGTATGAAGGAACGATCCTGTATATGCCCACGACGCTGCCGGGCATCTCGGTGACGGAGGCTTCAAAGCTGCTGCAGCAGATGGATCGCAAGCTGAAGGCCTTTCCGGAGGTGGAACGGGTCTTCGGCAAGGCCGGTCGCGCGGAAACGTCTACCGATCCGGCGCCGTTCAGCATGATGGAAGTCGTGGTGGACCTGAAGCCCAAGGAGCAGTGGAGGCCGGAGCTGACCTATGAGGGCCTGATCGAAGAAATGGACGGGGCGCTCCAGTTCCCCGGCGTCACCAACGCCTGGACCATGCCGATCAAGGCGCGAATCGACATGCTCACGACCGGCGTGCGCACGCCCGTCGGGATCAAGATCTTCGGGCCGGACCTTAAACAGATTGAGGAAATCGGCAAACACGTCGAGATGGCGGCGAAGGAAGTGACCGGCACCCGCAGCGTCTATGCCGAACGCGTCTCCGGGGGGTACTTTCTGGACTTCGCGATCAATCGGGACGAGATCGCCCGTTACGGTGTCACAGTGATGGACGTCGGCCGGGTCATCGAATCGGCGATCGGGGGCGAGAACATCGCGACAACGATCGAAGGGCGCGAGCGTTACCCCATCAACGTGCGATACCTCCGCGAGCTGCGCGACGATCCGGAGAAACTCAAGCGGGTCCTCGTCGCGACGCCGACGGGGGCGCAGGTGCCCTTGGCTCAACTCGCGACGCTGCGGTTCCTGCCGGGCCCGCCGATGATCCGGGATGAGGATGGAATGCTCTCCGGCTATGTGTACGTGGACATGACCGGGCGGGACGTGGGGGGGTACGTCGAAGAACTGAAGCGGGTGGTCCGGGAGAAGGTCGCGCTGCCTCCCGGCTATACCATCGCCTGGTCCGGCCAGTACGAGTTCATGCAGCGTGTGCGGGAACGCCTCACGGTCTTTGTTCCGCTGACAGTCGCCATTATCTTCGTGCTCTACTACTTCACCTTCCGGTCGGTCGCGGAAACATTGATGGTGATGCTGGGTGTGCCGCTCTCTCTGGTCGGTGGCGTCTGGTATATGGCCCTGCTCGGCTACAACATGAGCATCGCCGTCTGGGTGGGGATCATCGCGCTGGCCGGGGTGGCGGCCGAGACGAGCGCCGTGATGCTGGCCTATCTCGATGAGGCCTGCAAGCGGCGTGAGGAGGCGGGCGGGCTGCGGACGCTGGATGATCTCATTGAAACCGTGCATCGGGGCGCGGTGGAGCGCATCCGGCCGATGGCCATGGCCGGGCTTGCGAATGTCTTCGGCCTGCTCCCGGTCATGTGGGCGACCGGGACCGGCGCCGATGTGATGAAGCGCCTGGCGGCGCCGATGGTCGGCGGCGTGCTCTCAGCGATGCTCTTGACCCTTGTCGTGATCCCGGCGATCTACGTCATCTGGCGCTGGCAGACCCAGGTCAGGAGCGTGGCGGAGGCGCATGCAATGAAGGCGGGTGGAACGCGACCGGTTTTTGAGCATCGGAGTCATGCGTGACTGCTTGACATGATTGAAACCCTATGATAGGAAAAAGCCCGACAGCACAGAGCTGTGCTATTGCGACAACGGCGTCTGTTCCCCGCTGTTTGGGGCTTGAAGCCTCGGTAAGGGAAAGGCGCCGTTTCAGTTTTTCGAACGAAGCCGTCCCCGACCGAGTTTTTCAAGTTCTCGGCGGCGGGCGGTTTTTTATTTGTACGATCCAAACCGTTCACATCAACCTGAGGAGGGATTCAATGAGAAACGAAGTCGCGATGACCAAACGGACAATGTTGAAGACACTGGGAGCGCTGGCCGGCGCTATGCTGGTTGGGCCGCTTCTTCCCCGTGAAGCGAGGGCCGTGCACGCGGGACAGCTCAAGGAGATGATGGAGAAGGGCGATCACGCGGGGCTGGCCGACTATTACAAGAAGCAGGCCGACGAGGCGCGGCACAAGGCCGACGACATGAAGACGATGGCCAGCGAATATCTCAAGAAATATCCCAAGGGCCAATACTCCAAGCACTGCGAGAAGATGGCGGACAAATATCTGGCGGAAGCCAAGGACAACGACGCACTGGCCGAGCTGCACAGCAAAGCGGCGAAGGGCGGCAAGTAAGCAATGGCAGACGCGGGCCTCCCGCGATGATGCGGGAGGCCCGCATCGTTAGAAAGAAGAGGACCCCATGAAGATCCGACCATGCAGAGTGATGTTGCTGTTCGTTTCTCTCTTACTTGTTGCGATGAGTCTTCCGGGACTTGGCACGGACGCCCCGAGCCAGGCCCAGGCCATGCCGACGGAGCAACGGATCGAAATCGTCATCCGGGATTATAATTTCGAGCTGGTCAAGCCCACACCCATTCAGCCTGGGCTGCCCACCGTGATCATCCTCCGCAATCAGGACATCGTCCGGCACGGGTTTTACACTTCCATGCTCACCGGAATCCTGGTCCAGGGGGAGGGCGAGGGGATCGCCACATACGGCAAAGGGGTGGAAGGGTTCTACGTGGACCCTGGGAAGACGCTGGTCATCCGGTTCAGCAACCAAAAGCCCGGGAAGTATTCATTCCGGTGCGATCTGCATCCCCAGATGAAGGGGGAAGCGTACGTGATGGAGATCCCCGCGGCCTAACGTGGGGCACGAAGGCGTGCGAACGATGGGGAGCGTCCTGTGGCATACGCTGCCACCCGAGCTGGTGGTCAAGGAACTGTGTTCAGATCCTGAAGCAGGCTTGACCGCAAGCGAGGCCGGGCGGCGTCTCGCGGACCATGGCCCGAACGAGCTCCCGCAAGCGCCACCCGCCTCTCCGCTGAAACTCCTGCTGGCACAGTTTTCCGGCCTGATCGTCTGGGTACTGATCGGCGCGGCGATCGTCTCGGGGGCCTTGCAGGAGTGGGTGGATGCCGCGGCGATCATCGCCATTGTCATCCTCAATGCGATTCTCGGTTTCGTCCAGGAATTCAAGGCTGAGCGCTCGCTCGAAGCGCTGAAGCGGATGGTGGTGGTGACGGCGCGGGTCTTCCGCGTCGGCGTGCTCGTTTCTCTCCCTGCCAGGGAACTGGTGCCTGGGGATCTTATCCAGGTCGAGGCCGGCGACCGGATACCAGCCGACGCCCGTCTCGTTTATGCCACGGGTTTCCAGACGCAGGAAGCCTCGCTGACCGGCGAATCCACGCCCGTGGCCAAGTCTGCCGATCCGATTTCTCAGAAAGAGGTTCCGCTGGGTGACCGCTACAACATGCTCTACATGGGGACCGTCGCGGTCTCCGGGAAAGCGCGGGCGCTGGTGGTGAATACCGGGCTGCGCACGGAACTCGGGAAGATCGCGACGATGATCCAGACGGAGGCCCAGGCCGAGCGGGAAGAGACGCCGCTACAGCGTCGGCTGGAACAACTGGGCCACACGCTGCTCTGGCTCTGTCTGGGCATCGTCGCGGTGGTGTTCCTTCTCGGGGAACTGCGCGGCATCCCGGTGGTCACGATGTTTCTGACCGCCGTCAGCCTGGCGGTCGCTGCGATCCCCGAAGGCCTGCCGGCCGTGGTGACCATCACGCTGGCCCTCGGTGTGACCCGGATGGTCAAGCGCCACGCGTTGATTCGGCGTCTGCCCGCGGTCGAGACCCTGGGGTCCACCACCGTAATCTGCTCCGACAAGACCGGCACGCTCACGAAAAACGAGATGACCGTGACCACGCTTTACCAGGGAGGCGAAGTATTCACGGTGACCGGCGAAGGCTATGTTCCGGCTGGCGAGATTCTCTCCTTCGGCGAGCCGGTGAAAGCCGACACGCGTCCGGGGCTGACGAAGCTCTTGCACGCCTCAGCGCTTTGCAACGGGGCCGAGCTTCGGCAAGAGGCGGACGTCTGGACGATCCTGGGAGACCCCACCGAGGGAGCCCTTTTGGTGGTGGCGGCCAAAGCCGGCTTCCGGAAGGCCGATCTCGAACGGGAGGCGCCATTCCTCGGTGAAGTTCCCTTCGATCCGGAACGAAAGAAGATGACTATCGTGCGCCGCACAGCATCCGGCCCGGTCGCCTTCGTCAAAGGCGCGCCGGATGTGCTGTTGCGCGACTGCCGAGCGTGGGTTGCGAAAGATGGAAGCACGGAATCTCTGACGGATGAGATTCGGCGTGAGATTCTGGCCGCGAACCAGAACTTCGCCTCGCAGGCGCTCCGCGTGCTAGGGGTGGCCATCCGGCCGCTGGACCGGTCCCCCGAGACCTATACCGCTGCCGCTCTGGAGCGGGACCTGATCTTCGTGGGCTTGCTCAGTATGAAGGATCCGATCAGGCCTGAAGTGAAAGTGGCCGTGGAGGCCTGCCGGACCGCTGGGATCCGGACCGTCATGATCACGGGAGACCATAAGGAGACAGCGGTGGCTATCGCGAGAGAGCTGAGCCTCATGGAATCGGGGGCGCAGGCGGTTTCCGGTGCGGAGCTGGACCGGCTGTCCGACGCCGAACTGGCTCAGCAAGTCGAGCGAATTGCGGTCTATGCCCGCGTCTCGGCCGAGCACAAGCTCCGCGTCGTACGCGCCTGGAAGAAGCGGGGAGCGGTCGTGGCCATGACCGGCGACGGAGTCAACGACGCGCCGGCGGTGAAGGCAGCGGACATCGGCGTCGCGATGGGAGTCACCGGCACGGACGTGACCAAAGAGGCCGCGGCGATGGTCGTCACGGACGACAACTTCGCGTCCATTGCGGCGGCGGTCGAGGAAGGCCGAGCCATTTTTGACAATATCCGGAAGTCCGTCCATTACCTCCTGTCCTGCAACATCAGCGAGATCCTGGTGATGCTGCTGGCCACCCTGTTGGCTCTTCCTCTCCCGTTGCTGCCGGTGCAGATCCTCTGGATCAACCTCGTGACGGACGGGCTGCCGGCGTTGGCGTTGGCGGTGGACCCCAAAGACCCGGACCTCATGCGGCGGCCCCCGCGCCGTCCAGAAGCTAGAATTCTAGAGAGGGAACGGATCTTCCTGATGTTCGGTCAGGGGCTGTTTATGACGTTGATCTCGATATTGGCCTTCGTGTACTGCTTGTACAGCATGGACCAAGACCTCGAGCGGGCCCGAACCGTGACGTTCATGGTGCTGGTGGGCGCGCAGCTCGCGCACGCCTTCAACTGCCGGAGCGAGCGGCTCTCGCTTTTCAGGCTGGGGATTTTGACGAACAAGCCGCTCCTGTTGGCGGTTGGTGTCTCCATGGTCTTACAAGTGGGACTCGTGCTGAATCCATGGACTCGCGAAGTTTTCAAGCTGGCCTCTTTCAACCCGGAGCACTGGGTCATGGTGTTCGGCGTTGGGATCCTTATGCTGGTCGCGATGGAGATCTGGAAAGCGGCATGGCGTGGCTCTCAATCAAGTAAGGAGGAAATATGTGCCGTGGTATGACACTGGTTCTCATCGTTCTGATGGGGGGCGGCATCGGTCTTGCAGGATGTCGGTTCGGCCAGGTTCCCCCGATGCCGGACATCGGCAAGACGCAGTTAGCGCACGGGGCGGTAGTGCAGGCGGATAAACGGGCACTCACGGACATTCTCGACGCGTTTCACCGGGCCGACGAAGCCCTGCGCAAGCAAGACCTGGATGCGCTGATGACGATCTACTCGCAGAGTTACAAGTACCACGGCTACGACAAAGACCGATTGCGACTGCTCTGGGAAGACTTGTTTCGCCTGTATGAACATTTCTCTGCCACGCATGTGTTCTCCAAAATCGTGGTGAACGCCAATGCGAATCCCCCGACCGCCGAGATCACGTGCACGGGCAGCCTCTGGGCGGTCTCCAAACTGACCGGACAACGAGTGAACATCGACAGTTGGTTCGGGGATGTCCACCA
>JAXIOW010000050.1:0-5296 GCA_045403215.1 Nitrospirales bacterium | reverse complement strand
CGGGCTGGTTCCTGATGGGCACCAACCTCAAGAGCCACGATACGCGCCACGATTCCTTCGGCCTGGCCACCCAGTTCGACGATACCGAGCAGCCGCAGCGGCGCATCTGGCTCGACTCGTTCGAGATCGATCGCGACGAGGCGAGCCTGGCAGAGTACCTCGCCTTCCTGAAGGAGCAGCGTCAATCGCCGCCGGAGGAGCTCCAGCGCTTGATCTGGCATCTCATCACAGTGCATTTTCTGCCGGATTACGTCATGGCCCGCTGGCCCGCGCTCTACGCCACGTGGGCCGAGGCGGACGGGTTCTGCCACGCGCGCGGGAAGCGCCTGCCGACGGAGGCCGAGTGGGAGAAAGCCGCGCGGGGGACGGAAGGCAAGCTCTTTCCCTGGGGGAGCCAGCCGCCGGCGCCGGGACTGGCGGTGTTCGGCCAGTATCACGTGCACGAGATTCCGCTGGTCGCGGCGGTGGACAGCGGCGAGGAGGGGCAGAGCCCCTACGGCGCGCGGCACATGGCGGGCAACATCGCGGAGTGGGTCCAGGACTGGTTCGGCGCCGATTACTACGTGATCATGCCGGAGCGCAACCCGCGGGGCTCGGCCGCCGGCCGCTACAAGAGCGTGCGCGGGGGATCGTGGAAGAGCAACCCTATCATACTGCGCGCGGCGACGCGCAACGGCGCTGTTCCCGACCAGCGCGCTGCCACGATCGGATTTCGGTGCACGAGAGGGTGAGGCGCAGCTAAGTGTGAGTTGACACCATGCCTATAAGAGAGTAGCCTGACCGGTTGCTGTCAACTCCAGAAGGGAGAGGCTAGGCATGGTTTCCGAACTGTCTTACGTGAACAAGAAGAAGGGGGACATCCGCGACGTCCTGATCGTCTACCCCTTCACCTACGTCAACCCGTACTCGAACTTCCCTCCTCTCGCCGCCGAGTACCTCCAGGCCGGGATCGTTGCAGCCGGGAGGAACGCAACCCTTCTCGACATGCGGTTCGAGAACGACATCCGGGACCATCTCCAGAAGGCGGACCTCGTCTGCCTGTACGGTTTCTTCGAGGACTGCTCGATCTTCGGCAAGTGGGGCGTCCATGTCATCTCCGAGGTTCTCGATCAAATCCCGGAGGGCACTCCCATCGTGGCCGGTGGAACCGGCTTCGCGAATCCCGAGGAGGCCCTCAAGGCGTACCCGAAGATTGATGTGGTCATTCGAGGCATGCCCGACACCCCCATCCGGGAATTGCTTGAAGCCGGCTCCCCGGAATCCGTCAGCAACTTGACGTACAGGAAGGGAAATGAGCTTGTCGGTACCCCGAGCGTCGTGCACCGGCTCTCCGACGAGGTCTATCCGAAGAGAACCCTCCGCAACCCGAAGTACGACTATCGGCTCCTCGGCATCCCGGTCGATCTGGTCCGCGCCGCGGTGGGGTGCAACTACAAGTGCCGCTTTTGCTACCAATACGGGAAGGATACCGACGGGAGCTTCCTGCGCTGGCAGGGGCGTTCGCCGCAAAGCCAGTTCCGAGAACTCTCCGAGATCGAAGCGCCCATCGTCCTCTGGGTGGACGATGACATGACCACGGACATGAAGGCGCTCGACGAACTGGCGGACCTCCTCATCGAGCACGATGTCCGGAAGATCCTGATCGGCACGGGCCGTGTCGACCACATCATTGAGAGTGATGTCGCGGGCATGAAGAAACTCGAGCGGGCCGGCCTCCTCGCGCTCGCCTTCGGTGTGGAGTCCCTCAAGGATGAGACCCTCAAGTTTTACCGCAAGGTGCAGACGATGGAGGAAACCGAGCAGGCCATGAAGATGATCAATGAAACCAACATCTTCCTCCTCTGCAACTTCCTGCTTGGCTCGCCCGGGGAGACGAGAGAAGACATGATGGAATTCCTCGAGTTCGGCCGTCGCTGGGACGTCGATACCCTTGTGACAAACCGTCTGAGGGTCCCGGAAGGATCCGACCTACACAATCTCATCCACGACCCTCAGACCGGACGTGAGAAGCCGGGGATGGAGCGGATCAAGGGCGAGGAACTCAATCAGATCAAGCAGAAGATCAAGTTCGGCCAGCGGACGCCCTTCAGGCTCGCGTTGTCCCTCTTGAAGATGTACCGCCACCGAGGGCTGTTCCTCGATCCTCTCTATTTTCTGTGCAGCCTCCTGGAAACCGCGACGAGGTATACCTGGATCGAGAAGACGGGGGTCGTGCCTGTCCTCCTGTACATCCCCAAGAAAATTGCGTCGCTCAAACTCTTCCGGGCTCTCACCCGCTTCGCGGCGGTCGTCGTCACCCCGCCCGTCTGGGGCATCAACCGGCTCTTCGAGCTCATCGACCGGCGGCTCCACATCTCCACTGCGGTCCTCCCGGCCGTGTTCGAATTCTACAACCGGCGGGTACGCGAAGTGCAGAAGCAACGTGCCCAGCTCGTGCGGGGCAAAGCGTCAGCCTCTCCTTCTTCCTAAAGTCCTTCCCGAACCTTCACGTTCTTGAGGAGCTCGCTGAGCCGGGGATCGGCGTAGACTCCGTAGGCGTCCACGACGACGCCTCGCGTTCCATCTGAAGCCGCAATCCCATAGACGACCGACATGTCGTCGGGATCGCTCGCGCCTTCAAACCGGTGATGCTCGACGATCGTGAGTTGTTGAGCCGTGAAGGTCTTGCCGCTGTCCACGGCTCGGAGGCCGTCGCCGGCAACCTCGAAATTCGCCGTGAAGCCCCGGACATTCAGCCCCTGCACCGCTTCCGCCACGGTTGAATAAGGAACGGCTCCCATGGCTCCCCCGTGGTGACTATCCTACCGGATGGCTTCTGGTGAGGGGAAGCCAGTCACCCTGAACCAGTCGAAGGGTCGCGGGTCTGTCGCTTGCGTTTAGGTCCTGTCCAGGTTCCGGTATTGACAGTAGAGGAGAGACGCGCCCCAGAGGAAGGCGAGCACCATGACAAAGTTGCCGATGTTGTAGGCCGCGTGGGCGAGCGTGTGGTCGTATTGCGACCAGCCGAGGTTGGACAACAGGTATTCCCAATCATGCCCTTCCACTTCCTGCCCGGTGACCCCGCCTAACAGGATCAGCTGGAGGTCCCGCGCGTCGTTGATGTAAGGCGCGAGGTCCATCAGGCTTTCGGCGAACCACCAGAGCGCCACCGACGCGCCGAAGGTGTCATTGTTATAGAAGAGGAACGCCCCCACACAGATCAGCGGCATGAGGAGCTGCCCCAGGCTGCCGCCGAGCACGGTCATGAACCGGCCGAAAGGCATGAAGACAAGATGCCCCGCTTCATGGAACGGGAGGTTGATGAGGTGCATGAAGTGCCCGCCCACGTAGTTCGTCTCCATCGGAGTCGCGATGAACTTCACGCCCCAGAAGATCAGCAAGCCATACACGAGTACCCGCCCGGCGAAGAAGAACGGGTTGACCCGCTCCTCGGCGGGAAACAGGTAGGCGAGCATGAGCGCGATGAGCATCAGGCGCCGCGTTTACTGAGCGTGCCTTACAAATTCCGGGTAGAGTTTCTTCATGCAGTCCGGGCAGAGGCCGTGGGTCACCGTCGCCTCCGAATGCGTTTGGATGTAGTTCTCGATGTAGTCCCAGTAGCCCTCGTCATCCCGGATCTTCTTGCACGAGGCGCACATGGGCAGCATACCCCGTAAGGCCGTGATGTGCTCATTGGCGTGTAGCAACTCCTGAAGGAGCGCCTCGCGTTTCGCTTCACTCCGATTGCGCTCGGACACCAACGCGGCAAACACCATGGCCAGCAAGGCGGTGACGCCCACGAACGCTTGCAACAACAGCAGGGACTCGTGCGGCGTGTCCCTGACAAAGGGACCGAACCCACGCATGGTGCCCCAGAGTGCGATTCCCGAGAGCAGGACGGTGGCCGTCGCCGTTTCACGTTGACCGAACCGAAACGCCGCCCACACGAGGATCGGTACGCAGAAGTAGTCGAGCGGGTAATCTTTGACTTTGAGAGGATTCCACCCGCCGAACACCATCTGACCGACGACCACGAGACAGAGCAGCAAGCCGGCCGCCTCGTAAGCCCGTTTTCGCTGCCAGTGCACGCGGGGATTCGTGAGCCACAGCACGAGCAGCGGGGCTATCAGGAGAGCACCCACCGCATCCCCGAGCCACCAGGTCGACCAGATCGCTCTATAGTCGGCCCAGCTGGCGAAGCCGCGGAGCGACAGGCTAGTCACGCCGACCGTGGCGCTCACCATCGTGCTGATCGTTCCGGCGAGGACCGCGAATCTGAACACATCCTGCGGCCGGTCGAAGGCGTGAGTGCCGCCGGCGAACCGATTCACCAGGTACGCCCCTGTGACTCCTTCAAGCGTGTTGCCGGCCGCGATGCCGAGCGAGATGGCGACTGCGCCCTCTGTCATGACGTTCGCCAGGAATGCGCCGACGAAGATGCCGGGCCAGACGCGATACCCGAACACCAGGAAGGCCGCCAGGGCGATTCCGGTGGGCGGCCACACCACCGTGGCGCTCGCCTGCACGAAGGCGAGCATCAACCCGAGCTTGGCCGCGATCAGGTAGACGACAGCCAGGGCCGCGACAATCACCAGATTGGGAGAGACCCATCGAGAAAGCTTCATCCTTCCTGAAAGCTGCAAATCCCATGCGAGGCGTTCGTGACTGTTGATGCGGGATGTCTCAGGATTTCAGGCCCTGTCGCGGCGAGGGCAGAAATGGGGCAGAAATGGGGACAGGCACGCTTAGGAAAGCGAGCCAGTCCCCTTCATTCCTTCCGGATGTAGTCGTCGAGGCTGCGCTGGATGATGCCGCCGGAGAGGGAAGGGTACTGGCTGCGCAGGGCGCGCTGCCCGACGGCGGCGGGCTGATGATCGTCGTTGCGGAGGAGGCCGGCGACGTTGGCGTCAATGCGCGTGACGGCCTCGCGGAAGAATTCGTCGGCGAGATCCCAGACGTGGCCGTCCCCCTGTGTGCGGTGAAGCGCCTCGGCATGCAGGGCCGTGGCGGCGATCGTGAGAATGTCCTCGCCGATCTCCTCGATCCGGTTCTGCCGGCCCTGATCGTCGCGCAGCGCTGCACGATAGAGTGCCATCGCGTACAGAATTGTGCGGGCAAGGCGCCGGCTCGCGCGCTCGGCGCACGAGAGTTTTTCCGAGACCTTGCGGTGCCGGAGCGCCTCGCGATCCGGCAAGGGCGTGCGTCTCCAGAGTCCCAAGTACCAGGGTACGTAGCCGCGCAGGAGCGTCAGCCACTCGCGGCGCTTCGCGGCCCCGGTCAATCCTACCTCCAGGTACGCGCGCGCCCGTTCGAGATG
>JAXIOW010000090.1:0-23961 GCA_045403215.1 Nitrospirales bacterium | reverse complement strand
CTCTTCGCCCCGAACCGCTCCACGACTTGGAACTCCGTGACCGCTTCGCGCGGCGAGGTCGTCCGGGGCGAGAACTTCTTCCGGTTTTTCGTGTCGCGGCCGATGGCCAGCTCCACGCGGCCCATCCTGCCCTTCACCACCCCCCTGACCAGCGCCAGGTAGACCCGATGGATGGTATGGGCCTTGAACTGCTTCGAGAGACCCTGATGCGCCGCGTCGGTCTTGGCGATCACCATCACGCCGCTCGTGCCTTTGTCCAGCCGATGGACGAGGCCGGGCCGCTCGCGCCCGCCGATGCCAGCGAGCCCGCCCGCCCCTTCCGTCCGGAGGTGGTGCAGGAGCGCGTTCACCAGCGTCCCGCTCCAGTGCCCCGGCGCCGGATGCGCCACGAGGCCCGCCGGCTTGTTGAGGACCAGCAGATGTTCGTCCTCGAACAGGATTTCCAAGGGGATCGGTTCGCCGGCGATCTCGAGCGGCGTTGGCTGCGGCACGTCCCACTCGATCGCATCGCCCGGCTTGATCTTGAGCGAGGGTTTGGCCTGTCTCCCGTTGACTGTGACGGCACCCTGCCCGATCAGACGCTGGACGGCGGCACGGGAGAGGCCGGCGGTATGGGTGCTGAGGAACACGTCGAGGCGCTTCGGGGTCTCGCCCGCGGAGACGGTCACGCGGCGGGTCACCTACGTGTCGGCCTCCGACTTGTGCCTGAAGAAGTGCATGATCAGGAAGCCCACGCCCACGGTGATCGCCGCATCGGCCACGTTGAAGGCGGGCCAGTGATGGCCCATGAGCGAGAAGTCGAGGAAGTCGATGACTTCACCGGAGCGGATGCGGTCGATGAGGTTGCCGACGGCCCCGCCGAAGATCGCGGACACGCTGACCTGGCCGACCCAATCGGCGGGCGACAGCCGCACGTAGATCGTGCCGAGCAGGGCGAGGGCCAGGACTGAGGTCAGCCCGAAGAACAGCAGGCGGAAACCGGCATGGCTGCCGGCCAGGATGCCGAACGCCGCGCCGGAGTTCCGGATGTAGGTGATGCTGAAGAGGTCGGGGATCACGGGGATGGACTCGTGCAGCCGCATCGTGCGCGTGATCTGCCACTTGGTGAGCTGGTCGAGAGCGATTACGGCGGACACGATCAGCAGCATCAGACTCAGGTGCCGCTTGTGCCCCAGACCGATGCCCATCAAGCTATCGCCTCGACGCAGCGGTCGCAGAGCTCAGGGTGGGCCGCATTCGCGCCAGCGCTGGTTTGGTAGCGCCAGCAGCGCACACACTTGTTGCCCTCCGCCTTGACGACTTTCACTTCAAAGTCTGGATAGTGGGGCAGATGAGTCACTTTCTTCAGTTCAACCTGAGACACGATAAAGAGTCCAGGCAAGTCCTCGTACTGCTCGTACTGTTTGAGCAAGTCATACTTCTCTGGATTGGCATCTATCAGAACTTTGGCTTCAAGCGGCGCTCCGATCAACTTCTCCCGGCGCTTCGTCTCTAATTCTGCTTGCACCTTGGTTCGCACATCGAGCAACTGCTCCCATCGCTTCTCCAGTGCCTCGTCCTTCCAGCGATGGTCTGCCTTCGGAAACTGCGTCAGATGGACGCTTGTCGCTTCGCTCTGGCTCTCGGGGATGCTCTGCCAGATCTCCTCCGCCGTGAAGCTCAGCACCGGCGCCATCAGCTTCGTCAAGGTCAGCAAAGTTTCACGGAGCACCCGCTGGGAGGCCCGGCGCGCCGGGGCGTCCTTGCGGAAGGTGTACAGCCGGTCCTTCAGCACGTCGAAGTAGATCGCGCTCATGTCCACGGAGCAGAAGTTGTTCAGCGCGTGGACGATCAGGTGGAACTCGCACTCCTTGTACCCCCGGCGGACTCGGTCAATGAGGTCGTGCAGCCGCATGAGCGCCCACCGGTCAAGCTCGGAGAGTCGCTCGTCGGGCGGGGCATCCCGCGCCGGATCGTAATCGGCGAGATTGCTCAACAGGAAGCGGGCCGTGTTCCGGATCTTGCGGTAGGCGTCCACGAGGTGCGAGAGGATGGAAGGCGAGATGCGGACGTCCTCCCGGTAGTCCTGGGCCGCCACCCACAGACGCAGGATCTCCGCGCCGTGCTGCTTGATGACTTCCTGCGGCGCCACGACGTTGCCGGCCGACTTCGACATCTTCTTGCCGTCGCCGTCCACGACGAAGCCGTGCGTCAGGACGGCCCTGTAGGGCGCGCGCCCGTCGGTGGTGATGCCGGCCAACAACGTGCTGTGGAACCAGCCGCGGTGCTGGTCGGAGCCTTCCAGGTAGAGATCGGCCGGCCACCAGCCCTGTCCGACCGCCTTGCCCCGCGGTTTGAGGACCGCCGCATGGCTCACACCGGATTCGAACCAGACGTCCAGGATGTCCCGCTCCTTGTCGAAGTCGCGGCCGTCGCACTTCGGACAGGTCGTGCCCGCCGGCAGCAGTTCAGCGGCTTCCCGTTCGAACCAGACGTCGGTGCCGTGCTGCTCGACCAGCTTGGCGACATGCTCGACGATCTGCGGCGTGATCAGGACCCGGCCGCATCCCCGGCACGAAAACCCGGGGATCGGCACGCCCCACACGCGCTGGCGGGAGAGGCACCAGTCCGGGCGGTTCTGGATCATGCCGTAGATGCGGTCGCGGCCCCATTTCGGAATCCAGCGCACGCGGGTGTCGATCTCCGCGAGAGCCTTCTTGCGGAGATCGTTCTTCTCCATCGAGACGAACCACTGATCGGTGGCGCGGAAGATCACCGGATTTTTACACCGCCAGCAATGCGGGTAGGTGTGCGTAAGGGTCCCCTCCCCGAGCAACACGCCCGACGCCTTGAGCTTCTGCACGATCAGCGGGTTCGCCTCGAAGACGGTCTTCCCCTGCCATTCAGGGGCCGCGTCTGTGAACCGACCCTGATCGTCGACGGGCGCCAGGACTTCCAGCGGCGCCTGGATCTCAGGCAGATAGTGCGGGTCGTTATACTTGAGCGCCAGCTCGTAGTCTTCCTGCCCGTGCCCCGGCGCGATGTGCACGCACCCTGTCCCTTGGTCCAGGGTGATGAACTCGCCGAGCAGGATCGGTGAGGTGCCCTCCGACGCCGGGCGGCGGCAGCGCAAGCCCTCGAACCCGCCTAACGGCATCCGCCCCTTGCGGACGCCGAGGATCGTGTGTCCGGAAAAGCCGCATGCCTTGGCGACCGCGTCCACCAGCTTCTCCGCGATCACCAGCACCTCTTCTCCGGTCCGCACGAACGCATAGTCGAAGTCCGGATGCAGGCAGACGGCCTGGTTGGCGGGCAGTGTCCACGGCGTGGTCGTCCAGATCACGATCGAGACGGTCTTGACGTCCGATGGAAAGTCGACGCCCAGAACGGCGGGGCTGGCGAGCACCTGGGGCGAGTTCTCCAGCGGAAACTTGACGTAGATCGACGGCGAGGTGTGGTCCTCGTACTCGACCTCGGCCTCGGCCAGGGCCGTCTCATCCACCGGGCACCAGAGGACCGGCTTCTTCCCTTTGTAAATCCCGCCAGCCTTGACGAACTTGCCGAACTCTCGGAGGATGGCGGCCTCGTAGTCGTACGTCATCGTCAGGTAGGGGTTGTGCCAATCGCCCAGCACGCCCAGGCGCTGGAATTCCTCCCGCTGGATCTTAAAGTACTTCTCGGCGTACGCGCGGCAGAGCTTGCGGATCTCGATCTTGCCGAGGGTCTTCTTCTTGCCGCCCCGTTCCTTCAAGACCTGATGCTCGATCGGCAGCCCGTGGCAGTCCCAGCCGGGCACGTACGGCACTTGGCAGCCCTCCATCGTCTTCGACTTGACGATGATGTCCTTGAGGACCTTGTTGAGCGCGTGGCCGATGTGGATTCGGCCGTTGGCATACGGCGGACCATCATGCAGGACGTAGAGCGGACGTCCCTTACCGGCCTCCTGGATGCGCTCGTAGAGGCGCTCGCGCTCCCAGCGCGCGAGAAACTCCGGCTCTCGCTGCGGGAGATTGGCCTTCATGGGAAAGTCAGTCTGGGGGAGATTCAGCGTGGCCTTGTAGTCCATCGTCGTGCGCGTGGATCGTAGCATCCGCCTCCCGTCAAATCAACGGATGGCACAGGTGGCAAAGCGCAATCCCCTATGGTAGCTTACGGTATGCCCTCCGGCCCCCTGACGGACATCCTGACTCCCGTCACGCCCATCAAGGGGGACCCCCAAGCTCCGGTTCTGATCGTGGAGTTCTCGGATTTCACCTGCGGATACTGCGGGAAGTTCTACCGAGAGACTCTCCCAGCGCTCAAGGCGGAGTATCTCAACGCCGGCAAGGCCCGCTTCGCCTACCGGGACTACCCACGTGATCCCGAGGGCTGGGGGCTCGTCGCCGCCCATGCCGCGCGCTGCGCCGGCGAGCAGGGTCAATTCTGGGGGATGCACGACCGGCTCTTCGACCAGCACGCGCGATTGGGCACGGGAGTGATAATGGGACTCGCCAGGGGCCTGCGGCTGAACGAAAAAACGTTCGCGGCCTGCATGGATTCGCAGAAGCACGTCCCGGCGATCATGGCTGACCGCGAAGAGGGAGTGAAGCTTGGCTTCCGCGGCACGCCGGGGTTCCTCATCGTCCGCACGGACGGCAAACGCTTCTCGGACCCCGTCATGATTCCTGGGGCGATTCCGATTGCCACGTTCAGCGCCGAGATCAACCGCCTCCTCAAGAAGCGCTGACCCGCAGCTATGGCATCAGGTAAGACCCAAGAATCTGTTGCTGGTGAATGTTTAAATTCATGAATTCAAGTCTGAGCCGACTTCGGGTCTTATCAGGAATGATTCGTCTCACGACACAAGGGAGCTCCAATCTGGTCCGCATCTTATCATCTAAGATGATTGCGGCGTGGATGGGCTGACCTTCAGAAATGGCTTTGAAGTAGTCGGTCACAATTTGCATGCCGGTAGCGGAGATATCGAGTACAGTGCAGAACCTTTCAATTTTTTTCGATTCGGAAGGCACCGTAAAGACACCCGCCAGATTCACACGCTTCCGATAACTCCTTCGATAATTCAATAGGACGTTAGAGGACACACCACAGTGACACTCATACTTGAACGGATTCGGTGAATTCGGTGGGAGGTCATTGAGATTGAATATTTTTGACTGATTGCATTGGGAACAAACAACAAGAAAGGTCTGTTGTGGAGAGAGGTGAACCTCGATGAGCCGTTCAGCCATCTTTACCTTTGATCCTGTTCGACGGAGCTTAGTGCCAGAGTCTCGGCATCAGCCCGACCTGGACCGCAAGAAGCAGCGTCTCCGGCTGAACCGGCTTGCGCAAGATGTCAATTGATCTGAGAAGTGTGGCTTCGCGCGTCACGCGCCTACTCTGAAGGGATGTCAGCAGAATGAGGCCTCCCCTGTAGTTCCGTGCCTCCAATCGTTGTAAAACCTCGACCACTAGACTTTCCGGTATGTCCAGGTCCAGCACGACGAGCACGGGGTTTTCATTGTCCAGCACTTGCAACGCGGCAAAGGCATCCCGCGCCAGGCGAAGCTCATACCCGGTGTTCCGCAAGGCGTGCGCATAGCGGGCGAGCGTTTCTGGATTCTCGTCCACCAGCAAGATCGTATCGGCTAGCAGGCTTGGCGGCTCGGCGCCCTTGCGGGGATGGAGGATGCCTTCCATGGTTCTGAGGATCGTGTCCATGGAGAGGGATTTGCTCAGAAAATCGACCGCTCCGAGATGTCGCGCCGACAGTTCCCAATCCTCCGACCCCCAGGCGGTCAGGATCATGACCGAGGCGCGCGGGTCAAGTGCATGAATCCGCCTGAGCACCTCCAGCCCGTCCATTTCAGGCATGTGAAGGTCTAACAACGTAAACTGGGGGCGCCGTTGCTGGAAGGCATCGAGAGCGTCGCGCCCCGTGCACGCCGTGAGCACTTCATGGCCGTGGCTCTTCAGAATCCCCTTTAGGAACATGCAGAAGGAGGGCTCATCATCGACGATTAAGACGGTCGACATAGGACAACCTCTGGCGTGGAAGAGACGGAAAGAAGGCCATTAACCGAGTCTGACCCCACTTTTTCTTAAGTAGGTTCGGGATAATGTTTATGGAGGCATTCGGGACAAATCTCATGAGCGAAATCGGCTTCGGTATGCTTAGTCACGTAGGCTTCCACAGAGTGCCACTGGTCTTTGTCATCGCGGATCTTCTTGCAGTGCGAGCAGATGCGCAACAGGCCCCGCAGGACCCGAATTTTGGCGAGAGCGTCTTTGAGTTCACCAACCAACTTCTCTCGTTCCTCTTCGCCTAGCCTGCGCTGTAACAAGATCAGCGCCATGATCCAGAGCACTACCACACCCAATGAACGGTTGATGGTCGCAGTGAACGAAACGACTAGAGGGGAGAGAACAAAAGCCAGATAGATGAGAATAGTGCAACTGGCTGCAACCAGGATCGAGTAGTGCCGGCCCTTTGACCAGAACGTAAAGAACAGTGGAATGAAATAGAGCGCCCAATCATACACCGCTAAGGGCTCCAATAGGTCTAGGAGAAAGATCCCGGCGATCATCGCCACTATGAGGCCAGTCACAAGGCTAGGGTGCCTTTTTAGTGAGTACATGACACGCTTGTTCCCAATGACCTGCCCACAGTGTGTGTACCCCCCGCAGTCGAGAGGGAAGGCTAGGCCACCCGTCGTGACCTGTCAAGCATGACTTTGTTAGGAAACGAGGATACTAGCTTCTCAGCGCAACTCGGCCCAGACAGGCGCCGCGAGATCTTTCAGGTGGAGGCGGACTGGCGGTTGACCAGCCACACGCCGGCCAGCACCAGGACGATGCCGGCGACCTCCGTCAGCCCGATCTGCTCGCCGAGCAGAAGGGCCGACAGGATCAGCGCGGAGACAGGGACCAAGTTGACGAAGACGCCAGCGCGAGACGGGCCAATCCCCTGCACGCCGTAGAGCCAGGCCTGCTGTCCCAGCGCGGTCGCGAACACGATCAGGTACCCCACCACCAGCCAGTCGGCAAGCGGCACAGTCCCCAGCCCCACGGTCAGCGCCTTTTGGTCCATCCCCAACATTAAGATTTGCGGCAGGATCGAGAATGACAGCGTCGTCCAGTTCACCGTGAGCGGCGAGAACCGCTCCATCGTCCGTCGCCCACCGATGGAGTAGAGGGCCCAACTCACCTGCGCCAGCAACACGAGCGTCGCACCCAACCACGGCTGCTCCCCGGCCGCCGCTCCCCCCTTCACACCGACAACGAGAAACACACCGGCGAACGACACCGCGCAGCCGCCCCACACCAGCCGGAACGGCACGTCTCGGATCAGCACCGAGGAGAGGAATGCCTGGATTGCCGGGCTCGCGCCGATGATCACGCCGGCTGCGCCAGCGCCGATGTAGCGAAGCCCGAACAGCGTGAGCAGATGATTGCCGAGCACGCCGAGCCCCAGCGCGGCAAAGATTCCGATATCCCGCGCCGCGAACTTGACCGTGCCGCCTTCCTGCCACCACCAGAGGGGGATCAGGATCGCCAGCGCGCCGAGGCCTCGGGCGACGGACACTTCGACCGCGGAGAACGAGCCGAGCGAGTACTTCTGGGCGACGATGGAGCCGCCCCACACGACCGCGGTCGTGACCAGCGCGGCATAGGCTGCGAGCTCAGAGGGTGTGGGGGCGGAAACAGCCGGCCGGGGAGGGGCGACGGAGCGGTTCAAGCCGGAGTCGAGACGTCGAGCATGCGTTGCAGGGCAATCCGCGCCCAGTGCTTGTCATCGTCGGGAACGGAGATCTGGTTGACCACGTGCCCATCGGCCAGGTTCTCCATCGCCCAGCAGAGATGCGGCGCGTCAATCCGGAACATGGTGGCGCACTGGCACACGGTCGGCGACAGGAAGTAGACCTGCTTGTCCGGCTGCCGGCGCTTGAGGCGATTGACGAGATTGAGCTCGGTGCCGACGCCCCAGATGGACCCCGGCTCCGCAGCGGACACACTTCGAATGATGAACTCCGTGGAGCCGCACAGGTCGGCCAGGTTGACGACGTCTTCGTGGCACTCCGGATGCACGATGATCTTGATGCCGGGATGCTTCTCGCGGAAGTAGCGGACGTGCCCCGGCTGGAACATCTGGTGCACGCTGCAGTGGCCCTTCCAGAGCAGGATGCGGGCCTTCTTGATCGCCTCGACTGAATGGCCGCCGTTGGGCAAGAATGGGTCCCACACCAACATTTCGTCGCGGGGGACGCCCATCCTATTGGCAGTGTTACGCCCGAGATGTTCGTCAGGGAAGAAGAGGATCTTCTCCCGCCGCGCCCAGGCCCACTCGATCACCCGGCGGGCGTTGGACGACGTGCAGGTGATCCCGCCGTGCTCGCCGCAGAAGGCCTTGAGGTCTGCCGCCGAATTGACGTACACCGCCGGGGTGACCGTTTCCTCCACCGGCAGGATCAGACCCAACTGGTCCCAAGCCTCATCCACCTGCTCGATCTGGGCCATGTCGGCCATGGAGCAGCCAGCCGCCAGGTCGGGTAGGATCACCGTCTGCTTGGTCTTGGAGAGGATGTCGGCGGTCTCGGCCATGAAATGGACGCCGCAGAACACGATGAATTCGTGCTGCGACCGTTCGGCGGCAATCTGGGAGAGCTTGAGGGAATCACCTTCAACGTCCGCGTGGCGGATGACTTCGTCGCGCTGGTAATTGTGGCCGAGCACGATGACGCGGTCGCCCAGCCTGCGCTTGGCCGCCGCTGTCCGCTCGGCCAGTTCATCCAGGGGCAGGTCACGGTAGGCCTGGATGTCGGCTGGCTGGCTGATCAGGCACGTTGCGTTCGTCACGGCTCTCCTGGTGACAATTAGGTAAATCAATTGTAGGGGCGCCTTTCCTGCTTTGTCAAATGGGTTGACAGACGGAAAAGCCCGCGTGTAAGCTGATGATCCATAGCTAGGGGGGCCGACGGTGGCTGAGATGTGGCCGGTTGCGCCACACTCCCTCTGAACCTGATCTGGATAATACCAGCGCAGGGAAGCGACCATGACCTCACTTTTCAAACCGCACCCGTCTCTCCCGCGTGCCAGCGTCGGACCGGTGCGGTTTGTTGTTTTGGAGGAAAGGATGGCACCATGAAGTCAACGACTCTCACGACGCAACCCTTCCCAGCCTCCAGAAAGGTGTACATCGAAGGCGCGCGGGGCAACCGCGTGCCGATGCGGGAGGTCCGTCTCACACCGACCAAGTCGTTCAAGAGCGGCGCCGTCGAGGAGAACGCGCCGCTCCTGCTCTATGACACCTCAGGCCCCTACACCGACCCGGAGGCCAGCACTGATATCCGCCGGGGACTTGCTCCCTTGCGGCGAGAATGGATCATTGGACGGGGGGATGTGGAGACGCTTTCCGAAGTTTCGTCCGAGTACGGGCGCCTGCGCCTGGCCGATCCCAAGCTGGACGCCTTGCGGTTCGCGTACCTCCGCAAGCCGCTGCGCGCGAAGCCCGGCCACAACGTGACCCAGATGCACTATGCCCGCAAGGGCATCATCACGCCGGAGATGGAGTTCATCGCCCTCCGCGAGAACATGAAACGCCAGGCCGCCATGTACCGGCCCGCTGGGAACGGCAGCGGGAACGGACACGACGGCAGCCGCCTGACCAGCCAGCATCCAGGACACTCCTGGGGCGCCAGCATCCCGGATGAGATCACGCCGGAGTTCGTCCGCGACGAGGTCGCCCGCGGCCGCGCGATCATCCCATCGAACATCAACCACCCGGAAATCGAGCCGATGATCATCGGGCGCAATTTCCTGGTGAAGATCAACGCCAACATCGGGAACTCCGCCGTGGCCTCCTCCATCGAGGAGGAGGTGGAGAAGATGATCTGGGCCACGCGCTGGGGCTCGGACACCGTCATGGACCTCTCCACCGGCAAGAACATCCACGAGACGCGGGAGTGGATCATCCGCAACGCGCCGGTCCCCATCGGCACCGTCCCCATCTACCAGGCCCTCGAGAAGGTGGGCGGCAAGGCCGAAGACCTGACCTGGGAGATCTATCGCGACACCCTGATCGAGCAGGCGGAGCAGGGCGTGGACTACTTCACCATCCACGCGGGCGTGCGGCTGCGCTACATCCCCCTCACGGCCAACCGCGTCACCGGCATCGTCTCGCGCGGGGGCTCGATCCACGCCAAGTGGTGCCTCGCCCACCACGAGGAGAACTTCGCCTACACGCACTTCGAGGAGATCTGCGAGGTCATGAAGGCCTACGACGTCTCCTTCAGCCTGGGCGACGGGCTACGGCCCGGCTCGATCGCGGACGCCAACGACGAGGCGCAGTTCGCCGAGCTGGAGACCCTGGGCGAGCTGACCACGATCGCCTGGCGGCACGACGTGCAGGTCATGATCGAGGGCCCCGGCCACGTGCCGTTGCACATGATCCAGGAGAACATGGAACGGCAACTTGCGGCCTGCCACGAAGCGCCGTTCTACACACTGGGCCCGCTGACGACCGACATCGCGCCGGGCTATGACCACATCACCTCCGGCATCGGCGCGGCCATGATCGGCTGGTTCGGCTGCGCGATGCTCTGTTACGTCACACCCAAGGAGCACCTGGGCCTGCCCGACAAGGACGACGTGAAGGCCGGCGTCATCGCGTACAAGATCGCCGCGCACGCGGCCGACCTGGCTAAGGGCCATCCCGGCGCGCAGGCGCGGGACAACGCGCTGTCGAAGGCCCGCTTCGAGTTCCGCTGGGAGGACCAGTTCAATCTCTCGCTCGACCCGGAGACGGCCAAGGCCTTCCACGATGAGACGCTCCCGCAGGAAGCGGCGAAGACGTCGCACTTCTGCTCGATGTGCGGCCCGCATTTCTGCTCGATGAAGATCACCGAGGACGTCCGCAAGTACGCCGAGGAGATGGCGGTGGATGAGCAGACCGCCATCCAGGTCGGCATGAAGGAGAAGGCGGAGGAGTTCAAGAAAGCGGGATTGGAAATTTACCAGTAAGCGAGGCTCCGGCTCGGCCGGGCTGAGCGCGGGGTGCGGGGGCATCGGAGCATTTCCGAAGCGCACGGGCCATCGCTGAAAAATAGAAGGTACACGATCATGGCGAACAAATGGACGGCTCCTTTACGGGAGCGCGACATCACCCGGCAGATCGCCCGGGAGCACTTCCAGGAATTCGACCGGCTCATCGAGAGCGATGTCATCGTCGTCGGCGCCGGGCCGTCCGGGCTCCTGTGCTCGCGGTACCTCGCCGCCGCCGGCTTCAAGACGCTGCTCATCGAGCAGGCGTTGCACCTCGGCGGAGGGTTCTGGTCCGGCGGGTATCTCATGAACAAGGCGACTATCTGCGCCCCCGCCGACAAGATTCTCGACGAGCTGAAGATCCCCTCGAAACGGGTCAAGGAGTGCGAGGGGATGTTCATCGTGGACCCGCCGCACGCCACTGCCAAGCTGGTCGCCGCCGCCTACGACGCCGGCATCCGGGTCCTCAACCTCACCAAGGTCATCGACCTGATCCTCCGCCGGGAGAACATCCTGGAGGGCGTCGTCGTGAACTGGTCGCCGGTCGAGTACGCCGGGCACGACGCCGTGCACGTGGACCCGATCGCGCTGGAGTCGAAAGTCGTGGTTGACGCCACCGGCCATGACGCCGCCGTGGTGGCGCTCTTGAACAAGCGCGGCCTGTACAAGGCGGTGCCCGGCAACGGGGCCATGTGGGTGGAGCGCTCGGAGGAGCTCGTGGTGGAGAACACCCGGGAAGTCTATCCCAACTGCTTCCTGGCTGGGCTCTCGGTGGCCGCCGTGGACGGCTCTCCCCGGATGGGTCCGGCCTTCGGCGCCATGCTGCTCTCCGGAAGGCGCGCGGCCGAGCTCGTCAAGAAGAAGCTCAAGCAGGAATAGTTTTGATTTGGAACCCGAAGACGACCAGAAGGCCGCGTGGGATCTCTTCCGGAAGGCCTACGAGCGCCAGATGAAGGGCGAGTTCGAGGAGGCGCTCAAGCTCTACGCGGAATCCATCGACCTCTATCCGACCGCCGAAGCCTACACGTTCCGGGGATGGACGTACAGCTTCATGGGGATGCTGGACGAGGCGATAGAGGACTGCCGCCGCGCCATCGCGGTGGACCCCGACTTCGGCAATCCGTACAACGACATCGGGGCTTACCTGATCGAGAAGGGCCAGCTCGACGACGCGATCGAATGGTTGGAGAAAGCGACGCGCGCCAAGCGGTACGAGAGCCCCGCGTTCCCGCATTTGAACCTGGGGCGCGTCTACGAGAAGAAGCGGGAGTGGGACAAGGCGCTCGAGTGCTACCAGCTCGCGCTGAAGATCAACCCCAAGTACGATCTGGCCCAGCGCGCGTTCACGCGGCTGCGGGCCATGATGAACTAGGTGGGTGCCGTGGAGAACAAAACCATCCTCGTCGGCGTGAACGACGTCTTCTTCTACACCAAGCTCCGGGACGCCCTGAGGCCCCAAGGCTACACGCTCGAAAAAGCACGGACGCACGGCGAGGTAGCCGACAAGGCCGGCGCGCTCCATCCGGCGGCGGTGGTCCTCAACATCAACGACGAGGGGCTCGACGCGTTCAAGGCGCTGGAAGCCCTCAAGAGCGACGCCCGGTCGAAGTCCATTCCGGTCTTGGTCTTCGCCAACCACGAAGAGGTGGACAACTGGAAGCGGGCCCAGCAACTAGGGGTCACCAAGATCGTGTCCCGGAACGAGTTCTCCTCGAGGACGCTCCAGCTCGTTCAGGAGGTGGTGGGTGTGTGAGGGGCGCCTTCTGCATGAAGCACACGCGCCTCTATGACGAGCACGCAAAGCGCGGGGCGACGTTCATCGAGCAACATGGCTGGGACGTGCCCGCGCACTACGGGGACGCGGCTGCCGAGCACCTGGCCGTGCGTCGCGGGGTCGGCATCACGGATCTCTCCCAGCGCGGGAAACTCCGGGTGACCGGCGAGGACCGGGTGAAGTGGCTGCAGAGCGTCATCAGCAACGATATCCTGCCTCTGGCCACGGGCCAGGGCACGTACTCAAGCCTCCTCACGCACAAGGGCAAGATGCTCACTTACTTCCGGGTGTATCAGCTCGGCGAAGCCCTGATGCTGGAGGACGCGGGTGAGATCGGGGACGCCACCTATTCGGCGCTGCGCAAGTTTCTGCTGTACGGCACGAAGGCCAAGATGGAGAACTGCGCCGAGACCTGGGGGCTGCTCCTGATCAGCGGTCCCAAGGCGCAGGAGCTGATCCGCGCAGCGTTCGGCACCGATCCCTCCTCCCTCAAACCCCTCTCGTTCGTGCCGGTGGACATTGACGGCCATGCGGGCAAGCTGATCCGCACCGAGGAGACCGGCGAGACCGATGTGGAGATTCTCCTGCCGGCCGACGGGCTCAAGGCAGCGTGGGATCGGTGCTGGTCGCACGGTGAGCCGCTGGGCTTGAGGCCCTTCGGCGCGCACGCTCTGGAAAGCCTGCGCGTGGAGGCGGGCCTCCCCAAGGCCGGTCCGGACCTCAATGAGAACATCGTCCCGCCGGAAGCCAATCTGGAGGGCAAGGCCTTCAGCCTGACCAAGGGCTGCTACCCGGGACAGGAAGTGGTCGCCCGCATGGACACGTATGGCTCGGTGCGAAGGCGTCTGGTCGGACTCGTCCTGGAGGATGCTCAGGTTCCCCTGCCCGGCTCCAAACTCTTCAGCGGCGAGCGCGAGGTGGGCTGGGTCACGAGCGCGGTCCGCTCGCCCTCGCTCGGCAAGGTCATCGCCTTCGGTTTCCCGCTCCGCGACTTCACGCCGCCCGGCACAGCCTTGACCGTCGAGATCAGCGGCGAGCGCAAGCCCGCCACCGTCCACGCCCTGCCCTTCGTGAAGGGCTCATAAATACAATCCCGCCTTGCAATCTCCTCGATAGCTTCGGCATAATGCGCCGGCTTCAACGGGAAGGGGCGCGTCTTGGCGCGCCTGGGGTGGGCGGGTGAGATGGACCCTGTCGTCGAAGAGCGGGGCCTGCGTCTCGAGCAGGAACTCCACCGGATGACCGAGATTCTCATCCGTGAGTACGAACCCGAGAAGCTGATCCTCTTCGGCTCGGCCGCGCAGGGCGAGCTCCACGAGTGGAGCGACCTCGACCTCGTCGTGATCAAGCGGACCGACAAACCCCTGCTGGAGCGGATCGAAGAGGTGCTCCGGCTGGTTCGGCCCAAGGTCGGACTGGACGTGCTGGTCTATACCCCCGAGGAGATGGAAAGCCTGATCGGCGAGCGGCGGGTCTTCGTGCTGGACGAGATCATCTATAAGGGAGCCGTGGCGTATGAGCGCCGCCACTAGGTGGGCCGCCTTCGCGGCGGAAGACATGGCCATGGCCGAGGCCGCGCAGGGCTTGGGACTCTGGAACCAGGTCTGCCTGCACGCCCAGCAGGCTTCGGCCAAGTCTCTAAAGGCCTTCCTCGCCGAGCGCCAGCGGCCGATCCCGATGGTCCACCACCTCTCCGAACTGCTGGCGTTGTGCACGGAAGCCGACCAAGACCTGTCGCGCTTCGAGGATCGGTGCTATACCCTCGACAAGTATTTGATCCCGCTGACCTACCCCGACGCCGTTCCTACCGGGCAGACCGAAAGCCTCCCCACCGAGAAGGACGCCCGCGAAGCGCTCGACATAGTCAAAGAACTGCGGGAAGCGCTGCGGGTGCACTAAGAACTTACAATACTGGGGAGCCATGGTGGTGGATCATGAGCCACCGCCCATGCTGCCGCTCATACAGGTTGGTGGCCAGCACGCGTGACTCCTGCCCCTCGCCGTCCTTGCTGCTGGTGATGTTCTCCATGCAGAGCACCCAGGCCACATCGCCCGCCACCTGGATCATGATGTCGGTGAGGCGGAACTGCATCGAGAAGGTGTTGTTGAAGATCATGACCCAGCTGTCGCGGACGGCCGGCCAGCCGGACCGCAGGTTCCAGCCGGGATGGATGCAGGTCACGTAGTCTTCCTTGGCCCACACCTCATCCATCTTCTTGATGTTGAGGCTCTCGAAGGCCTCGTAGAAGCCCTCGTTGGCCTTCGCGACCTCCTCGATCATCTCCTTGAGCATGGGAAGGAGCTATCAGTCGCCTTCAGGCTCAGCGTGGCCGTGCTTGTGCTTGACAGTCTCTTCGTCGAAAAGGTCTTCCATCTCGCTGGAGATGTCTTCCTGCTCCGACGGATGAGGGACGATGTCGAGTTCTTTTTTCTTCTTCTTGGATTCGTCCGGTTTGGGCTTCTTGGTCTCCTCAGCCATGGCGATCTCCTCGCTCAGGGATCCGAGCAGTCCCGCATGAAGCCGCAGTTGCGGCAGATCAGCTTGCAATGCACGTCCAGCATGGGATGTCCGCAGATGTCGCAGCGTTCGCCCTCGGGCGGTGCGACCGACCGGTCCGGATAGTTCATCCCCGCTTCCCGTGGCTCGCTCGTGCGGAGGTCAAGATTCATCGGCATCATCCTACCCCAACTGTGAGATGATTTCCATCAGCCGGTCTTCACCACCCCCTGCATGGCGTGGCCGTTGAGATTGCACTGGAACGGGTAGGTCCGTCCTTTTTCGGCGTAGAACCAAATCACTACTTCCTCGCCGGGATAGAGCAGGACCCGGGACACGCGCTTCCCGCTGTATTCGATTTTCCCGGTACCCATGACCTGAATGAGGGTTCCAGATTCAAAGAGGCTGGGGGAAATGACCTCGTGCACGATCGGGCCCTCTTCCCGGTTCTGCACTACCAGGACAGCAAAGCTGTCGCCGGGGACGTTGACCGAATCGGGGTGGAAGCTCAACTGCTCCATGGTCACCACATCGCCGAAGATCCGCGCCGGGCTCGACGCAGGCAAGCCGAACAGTACCAGAGCCAGCACGAGCCCAGCCAACCCGCATTTGTTCAGGCTGTACGTCGGCGTTCCTTTCATCGGTAAACGTTACTTCTATTGTTAACCTTCGTGAGCCGGTTGCGCAAGCCAGGCCGACCACAAAACTTCTATAAAATGTCGCAGAAAACAAAGAGATGGGTGGCTGGACCGGATTGACGGGAGGGACCGGCTCAGCCACCAGGTATGGTTTTCAACCAGATGTGGCTCTTTATGAAATGGGGACGAGTGGTGAACGACGTCCGCGCCTGTTCTTCAGGATCAACGGATCCAGGACGTTGCCGCAGCAGACACATCGCCAACCGACAAAGCTGAGATGCCCGCTGTCATCCAGCATATCGAAGAAGAGGTCCCGCACCATCAACCCGCAACACCGTGCGCACCGCATGGCATCCCCCTTTCTGACTGGCCTGGGCCAATCACTTCTTTAACAAGGCACGGAGGCAAACCAGATGCCAGAGCCCCAACTCCTTGATCTTCCGTCCCTTGCCAAAAAGAGGCGTTGCCTCAACTCAGGCAATCGCCTTCCCAAATAAGGAATGCGCTCCATACCAGTCACGAACGCTACGCCCTTTCTTGACGAAGCTCTGCAATTCTTGTATGGGGAAGCCATGACGCCAGCGCGCAAAGCAACCATTGCCCGGGAATGGATCATCTTTGCCTTGAGCTTCGGGCTCGGTGGCCATATTGCCCTTGGTTTGGTGCTGCACAATCCTTCGTCTGAACGGTGGCAGGCGATGGGCTGGAACGTCGTCTTTGTCGGGCTGTTCGTTTACGTCGCCGTGCAGGCCGGCCGCTCGATCTACCTCGTGATCCAAACGCGACGGGCGAAGCGCATTACCTGACATCATTGGGGGAGGGAACAGCATGGCAACAGGATCCATGGGGAAACCCAGCGAGAAAGAAGAGGAGTATTTCGCCCGACAGGCCATCGAGCGGATGAAGAAAGAAGCCCAGGCCAGGCAGGCCAAGATGGCCGACGAGGAAAAGAAGCAACTCAAAGAACTGCACTACAGGCACTGCCCCAAGTGCGGGCACCAGCTCGCGGAGCTCGACTACAAGGGCATCAAGATCGACCGCTGCATGAACTGCCAGGGCATCTGGCTCGACGCTGGCGAGTTAGAGCAGGTCACTCACAAAGAGGGATTCCTCGGCGGGATGCTGAAGCTCTTCAAATAGGTGAGAAACCTATCTTGGCTGGAGTGCCGTAGAGTAGTCCGGCTCTCTATCTAATGCATTTCCAGAGAGCTAATTAGGGGAATCTCGCGTGACCTGTCCGCTTCACTTTGGATTCTGAGGCGTTCGGCCCTCGATTCATTCATCACATGTTCGAGCAGGGCGTCACTCACCTGCGTCAGCTCGGCCGCCGCATCCTTCAGCGCGCCGTGTTCAACGGCGCGCGACAGCACTTCAGCCTTCGTCGGCCCCTGCCCCTTCCCAAGGAACGGCTTGAGAATGAGGTACACGACGTCACGCACCGGCATGTAGCGGAGAAAGCGGCGCAACAGACGAAAGGTTTGAACCGGGTAATGCGTCAGCTTATACAGAAACAGCCGCCGCAGGCCGGCACGACGCTCCGAGTTGATCATCTCGCCGGAGAGGCAGGTGGGATCGATCTCCGAACATTTGAAGTACTTGTACCAGTCGATCCGCTCATTCACCAATCCCCGCTTCACGTATTCCTGCCAGAGCGGCGTGCCGCGGTAGACACACAGCCGGTTAAACCCGAAGGTGTCCAGACGGAGCGTGGACGCAAACCTGAAGGTGGCGCGCATATCCTCGGCGGTCTCGTCCGGATTCCCGACGACGAAAAACCCGTGCACGATATCAATCCCTGCTTGCTTGGCGTTCGTGACCGCGGTCTCGACCTCCGCCAGTGTCTGCTCCTTTTTTAATCGATCCAGCACTTTCTGGCTGCCGCTTTCGATGCCGAACATCACCGTCCGGCAATGGGCCTTGGCCATGGCGGGGAACAAATGCTGCGCCACCGAGTCTACCCGCCCCTCGCAGCTCCAGTGGATCGTGATCCCCCTATCGTTGATGCCCTTGCAGATCGCTGCGATCCGCTTGGGCTGCAGAAGAAAGTGATCATCGACGAAGGCCACGGCACCATAGCCGAGCTGCTGGAGGTGAGTGAACTCGTCCACGACGTGCTGCGGACTGCGGGAGCGCCATTTCCCCTCATTGAAGATCGGGATGTCACAGAACACGCAGGGCCAGGGGCACCCACGTGAGGTCTGCATGCTGGTGAAACGCTCCATGGACAAGACCGCGGGCACATCGAGGGGCATCGCCTCGACAAAGTCCAACGGCAGACTGTCGCGGTCCGGGAACGGCCACTGATCGAGATTGCGCTCCATCGGGCGGTTCGGGTTGTGCATGACATGGCCGTCCTTCGCCCAGGTCAGCCCTCCGACGCCCTCCGGATCGTCCAGATGCTCCATCAGATCGAGAATGAGCTGTTCGCCATCACCACGGCAGACAAAATCCACTTCAGGGCACTGGAGCTTAATCAATTGGGCGTTGAGCGTCGCGAACACGCCACCAAACGCCAGACGCACGTGTGCATCTACGGCGCGGATCTGCCGGGCAAGAATCTTCGCATAGGGATAACTGGTGGTACTCAAGAAACTGAGCCCCACGAGAACCGGTTGGAGTCTGCGTATCTCTTCGATAATGACGTCGTTGGGCGTTTCCGGATTCGCTTGGTCGAACATAAAGCACTCGTGCCCTGCACGCTTGAGTACGGCAGAGAGCGACATGATGCCGATGGGAGAGAATCCCATCACTCGAATATTCCCATTGGTCGCACGGGTCGCCGTCGGAAGCGCGTAAAATTGAGGGTCGCGGACGTGAATCAAGAAGATACGCATGAGAAGCTCCAATTCGGCGTTACAGTGTTTTGAGTCTAAGGCCGAACCACTCTAATCAGATGTAGTGGATCTTCGGCGCGTCGTCCTTGCGTGATTTCCAGTAGGCAAGCTTGTTCAGCGCGTTCAGATAGGCCTTGGCCGAAGCGACAATAATGTCCGTATCGGCGCCGTGGCCGGTCACCGTCTTCGGCCCTTCCTCCACCCGCACCATCACCTCACCCTGCGCGTCCGTCCCGCCCGTGATGGCCTTGACGGCGTAGGTCACCAGCATGCTCTTGGTCTTCGTCATGGCCGCAATGGTGCGGTAGACGGCGTCCACGGGGCCGTCGCCGGTGCCGGTCTGCTGCGCGACCTGCCCGTCGATCTCCAGCTCGATCCGCGCCGTCGGCGTCTTGTCAGTCCCGCTCTCGACGTAGAGCGACTTCAGCCGGTAGGTCTCCGGAATCGTCTGGAGCTCCTCGCTAATGATGGCTTCCAGGTCCTCCTCGTATATTTCCTTCTTCTGATCGGCCAGCCGCTTGAACCGCTCGAACGCCCGGTTGAGCTCCTCCTCGGTCGGCTTGAAGCCGAGCTCCTCCAGCCGCTGCCGGAAGGCATGCCGGCCGGAGAGCTTCCCCATGACGAGCGTGCTCTTGCCGAGCCCGACCGACTCGGGCCGCATGATCTCGTAAGTCGTCTTCTCCTTGAGCAGACCGTCCTGGTGGATGCCGGACGCGTGGGCGAAGGCGTTGGCCCCGACGATCGCCTTGTTCGGCTGGACGACCATGCCGGTGATCTTGCTCACGAGCCGGCTGGTCTTGATGATCTCCTCGGTGACGATCTTGGTGTCCGCCCCGTAGAAGTCCTTGCGGGTGCGGAGGCCCATCACGATCTCTTCCATCGAGGCGTTGCCCGCCCGTTCCCCGATCCCGTTGATGGTGCACTCGACCTGCCCGGCGCCCTCGACGATGGCCGCCAACGAATTGGCGACCGCCACGCCAAGGTCATTGTGACAGTGCACGGAGATCACGGCCTGCTTGATGTTGGGCACGTTCTCGCGGATGCCCCGGATGAGCCGCCCGAACTCCCCCGGCGTGGCATAACCCACGGTGTCGGGAATGTTGACGGTCTGCGCCCCCGCCGCGATGACGGCCTCCAGCACTTCGTAGAGGTACTTGACGTCCGAGCGCGTCGCGTCCATGGGCGAGAACTCGACGTCTTCGACGTAGTTCCTGGCGCGCGTCACCATCTCCACGGCCCGCTCGCGGGCCTGGTCCCGCGTGAGGCGGAACTGGTGCTTCAGATGGATATCCGACGTCGAAATGAACGTATGGATGCGAATCTTCGGCGCGCCCTTCAAGGCTTCATAGGCGCGGTCGATGTCCTCCGGCCGCGCGCGGGCCAGACTGCAGATCGTCGGGCCCTCCACTTCCTGCGCGATGCGCCGCACGGCCTCGAAGTCGCCCGGCGAGCTGTACGCAAAGCCGGCCTCGATGATGTCCACGCCGAGCCGGGCCAGCTGCTTGGCCACCATCAGCTTCTCGTCCGGGTTCATCGCCGCGCCGGGTGATTGCTCGCCGTCCCGGAGCGTCGTGTCGAAGATGCGGATCAGACGACTCATCTCATTCCTTCAGCTCGCCAGGCAGCCGTTCCGGTTCCAGACCACGACGGGCCGTCCGGCGCACCAGGTTGACCGCCAGCATCACCACGCCGGATAGCGCATAGCCCGCGAACAACACGAACAACGCGATCTGTGGCACTGCGGCGATGAGCATGATCCCCAGCACGCCCCAGACCAGATACATGAAGCCTTCCCCGGCCCGGAGCTTCATGCCCTTGAACTTCGTGTACTTGATCGTGCTGACCATCAAGAAGGCCAGGGCGAACGACACGACCAGGATCAACACCGGCTTCACCTCGCGGCCCAGACGGAGAATATGATGGTCCAGCAGCATGAGCGAGGCCATCGCGCCGGCGGCCGCCGGGATCGGGAGACCCATGAAATAGCGGTTGTCCGCCGTCGTCGCCAGCACGTTATAGCGCGCCAGCCGGAGCGCCCCGCAGCCCACGAAGACAAAGACGACGGCGAGCCCCAGGGCCCCATACCCGCTCAGAGCCCACGAGTAGATCAACACCCCCGGCGCCACACCAAATGACACCAGGTCGGCCAGCGAATCGTACTCGATGCCGAACTGGCTCGTCGTCTTGGTCCAGCGAGCAGACTGGCCGTCCAGCATGTCGAAGATCAGCGCCACCAGGATGGCGATCGCTGCCTTCACGTAGTTGGCGCCGAACACCGCCATGATCGCGTAGAGCCCGCAAAAGAGGTTCCCCGTCGTGAGCAGATTGGGCACGACATAGATGACCTGCCGCCGGCGCTCCCGCAATGAGGCTCTCATTCTCATGGCAACACTCCGATGATGGACTCGCCCCCCGTCACCTTGTCCCCAGTCTTGACCCGCATCTCCGTCTCCTGCGGCAGGTAGAGGTCCATGCGCGACCCAAACCGGATCAGCCCGTACCGCTCGCCCCGCGCGACCCGCTCGCCTTCGGTGAGCCAGCAGACGATGCGCCGCGCCACATACCCGGCCACCTGCACGCACAGCACGCGCTGTCCTGCGTCCGTCTCGAACAGCGCCGCCACCTGCTCGTTCGCCAGCGTCGCCTCTGGCCGGCTCGCCACCCGGAACCGGCCGGGGTTGTATGCGACGGCCTTCACCAGCCCGGCGCACGGCGTGCGGTTGATGTGCACGTCCAGCGGGCTCAGAAAGATGCTCACGCGCACCGCCCGCGCCTTGAGGAACCGGGGCTCCTCCTCTATCACCACCGCCAGCACGCGGCCATCGCCCGGGGACACGACCAGGTTGGGCCCATTCGGCACCAAGCGGGAAGGATTGCGGAAGAACCACCCCGTGAAGAGTGCGACGGCGCCGAACACCGACCCGGCGACCGTCCAGCCCAGCGCCCAGGCCGCGATTCCGGGAGCGGCCGCGGCGGCCAGGAAGGGCAGCCCTTCCCGGGCGATCGGCCAGCCACGCGCCCGGTCAGCCACGGGAGCCCGGAGTATTCATGGATGCCGAAGCGAGGCGGTCGAGACCGAAGCCCGCCGTGGCTCCTCGCAACTGAGGACGACGCAGGCGTACTCGCAGCAGTACGTCGAGGAGGCCGAAGGAGAAGAGCCGCGCCGGGCGAGAGGATCGGACGCCGCAGTAGGTATTCATGGATACTCCGGGCTCAGTTCTTGGTCTTGTCGACCAGTTGGTCTTTCTTCAGCCAGGGCATCATGGCGCGCAACCGGGCCCCGACCTCCTCGATCGGATGCTGCTCGCCGCGCTTGAGCAAGGCATTGTACTGGGGGCGGTTAGCCTGGCATTCGAGCATCCATTCCTTGGCGAACCGCCCGCTCTGGATCTCCTCGAGGATACGCTTCATCTCCGCCCTGGTCTCGTCGGTGATGATGCGCGGCCCGCGGGTCACGTCGCCGTACTTGGCCGTGGTGCTGATCGAATAACGCATGTTGGCGATGCCGCCCTGGTAGATCAGGTCCACGATCAGCTTCACCTCGTGCAGGCACTCGAAATAGGCCATCTCCGGCGAATAACCTGCCTCCACCAGCGTCTCGTACCCCGCCTGGATGAGTGCCGTCAGCCCGCCGCACAGCACCACCTGCTCGCCGAAGAGGTCGGTCTCTGTCTCCTCGCGGAAGTTGGTCTCGATGATCCCGGCGCGCCCGCCGCCGATGGCGGAGCCGTACGCCAGCCCGACCTGCTTGGTGTCGCTGGACGGGTCCTGATGCACGGCCAGCAGGCACGGCACGCCGCTGCCCTTCGTGAACTCCGAGCGGACGAGGTGCCCGGGACCCTTGGGCGCGATCATGAACACGTTGATCGTGGGCGGCGGCACGATCTGGCCGAAATGGATGTTGAACCCGTGCCCGAAAGCCAAATAGGCGTTCTTCTTCATGTTCGGGCCGATCTCGGCGCGATAGATTCCGGCCTGCATTTCATCCGGCGCCAGGATCATCACCACATCGGCCCGCTTCACGGCGTCAGCCACCGGCATGACTTTGAGGCCGGCCCGCTCCGCCTTCTGCCAGGACGCGCCCTCCCGGAGGCCGACCAGCACGTCCATGCCGCTGTCCTTCAGGTTCAGCGCGTGCGCGTGGCCCTGGCTGCCGAACCCGATGACCGCGATGGTCTTCCCCTTCAGCACCTTCAAGTCGGCGTCTTTGTCGTAGTAGATCTTCAACATGGATAACTCCCTACTTCTCTTCCTTCAGGATGCGCTTGGGCTGCGCGGCGGCCTGGCGGACCGGTTCGCGCGCGATCGCGACGCGGCCCGTCCGGACCAGCTCCTTGATGCCCAGCGGCTGGAGCAGGTTGATGCACGCCTCGACCTTCCTGACGTCCCCGGTGATCTCGATCGTATAGGTGGTCGGAGTCGAGTCCACGACTTTGCCCCGGAAGATGTCGGCGATGCGCAAGGCTTCGGCCCGGTCCTCCTGACGCGTGTGGATCTTGATCAGCGCCGTCTCCCGCTCGACAAATTCGCTCTCGTTCAGGTCCACCACTTTGATGACGTCGATGACTTTGTTGAGCTGCTTGACGATCTGCTCGATGATGCGGTCGTCCCCCCGGGTGACGATCGTCATCATGGACATGGACGGGTCCAGGGTCGGCGCCACGGACAGGGTCTCGATATTGTAGCCGCGCCCGCTGAACAGGTTGGCCACGCGCGACAGCACCCCGAACTTGTTCTCCACCAGCACTGAGATGATATGCTCCATCCGCGCTCCTTGCTTATTGCACCCGCCCGCCCCATGCACCCGCCAAGCGGGTACCCGGCCGAGACGCGTCCCTTTCCCGGCTACGCCGTCAGGACGGCGTCCTTGTCCTCGCCGGCCACCTTGGGAGCCGGCTTCTCGCCGCGCTTCATCTCCGGCGGGTCCTCGAGGATCATCTCGTGGTTACAGCCGCCGGCCGGGATCATCGGGTAGCAGTTCTCGTACGGGTCCACCTCGATGTCCACGATGACCGGCTTGTCGGCCTTGAGCGCTTCCTTGATGACGCCGTCCACCTCGTCCACCTTCTTCGCCCGGAGTCCGACTGCATTGAAGGCCTCGGCCAGCTTCACGAAATCGGGGACCGTGTCCAGGTAGGACGACGCGTACCGGCCCTCGTAGAAGAGGTCCTGCCACTGGCGCACCATACCGTGGAAGTGGTTGTTGAGGATGAAGACCTT
>JAXIOW010000164.1:0-2814 GCA_045403215.1 Nitrospirales bacterium | reverse complement strand
TCAACGTACCCCAGAGGGTACGCCTCCGGTTTCGACTCGCCTGCGGCCTAGTTGAAGAAGCTGTTTGAGCACCCTAAATTGAGATGCGTGAGGACGTATGCCCATGGCTCAGCTGGTGGAGTGCTCCGACTCTAATGGCGCGATATTGTATTGCAGTTCAAGGTCGAACTCGTCGATCAATTCATTGGCCGTGGCAGCGCCGAGATCGGAGCGTACCTCGTTGATCACAAGATCGATCGCCATCCCGGCCTGTGCCCCATACTGCGCCATCGCCGATTCGATTCGCTGTCTGGCTTCTTCAATTTTCATAAGGGACTCCTCGATTCATCACGATCCGATTCGCTATCCCAAGGTTTGTAGCAACGCTTCCATCTCAGGGACCAGGTCTCCCCCTCCGTTCGATCGACCGGAGCGTGCGGCGTCGATGCCGGCTTGCAGGACGGGCTTCGCTTCATCCTTTCGCCCCAAAGAGACTAACGCGCGCCCGAGGCCTAAGTGCGAGGCCACGTGGGTCGGGTCCAGCTGTGTGGCGACGTTCAGGTGCTCGACCGCTTCTTCGAGATTGCTGCCTTGCTGGAGAATCTTGTTACCCAATCCATAACGACCGAGAAATCCTTTCGGATTCTTGGCGACCATTTGCCGAAATGCGTCAATGTCCATTATGCAGCGCTCCCTTGTAAACAGTTCATTATAGCATTGAGGGAGCCGGGTCGGCCAGAGGCAGCTGAGGCAGGGGGGATTTCCTGTTTACTGTGCCGGCGCGGTTGAGACGGGGACAGCAGATGGAGAAGCAGGGGAAGGTTGGGGCTTCCGTGCCTTCACGGTCACGGAGACAACGGGCGAGTCCGGCAGTGGGGCGCTGCTTGCCACATAGAAGTTGGTGTCTCGAATGAGCTGATCCATAAGTTCAGTCAGACAGGCTTCAGTGACCTGTCCCTTGAGCTCGCCGATCAGAGTCGGTGTGGCGGCAAACACAGTATAGTGAGCCGTACCTGCCGAACGTGCTTTATAACGCTTCACCTGGCCGTCCCAGCGTCCGAGTTCGAGACTGGCCTCTGCGGCATAGTCATAGTCAAGATCGATTACCGGCGAGAGGAGAAACATGGACGCTCCGATGAGAAACCCCTTCCAGGCTGTTTCTCCCGAATGAGAGTCGATAGTTTCATCAAAGGTGATCCGGGCGGTCACCACTTTATCGCCGAACGGAGCAACATTTCCTCCAAGCGGGACGAGCGTTGAAAATAAGTGTGTTTCATGCACGGTGTTCAAGATGCGACGTTCGACCTCGGTCGAAGGATTCTGGGGCGCACCGTTCTGCGTCATACGGAACCCATCCATCACGAGCGGAACCCGCTCATTATTGAGGATGGACTGTGTGACCGCCTTTTGCCGACTGGTCGGCGCGGGGATGACATCGATCCATCGCGTGGTGCACCCAACCGTCATGGTTGTCGTCAAGACAACGAGTCCCAGGATAGTCCAGTGAACGAGATGACGTGTCATGGGCCCGTCTCCTTAAAAGAAGAAGGATAAGCTGCCATAGGGTAGGCTGGCATTGAGTCCGAGGTTCGGATAGCTCGTACCGGCATTGGAAATATGGTTAAAGAGATAGCCGGCGTTGAGTGCGACTTGGTTAGTCAGGAAATAGGAGACCCCGAATCCGGCCATCAAGACGAAGTTGAACCGGCTGGACTCTTCTGGGATTTTCCCGGCGAGGTCGGTCCAAAAGGGGCCTCCGGCGAATTCTACATACGGCCGGATCCGGTCGAGTGCGACGAAGGTGTATTTGATTTTCGGGGCAAAGCCGACACCGTGCGTGAGAATCGGTTCCTGAAACTGGATATAGACCATTTCGGCGCCGAGTGAGATCTGCCCCCGATGGGATCGGTCAGGGTCATCATCCAGTAGGGCATGAAGGCCGGGCCTTCCTGCTTGGTCGTGTGGTCCGTCGTGAGTCGATGAGGGAGCAAGTATCCGGCTGTAAGTCCGACTTCTTGAGTGCCGACGGTAATCGTGGGAGAGACTTCTGCAGCGTGCACGTAGGCAGTCGTCATGAGTGACCCGAGAGCCAATGCTGTGAGGACCTGTGCAAGAAATGGCATGCGATATCCACGTCAGTATCCTGTCGGATATTTCATGGTGAAACTTGAAGCAACAGGGTGACGCTCCAAAGATACCAGAGGGTCAGGTTCTGTCCAGAAATATGCCGGATTCGTCTTGTTGGAAAGTGAAAGAATGCTGGACAGTTGGTGGAGGCTGTTCGGAGAGGTAGAGAGCGAACGGAAACTAATCGGACTACTTCAGGATTGCGAGACGGGCCGAATCGGTTTGAAGTTCGGCCAGCTTGTATCGCAGGTCAAGAGCGACGACTCGTTCAAGACACCGTCGTGCTGAAACGAGATCATGGCGGGTCTCATACATCGTAGCAAGGAGCCGGAGCACTGCAGCTTCGGCTGGCTCATTGCCGAGCTTGATGTAATGTTCCGAAGCGTTGTTAAGGCAGCGTTCGGCTCTGGTGAGGTCGCCCTGGTCGAGAAAGCACTTGCCGAGCTGGCTATAGGTCACGGCGAGTCCTTCTTCATTCCCGACGACCCGGTGATAGTCGAGGGCCTGTTTAAATGACATGACCGCCTGTTCCCACTGTCCATCACGAGCTTCTTGCAACGCCAGATTGTTGTGGAGAATGCCGAGCGCGTGATCGTCTTTCAGTGTGTGGAGGAGCTCCAGCGCTTCAGGGTAGTAGGGACGGGCCTTTTCCGGTGTGCCGGCTCCGATGTGGAGGTTGCCGAGTGAGTCGGAGAGGTCAGGCTGGTT
>JAXIOW010000063.1:0-11395 GCA_045403215.1 Nitrospirales bacterium | reverse complement strand
TGATGAGCCTGGCCTTCAGGATGTCCACCACGCTCTTGAGCTTGTACTCGTCGTCCGACACGAGCACCAGTTCGCTCTCCTTCTCCTTGAGCGTCAACTCCGTCCTGGTCCCCTTGAAGTCGAACCGCTGGTGAATCTCCTACACCGCCTGATCGAGGGGGTTCTTGACTTCCTGCATGTCCACTTCCGACACCACGTCAAACGAATTCACGACAGCCATAATCTCTCCTTGTACGCCTTCGCGTCTAAATCGACTCTGACCCCGTTATCAACAGCACGGGCCAGCGGGAATCTTGATACCGTCTTCGCCGACCGGCACCTCGCTGGTCGTGTAGGGTTCCTTCCGGATCACAAACCCGTACCACTTGGCCAGCGAGTCCGCCAGAATCACCACCGCCAGCGCCGCCACGATGCCGACCAGGGCCGCATCCAGGTAGAACACGACCGCGTCCCCCAGAGCGGCCGCGCCGGCTTGCGTGACGAACAGGACAAGCAGCTCATACGACCCGCTCAGCGTGACGACGCCGACGAAGACCATGGGCACAGCCGTCACCCAGAGATACCGTGCCTTGCCCATTTTGATCAGCACGGTCGTCCCCACGCACAGAGCCAGCATGCCCAGCAGTTGGTTGGCCGCCCCGAACATCGGCCAGATCGTGGACACGTTGCCGGTGGCCAATAGGTACGCCCAGCCTCCGACGACCAGGAGACTCGCGCCGATCCCGCCCGGCATCCAGTTGATGGTCCGCAACGGGGCATAGACTATCCCTCCAAGCTCCTGCACCAGGTAGCGGGCGACGCGAGTCCCGGCATCGATGGTGGTCAGAATGAAGAGGGCCTCGAACAGGAGCGCAAACTGGTACCAATAGGCCATCAGGCCGGTCATGCCCGGCAAGGCCGAGAAGATCGAGGCCATGCCGACCGCCAGGGACACGGCCCCGCCGGGGCGCCCCATGATGTCCTGCTCCACAAGACGGGAGAGTTCTTGGATGCGCGCCACCGGGTAGCCGAGCGCCCCCAAGGCGTCGACCGTCAGGGAAGTATTGATGGCAAAGTAGTCGCCGGGCGCCAGAATGGACGCGGCGATCAGCGCGATCACCCCCACGAAGCTCTCCATCAACATCGCGCCGTACCCGACCATCGCGTGCGACTCCCGGTCGATCATCTTGGGTGTCGTGCCGGACGACACCAGCGAATGGAACCCCGAGATGGCCCCGCAGGCGATCGTGATGAAGACGAAGGGGAAGATCGGCCCGGGGATGATCGGCCCCCCGCCGGCGATGAAGCCGGTCACGCGGGGCATCTCGATCGGCGGTGCCATCACGATCACGCCGACGCCGAGCAGCACGACCACGCTGACTTTCATGAAGCTGGAGAGATAGTCCCGCGGGACCAGCAGCATCCAGACCGGCAGGACCGACGCGAGGAATCCGTAGGCCGCCAGCAGCCAGACCAAGGTGGAGCGCTCAAGATCGAACCACCCCGCCAGCGAGGACTGGGCGACGGCGCGGCCCGCGATGACGGCCGCCACCAACAAGACCACGCCGATCGCCGACACCTCGCCCACGCGCCCCGGCCGCCAGCGCTGGAGATAGAAGCCCATGAAGAACGCGATCGGGATGGTCATGGCCAGCGTGAATGTGCCCCAGGGATTATGGTAGAGCGCGTTGACGACCGCGAGAGCGAGCCCGGCGAGCGCCACGACGACGATGAAGAGCACGGCAATCGCAGTCGCCAGGCCCGTCACCGCCCCGATCTCATCACGGGCGATCTGCGGCAGCGACCGGCCGTTGCGGCGCATCGACGCGACGAGAATGATGAAGTCCTGGACCGCGCCGGCCAGCACCGCGCCGACGACCAGCCAGAGAAATCCCGGCAGAAACCCAAACTGCGCGGCCAGGACCGGCCCCAGGAGCGGCCCGGCGCCCGCGATGGCGGCAAAATGATGGCCGAACAGCACCCACCGGTTGGTGGGATGGAAATTCGCGCCGTCGTTAAGCCGGTGCGCCGGCGTGATCCGCCGATTGTCCAGTTCGACGACTCGCTGCGCGAGGAACCGGCCATAGAACCGGTACGCCAGCACGTAGAAGCAGGCCGCGGCGACCACGAGCCAGAGCCCGTTGACCTTCTCGTCGGGATTGACGAGGCCGGTGACGATCCCGAAGCCGACCGCGCAGAGCACGGCCAGCGCCGCCCAGACGATGGGAAGGAGCGCGGCCATTCCGTTACGCCGGCGGGCGGTCGCACGGCTCTGTGGGAGCCGACACCCGGCCTTCCATCGCCAGCGCCCAGAGACCGAACGCGATCCAGACGATCTCCCGGATGCGACGCACGAGCGCGAAGGTCACGCCGGCCGCGTCGGTCAGCCCGAAGGCCACGAACACGAGCACGGTCCCCGCTTCCTGGCCGCCGATGCTGCCCGGGATGAACGCCGTCCCGCCCTTGGCGAAGACTGCCAGCGCCTCGATCGCGATCGCCGTGAGCCAATCCACCGGCAGTCCGAGAAAATACAGGATCAGGTAGACTTCCACGGCGCCCACCAGCCAGCCCACGAAGAACGACACGAAGGAGAGGAGGAAGCCGCGCCGGTCGTGGACGTAGAAGTTCCGGATCGCATCGTCCAGAGCTTCCAGCTTGCGCTCCCGCGCCTTCAGCCAGGCAAACCTGACGCCCACCCGGTCGAGCATCCGGAGGAGGCTCATGAACAGCCCGAACCGCTGCACTGTGAGAAACAACCCGACGCCGAACCCCAGCAGACCGAGGCCAAGCAGGCTCGGCACCAGCACATCGGTGGAGCGGCTGAGCAGCCCCGCACCCAGCCCGATCCCCAGCATGATGAAGGCGACTTCCGCCAACGTCATCGTGGTCTTGGCCGTGACGACCGACGCCATGCCGTCCACCAGCGGGACGTTGTGTCGGCTCAATAGATAGGCCTTCATCGGCTCGCCGCCCAGGTACATGCCGGGAGTCGTATAGTTCACGGCTTCACCGGCCATGCGGGTCAGAAACAGGCGGTCATACCGGATCTTGCCGGCGTGTCGTCCCAGGGTGTACCGCCAGCCCAGGGCGTCCAGCATATACACGGCAATCGAAGGCAGCATGACCCAGACGACGTTCCAACCCAGTTTATGAATTTCTCCAGCCAGGGTGGCCGGGCCGATGTGGAGCACGAGGCCGCAGAGCACGGCCACGCCCAATAGGAAAAGGACGAGCGTGAGGCGGGTCATCGTCTTAGGCGCGCGCGGACGTGTTCGGGGATCTGAGCTGGAAGGCCAGCACGGGCCAGAAGATGTTCGAGCCGATCGCGGCCAGGGGGAGGAACCATTCCACATGCCCGACGAGGGCAAACGCCAGGATGAGCACCGAAAAGTCGCGGCTGACGAGATGGTTCAGGATTGCCTCCACGCGCCGACGGCGATCGGTATCCAGGGCGTCCCGGACCTTGAAGGCTCGCTGCACCACCGCAAATGCGGCCGCGTTCCCGATGACCGCCAGCCCCGCCAGCGCAAGCGCAAAGGTTCCCCAGCCCGATTTGTATGCCGCCCACCCCATGCCGGTATAGAGAGCGATATGGACGACGTTATCGAGAATGACATCCAATCGCTTGCCGAAGGCCGACTCCATGAACTTGAGCCGCGCGACTTCTCCGTCACAGCAGTCCAGGATCGCGGAGAGCTGGAACAGAAGCGCGCCGATGATGCCTGCGGCGTACCCTCCGACGCCGAAGGCCACGGCGGCGAGGATCCCGACCGCCGTGGACAGGACGGTCACGCCATTGGGCGTCAACGGCGTGCGCACCAGCCATCGGGTGATCCACCTCGAACACCGGCGATTGAAATGCCGGTCCACGAACCCTTCGAGGCCGCCCTTGAGCGATCGAAGCAACTGCCGCTCCGCCTCGTCAGGGCCTGCCCTTCCTTCGGCGCAGACGTCCTGGTACCAGTCCGCTCCTAACGGCAGCCCTCGCACCTGCCCTTGGCGAACGGCTCGCTCGAGCGCTGCGTGTATGGGATAGGGGCCGTCCTGCGGGGTCGCCCACCCGGAGGCGGTAAAGCCTTCAGGAATCACCACGAGATCCACATCGAGGATCGGCGCCCCCGGAGTCTCCAGCGTGATCACCACGCCCTGCCCCCCCTCCCTCACCCTCCCCCTCGAGGGGGGAGGGATGGGTGGGGGTGAGGCTTCCCTAGAAAGGACCTGTTCTCTAATAAATGAAGACTCCCCTATACCTGACGCGCTAGATGGGTCCCCCCGCACCACGACGAGCGTCTTGCCGTTCCCCGCTTCCTGCCGCACGCGCGTCACCAGGCTCGCCGGAAAGACGGCCCCCGTTCCGACCGCCAAGTACGACGCTCCGAAGAGGCCCGGGAAAATCTCCCACGTGCGGGGATCGCCAGGTGAAAACTCCAGCACGGGCAGCCACCGCACTTCCGCCCGGACGCGCTCATCTGCACGAAGCTGACGTCTCAGGTCCTCCGTCTCGTCCCCCGCCAGCACAATAAACCGGGAGATGCCGCCGCGTTGCAGGGTCAGCATGGTCCGTTGAAACAGGGACAGGCCGCCCACCACCGTCAGGGGGCTCGCAGGCGAGGGCTCGCCCGGCCGGTTGAAGATGCGCGTGGTGGTCAGGATCAGGGCGCTGTTGATGGGAGCGCGATCCATACGAGCTCAGAACTCGATGTACAGTTCGTCGTTCCGCCGGGTGAGCGGATAGACAGTCGCGTTCCCCGGGCGCCCGTGGCTGTCGCCCGTGGCCAGGTCAAACTTCCAGCCGTGCATCGGGCAGCGAATGAAGCACCCGCTCCCCTCCGTAGTTTTTTCGAGGGTCCCTCGGACCAGCGGCCCCTGGCGGTGGGGACATGCGTTGTTCAGCGCGTAGAATCGCCCCTCGTGATGGAACAGCGCGACGCTGACGCCGTTCACCTGGATGAGCTTGCGCGCGCCGTCCGGGATCTCGGCGACCTTGGCCAGAAAAATCACGCGGCATACCCCCAGAGCTTGACGATGGCGGTCGTGACCGGCTGGCTGTACGCCCTGTACTTGAGCAGGGTGTCGAGCCCGTCGCAGGTGCGCTCGAGGTTCGTCTCCATCCCCGGAAAATCCGGCCATCCGTGCTCACACTTGTGCTTGAGGATCCACTCGAGCCCGCGCTCGATCGCGCGGTCGCACTGCGCGCGCATGCCCAGGACGCTGCAGACCAGCATGGTGGACCGCGTGCAGTCCATGGTGTGGTCCACGTTCTCGCCGTCCCAGGACCCGTCAGCGGCCTGCACCGAGAGCAGCTTCAGCACGCCCTTCCGGCAGCACTCCCGCACGTTCAACTCATCGCCGAGGAGCAGATCCGCCACGATGGAATCCTGGATCAGGTGCGCCGTGATCTCCACCCCCGTCGGATGGAACTCGGGATCGTACCAGCCGCCGTCAGCCGCCTGCCGGTCCAACATGAATTTCATCCCCTTGCGCCAGGAGTCCTTGACCTTGACCAGGGTTGGCTCATCCACGAGGGGCTTGCCGACGGCCAGCAGCACGTCAAAGAAGCTGATCGGGTGGCTCACGGCGTCCAGGTCCGCCCAGGACGGATCGGCCCATTTCCCGTCCTCCTTCTGGGTCTCCAGGAAATAGCGGACGCATTTCTTGACGGCCTCGGCGATCCGCGGATGCTTCAAGGAGAGGTTCCCGCGGATCAACATCAGGGCGCAGAACGCCGTCACCCACGCGGCGCTCTCCTTCTTGGAGCACATCTTCCCCCAGCCTCCGTCCGCGTGCTGGCAGTCCACCAGCGCGAGGTACTCGGACAGGTGCTGCGGGGTGGTCTTCATGTGGAGCAGCACGCGGAGCGCATGCGCCACCAGTTCCAGATCCTGATCGCCTTTCGTCAGGCTCCAGTGCGGGTGCTCGGACATCAAGTAGTCGTACTCGCGGTCGATGATCGGCTGAATCTGGTCCATGCGGATGCTCATGCTCTCCTCCTCAAGGAGGGGGTCAGAGTCGCCGCGACTCTGACCCCCTACGTTAAGCGCGGCAAGATCTCCCGCTCGGCGCGCACGATATCCTCCGGGAAGTCGATTTCAATCCATGGCTGCCCGCCGATCTTCTCGCCGCCCACCGGAACGGCACGGAAGAAGGCCTCCCAGGTATCCTCATACTCCAGGTCCAGCTCGCCCTTTTGTACAAAGGGCTCCATCGCCGCCAGCATGGCTCGGGAATCCGACCGTGTGACTTTGATGAAGCCCACCCCCTCGCCGATCAGGTCCGGCGGCTCGTTCGGCACCTTCTTCGTCAGCGCCACCACCCGGCCGCCCCGGATGATCGCCATCCGCTCTTCTGAACCCTGGCGCACCATCTCGTCAATCAACAGGACGTTCGGATGGGGGGACGTGACCAGCCGTCTCACGAATGAGGCCGGGCACAGCACATCGGCGTCCATGATCAGCAGGTCATCATCGAAGCTCCCGCGGGCAAGCCACAGCGAATAGAGACTGCCCCGGTGGTACTGATCGTTGACCACATACCGTACCGCCAGGCCGCGATAACTCTCCCCGACCGCGTCCCGGATCAGTTCCTGCCGATGCCCCACGACGAGGACTGCGCGCTTCACCCCGACTGCGAGCAACGCCTCGAGATACCGGACCAGCAGGGATCGCCCTCCGAACTCGAGCAGGCACTTGGGGCGATTCCCTGTGGCCGCCCCGATGCGTTTGCCGACACCCGCTGCCAGAATGATGGCCTTCATCACCACTCCGACGCGTCACGCGCCGGTCTTGACCTCGGGCTTGCCTTCATCTTGGGAGGCCTTGCCGGTCTCCTTGCCGGCCGTGTTCGGCTCGGCGAGCTCCAGAGCCTTCTCCTTGGTTAGGCGGGCCGCCTCTTCTTCCGCCTTCTTCGCCGCCTCGGCTTCGGCCTTCTCCAGCTCTTCCTTCTCCTTGCGGTCCTGCTGGAGGTGCTCCATCTCCTGCATCCGCTCTTCGCCGCGCTTCTGCGCCTCCGGCAAGACCGCTTCGAAGGCGTCCAGGAAGCCGGTGATGTTGGCCTCGGTCAATGCTCCCATGTTGGCCACGCGGAACGTGCTCTCCGCCAACTGGGCCTGGCCGGCGTACAGCACGTAGCCCCGCTCGCGCAGCAGGTCGTGCAGGTGATCGTAGAAGACGCCCTCCGGCAGGGTGCAGGCGGTCAGGGTGCTCGACCACAAGGGCTCCCGCAGGTAGAACTTCAGCCGAATGGCCCGCATGCGGTTTCGGATGATCCGCGCCAGCTTGCGATAGCGCGCGATGCGGTTCGCCACCCCCTCCTCCAGCAGCTCGTTCAGCGCCTCGTCGAAGGCATAGTAGAGTTGCACCGCCGGGGTGAAGGGAATGGAGCCTTCCTCCTGCTGCTTGTAATAGGTGGGCAGGTGCAAGTACACCGACCGATGCTCATAGGTCACCATCTGTTCCATGAGGTCCCGCCGAACAAGGACGAAGCCGACCCCGGGAAAGCCCTGGATGCACTTGCCCGAGGAGCCGGCGATCAACCCGACGTTGCAGGAATTGAACTCGATCTCTTCCCCACCCAAGCTGCTGACGCCGTCCACCAACAGGAAGCGACCGGCTTTCTTGGCGATCGCCCCGATCTCCTTGACGGGGTTGAGCATGCCGGTGGACGTCTCGTGATGGACGACCGCCACGACCTGGATCGCCTTGTTCTGCCGGAGCGCGACCTCGATCGGTTCGTTTTCGACGCGCTGGTCCCACTCGAACGAGATATCCATGTTCTGCATCTTGTGCGCGTTGGCGATCGCGGAGATCCGCTCCGAGTACACGCCGTTCTTGATGACCAGGATGCGGCGCCCCGGCGGCAGACAAGAGGTGACGGCCGCCTCCACAGCCGCCGTGCCCGACCCGGTCAAGAGGATGGGCACGAAATTCCCCCCTGGGGCGAACGCCCGGACGAGCTTGTCCCGGATGTTCTCGATCAAGTCATTGAATTCGGACTCGCGATGGCAGATGTCTGGTTTCAGCAACGCCTGCCGCACGCGCTCGGACACGTTGACGGGACCGGGGTTCAATAAGATCATGCCGCTGCCCCTCCTCCCATACCCACGGCGGCCTTCCGAAATCGCTCGGTCATGGCCGCCGGCTCGATCCCCACCCGGCCCACGGCATCCGCCAGTTCAGAGACCTTCACGAGCAGAAAACTCGGACCGTCTTGCTTCAACATCGTCTTCGCCTCATACACCGCATCGTCCAGTTCCCGCACCCGCTCCACGTTCTTGTAGCCGGCGGCTTTGGCCACCTGCTCCAGTCGCACGGTTTGCGAGAGCGTCGGCTGGTTGCCGGTGCTGCCGTACACTTCGTTGTCGAACACGATGTGCACGAAATTTCTCGGCTTCAACGCGCCCACCGTCGCCAGCGTGCCCATCGCCATCAACACGTTGCCGTCGCCGTCGAGCACCACCACCTTGCGCCGGGGCTGCGCCAGGGCGACACCCAGCCCGATCGCCGGCGCCAAGCCCATGGACCCGATCATATAGAAATTCTCCGGCCGGTCACGCAGCGCATAGACTTCCCGCGAGGGAAACCCGTTGCAGACGACGACCAGTTCGTTGGTGAGCAACTCGAGCACCGCGCCGATCGCGCGGCTGCGGCTGGTGAGGACCCCTTCTTCGGGCCTCACGAAACGACTCCCTGGGTGACCAGCAGGGCGACCGGGATGCGTTGCGACATGATAACCTGCCCGGCCCAGCCCACGTCCTCGCGCACGGTTTCCGCGCGCACGGTGCGGTGCGGGATACGCACCAGATCGAGCAACTTCGTCATGACCTGCCCCATCACCAGATGCTCGGGAGCGTCCTTCCCGTCGTGGCCGCGCCAGGAGACCAGGAGCAGACACGGCTGCACATAGATCAGGTTCAGCGAGATCAACGCGTTCAACGACGTTCCCAGCCCGGAGTTCTGCATCAACACCGCCGGTATCTTGCCACCCAGATAGGCCCCGGCCGCCAGACCCACCGCCTCGTCCTCGCGGACCGCCGGGACATAGACCCGCCGCTCGATCAGGGTGGCGATGATCCCGCCCAACGTCGAGTCCGGAACCCCGGTGAAGAAGTCGAATCCGACGTCCTGGAGCAGACTCACAAAGTCTTTGGCGGGAATCGCCATGAGGCACGCATTATATCGGAGCAAGCCAGGCTTCTCAAGGCGCCAGACTAGCCCGGATTACCCATGGATGCCGTAGCGAGGCTGTTGAGACCGAAGCCCGCCGTGGCTTCTCGCAAGTGAGAACGACGCAGGCGTACCCACAGTGGTACGTCGAGGAGGGCGAACGAGAAAAGCCGCGCCGGGCGAGAGGATCAGCTGCCGCAGTAGGTGTCCATGGGTGATCCTGGCTAACTTGACACCATGCTGCCCTGACGATATTCTCGGTTGACTCGGCACGAAAGGGAGGGGCATGTCCAAGGAGATGGAAATCCGCGTCCGGCCGATTTTCTCCACGCCGCTCCTGGTCTTCACCATCCCGGACCACGAGCGCATCAACAAGGAGCTGCGCCGGGCGATTCTCGAGCGTGAGGCTTCCCACCCCGCCGAGGCGGACCACGAGGTCGTCGGCTGGTCCTCGCCTCACGACATGTCCATGTTCGAGTGGGCCACCCCCGCTCTCAAAGACCTCATGGCCCCGGTCATCGAAGTCGCCACCCAGGCCACGGAGTTCTCCGAACGCGCGCCCGACCTGACCGGTCAGCATCCCCGCTGGCAGGTCGTCGAGACCTGGGCGAATGTCCAGCACACGGGAGGCAGCAATTCGGTGCACCCGCACCCCGGCACGTTCTGGTCGGGCGTGTACTACGTCGATGTCGGAGACATCGCCCCGGACGGCAAGAGCGGCGGCGACCTCCTGCTGTTTGATCCACGCGGATGCCTGGCCACGATGCTGGCGCCCTACCTGCGCTACGCCGTGCCCGAGCTGCACGACGCCGGCAAGAGCATCGGGTTCACGCCTACAGCCGGGCAGTGCGTGATTTTCCCTGGCTGGCTCTCGCACGCCGTCGGCGTGTACAATGGGACTGCCCCGCGCATCAGCGTGGCCTTCAACCTGGACCCCATCATCGACGAATTCAAAGACTGGCGCTTCAACGCTCCGCCCAAGTCTAAGTAAGAGGCGAGGTAGACGATGAAGATGATCGTGCTGATCGTAGTGCTCGGAGTCGTCGTCGCCATGTACGCCGCGCCCAGTTTCTATCTCAGAAAGGGCGTCGGGCACAGTACCCAGGTTGACGTGACAGGGTATCTCGGCACACCGTTAAAGTCGTCCGAAAATCCAGACGGGAGCTCTAAATGGACGTATCAAACCGTGAGGATACCCAAGGTGTGCGTGGAATACGTCCTCACCTTCAAACCTCAAACCATCAGCGAGGACCCGTCGCAACCGGTCCTGACCAATAAGAAGGTCCTGAGCAGGTGGGACTGGCGCTGGTGTCCCTAGCGCTAGCTTTTGGGGGAGATGTCGATGACGTCGCCGTCGGGAAATCGTCTGTGGCGGGTGATGACGACGACCTGGCCCCGGTCGCTGAGGAAGCCGTTCACCAGCCAGCTCGCGACGCTCACGAGCATGGCCCCGAACACCGCCGGCCAGAACCCGTGCACCTCGAATCCCGTGACCAACCAGGACGTGAGCCACAGGCAGAAGGCGTTCAGGACGAAGAGGAAGAGTCCCAGCGTCACCAGCGTGAACGGCAAGGTGAGGAAGATCAGCACCGGCCGGACGACGGCGTTGATGAGCGCCAGCACGACGCCCGCCGCCAGCACGGCCAGGCCGCCGCTGACCTCGATCCCCGGCAGGATGTAGGCGGCGGCGAGGATCGCCAGCGCGTTCACGAGCACCCGAATCAGAAAGCCCATCTACAACCTCCCCTTTCCCAACAAGACGGATATACCAGCATTCAGGCAAGAAGCCAACTGTCCTATCAAATTTTCTCTCCCCAAAGGTTCAACCTTTTCCATCCTGCCGTGTCTCATTGACAAGAAAGGCTAAGCGGGTTAGCCTTCTCTCGCGGCGGAGGCGGCATGGATCAGGAACTCGTTCAGTACCTCGATGAGCGGTTTGGTCAGGTCGATCGCCGGTTCGATTCAATAGATCAGCGATTCGATCGTATTGAGCGACGGCTCGATGGGCACGACCGGCGGTTCGAGGCGATCGATCAGCGGTTCGAACAGGTCAACGAGCGCATCGATGACCGGTTTGAGGAGGTCAAGCGTCACACAGGGGTGCTGGTCGAGGGGCTCCGCCATGAACTGCAGCTAGTGGCCGAGAGCCTCACGATGCACATTCAAGTCCAGCACGTGCAGGAACGGGAATACTTCGACCGCAAGTTCGAGGACACGCACGCCCTCATCCGCAGTTCCTACGGCCATCTCCAGCA
>JAXIOW010000149.1:0-1900 GCA_045403215.1 Nitrospirales bacterium | reverse complement strand
AAGGGAAATCCCGATTCCTACTCACTATGGCCCGGAATCCCACCAGGTCGGCTTTGTGACCGCCGTGCGCTACGGGCTTGGAATCCTCGTCAGTCTCCTTGAATATCGCCTCCACAAGTCCCGCATGCTCGGCTTCCGTTCAGAAAGGTTCGGCGAGTAGCTCCGCGCTCCCCTTCGATTGATCCGCGCATACCGTTTCGCAGCCATTCCGCTGTTTTCTCTTGGAGGCCGCTGCTTTCCTGGGCTGCCCCTGCCGGTCCCGAGCACCCTTACCGGGGGGCCCTATTCTGGCACGGCATTTTCATTTCAATAGAAGGGCGTCTGATGAGCCCCCCGGCCCTAGCCGAGCGGGAGGGGCTATCTCATCAATTATGCGAGTGTTTTTCGCCGCATACTTGCCGAGTGGAGTGGACGGTCAAACGCCACCTGAACACGCGTGAACAAAAATGCACGCTCAGGTGATCTGTCTTTTTTACGCATATAAGAGAAAGGATTCATTATGGCTTCCATCCTCGTTGTCGATGATGAACGATTAATCTGCGAACTGCTGCAGGTCGTGCTGAGCAGCCAAGGGCACGAGGTGCTGATCGCGTCAAGCGGCGAACAGGCCCTCGAGTTGTTCGCCAAACGGCGGCCTCGCCTGACTCTCCTCGACATCTGCATGCCGGGCCTCGACGGGATCGAGGTTCTCCGGCAGATCCACTGGATGGATCCGCTCGCCGCCGTCATGATCCTGACCGCTCTGGAGACACAGTCGCTGAGACAACAGGCCAAGGAATGGGGCGTCACCGAGTACCTGACCAAAGGATTGCCCCTGGCCCAATTGATCAGCTCCGTGGAACGAGCGATCGTACACTCAGAGAAACGGTCCACCCTCATGCCGTCCGTCTCGGTGGGGCGGCAGGTGGGACCGGAGGAGCCGGCCACGATCCTGGTCGTGGACGACGATCAGATCGTGCGGGACCTGCTGACCGACTTTTTGAGCAGTCGCGGCTATCGGGTCCTGGCGGCCCATGACGGCGCCGCCGCCCTTTCCCTGGTCGACGAACAACCGCGGCTTGTCGTGCTGGACATCTACATGCCGGGCATGAACGGCGTCAAAGTGCTACGGGAGATACGCGCCAAACGATACGCGGGAGGCGTGATCGTGCTGAGCGGCTGCCGGGAAGAAGGGCTGCTGGAGGAACTGCTGAACATGGGCGCCGTGGAACTCATGGCCAAGCCCTTCGATCTCGAACGTCTCGCGTTGGCGGTCCAGGTGGGACTGCTCCTCACCAAACCTTCACAACCCTCCGCAACCCCAGAACTTCGCGAAGTTTCGTAACTAACCCTCGCCGTTGGGACGAAGCGTTCGCTGGAGGACCCATCCGATCTCTGCCCCGAGGATCAACACGGCGCAGGCGTAATAGATCCACACGAAAAAGAAGAAGAGGTCGCCCACCGCGCCGTACACAACGATATTCTTTTGAGACAGTTCCACGTACCAGGCATAGGCCCACTTCGAGAGCTCGAACAGGGTGGCGCCTGCGAAGGCGGCGACGAAAAGAGCCGGCCGCTCGAGGGTCTGGGCGGGACAGAAACGATAGAGGAGGTAGAAGAGGACCAGCGTGAACAGGAAGCCGAGCACGTCGCCGGCGAAGACCCACCCGGGGCCAATCAGGGCATCCAGGTGCGGAACGCGATCCACGGCTCTGTTCGCCAGCGTGAGAAGAGACGTGAAGGCCACCATCAGCAGCAGGAGCCCGCTGGACAAGAGCATGACGAGGACGTCGGTCGCCGTTGCCTTGAGGAAGCTCGACGGCTTCGTGACCTGGAAGACGGTGTTGAGCGCGGTGCGGGCCGATCCGAAGATCAAGCTGCTCATCACGAAGAACATCGAGAATCCCAGAACACCCAAGAG
>JAXIOW010000051.1:0-33142 GCA_045403215.1 Nitrospirales bacterium | reverse complement strand
CGACACGCTTCCCTGCGTGTCTTTGAGGAGGAAGGTATAGAAGGGCAGGTTGCGGGGCCCGAGTTTCGTGGCAAGTTCGGCGACCTGCCCGACGACGGACACCGGCTGTTGATGATACTGGTCGCTCCGATCCAGCAGCGCAGTGACGGTCAGGGACTCGGCGCCGGCCGGCCATGCCGTCGCCGCGCACAGCGCGACTGCCAGAGCGAAACTCCCGAGCCGACGAGCGCCGCTGGACCACATACGCGCCGTTACCAGCTTTTGGCTCCCACCTGGCCTGCGTCGTCTCCGATGAAGGGGCGCAAACGCTCTGCCAGGTCCAGCACTCCCGCTTCCTCCGGCGAAGGTGCAGCTTCCTGGGCGGCCGGGGCGGCCTCCTTGCGGGGAAACGCTGAGCGGGTCTTCACCCGGGCCACGACCTCGTCCAGGGAGCGTCCGACGATGCCCGATTCCTGCTGGGCGGCCCGCACCACGGTCAGGCAGTTGAGGCATTGGACGGTCCGTGGCCACATCTTGACTTCTTCGTCTTCGCCCAGTTCGTAGATCACCAGGCTGCGAAGCTTGGCCGTCAGGCTCTTGGTCCCGCCTTCCTGGTGCTCGCAGGGTTTGGGAGTGATGGGCGGGATCAGATCGGCCGCCAGCGCGAGGAGGGTCTGGGTCCACAGGTCGCCGGACAGGTCCAAGGGTTTGCTCCCGACCCCTTCGTTCTTGCTGCCTCCCGCCAACCGCGGGCCAAGACCGGCGTTGACCGCAGCAGCGAAGCTGGCCGAGTCGAGGCCGGACTTCAGGGTCGAGGCCAGCGTGTTCACGTACGCCTGGACGGCCTTCACGCGTCGATTCGTGATGGGACCGACGGCAATGCACCAGATCTCGGCGAGAAACTCGTCGGAGAGGGAAGACAGCATGCTGGCCTGGCGTTCCAGCAAAGCCAGGTTGAGGCGCTTCTTAGAGCGGTCGCGCTGCCGGAGGCGGGCCTGGTACTCCAGGCCCAGACGTTCCCGGACGTAGTCCGCCTCTTCGATCTCGCCCTTGTCGGCGCGAGCGGCCAGCTTTTTCAGGGCGTACGTGAGCGGCGAGTTCTTGGCTTGCGCGCGCAGGTCTTCGAGCGCCTCCGGACCGATCTCGCATTCGGAGGCGAGCAACTGCTCCGTCGCCGTGACCTCCAGTTGCAGGCCTGCCAGGTAGTCCGTGAGGAAGTCGGCCAGGAGATTCAAGCGGGTGAGCTGCCCGCGCAACTGGGTTTGGAACTGCCGGACTTTGTTCTCGACCGCGACGATCCAGTCCTTGGGCAGACCGCTGATCTTGTCGTGGGCCACCTGTGACCTGCCGCCTTGCTGCTGGCCGGCCCGCATGTTCGGCTCGGACCGCTCGCGGGCCATGAAGGCGATGTCTTCGGGCGTCGGGTCCAGGTAGGGTAGCAGGAGGAGGCGGACCATGACCCGCTGGACCGGCTGCAGTGCCGCGATGGCCGTCTCGATCTGGGCCCGCGTGAGCGTCGGCTGGGGGGGAGCGGCGGTGGTCATGGTTGGGCCAGTTTTTCGAGTTCCTTGGCGATGAAGGTGGATAAGTCGTCGACGGAGCCGCTCGCGTAGATTGAGTTCGGAATGTCCACGCAGACCAGCTTGTCGGGGTTGACCCCCTGTTCTCTGGCGTAGTCGGGATTCACGTAATATTTGAACGAGCCGTCTGGCCGCCTCAGGACGTAGAGTGGCGTTGTTTCCATCGTGAGCACTCCCACACTATAACACGATGACTGTTGGATAGCACACGCCTGTTCGCAGTGTCAATAAACGGAGGTCGCGCCGTGCAGGAGGGGATATGGCCTTAGGCGCAGGCTTTGACTAATTTTCTGACTTCGCTGTCTTCTATTAATGCCGCGTGCAATCGTTGAGTAGTGCCGGCCGATTGGTAGAGCAGGTCCCCTTTGCCGAGCAAGGTTTCGGCGCCGGTCTGATCGAGAATAACTCGTGAGTCGGTCCCACTCTGGACGCGGAAAGCGACGCGGGTAGGGAAGTTCGCCTTAATTAAGCCAGTGACCACATCCACAGACGGGCGTTGGGTGGCGATCACCAGGTGAATCCCGGCGGCCCGAGCTTTCTGGGCCAGGCGAGTGATGAGTTCCTCGGCCTCCTTGCCAAGCATAAAGACCATGTCGGCAAATTCATCGATAAGAAAAACAACATAGGGTAAAGGCTGCCATTGACCGTTGAAATTTGCAAATTCACTGCGGCGGCGTTTGCGGATGGTCTCATTAAACTCTTCAATATTCCGGGTCTCGAGGGCGAGCATGGATTCGTAGCGCATTTCCATCTCTTCCACCATCCGGTTGAGCAGGGTTTTGGCATCGTTTTTAATATCGCTGACCACCGGGCAGGCCAGGTGGGGCAATTTTTTGTACGCCGCCAATTCGACCATCTTGGGATCGATAAAAACGAAGCGCATCTCCTTGGCGGTATTCTTGCAGACAAGCCCGGCGATCAGATTATTGATAAACACGCTTTTGCCGGACCCGGTGGTGCCGGCAATCAAGAGGTGCGGCATTTGTACCAGATCTTCAACCACGGGTTCACCAAAGGTGTCGACTCCAAGGGCCACCGGGAGGATCACATCTGAAGAACGGTACTTGGGGCTCTTGAGGACATCGCCCAGACGAATAACTCTACGTTCCTTGCTAGGGATTTCAATGCCGACGGTGTTCTTACCGGGCAACGCCGCAATAACCCGCACACTTTGAGCCCGCAACATGCGGGCAATGTCGTTCGCAATGCCAACAATTTTTGCAGCTTTTATTCCTCCGGTCGGCTCATATTCCAGCGTTGTGACTACCGGGCCCACCGTAATGTTGGTGATCTTACCTTCGACCTTGAATTCATGGAGTTGAGTTTCGAGCTGCTTAACCAGGGCGCTGAAGTCAGTATTTTTTGAGGAGTTAGCCTTGCTAGTTTGAAAAATGTCGATATCGGGTTTTGCATTTTTGGGGACTGCGGAGGTGAGGTCAACCTCGATTCCTATCTCACTTTCTGCATCCTGATCTCCAGTTACCAGTTGTCGAGCACGCTGTCCATCTTCCCCATTAGTCTGAGGTGTGGGCAGCGAGGCGATCGACTTCCTCCCTCTTTTGCCTATAGGTTCACTGATGAGGCGTTGCAGCAGAAAGAGCAGGTATTCAACAAATCTTGCGGTATTGGAAACCGTCAAGTTACCCGTAATCACCAGGCCAGCCACGGCTGCAAAAATTAAACCGATGACGGCACCACCATAACCGACACTGTTGAGGAGTGTGTTACCAACCGTTGTGCCGATAGCGCCGCCAAATCCATTGGACAGATGTGTGCCTGTCGGATTTGGCTCGTCAATATGAATGAGTCCGCAAGCAACCACTACAATGAGGGCAAAACCGACAAAACGTTTGGTCTTGGGCCAGTGGTCAAAGCCGAGCGCCATCGTTCCGCCCCAGAAGAAAAGTACCGATGCGATTAGCAAGCTAACAAGGCCGAATGTGCTAAGCAAAAAATCAGCCAGCCAGGCACCCGCGGGTCCGACCATATTTTCATAGGTTTCATCTATAGCAGGGAGCTTGATCGAGTCTGTAGGATCGTAGGTAATAAGTGCTAAGCCGAAAAAAATACCAGAAGCAAGTACTGCAAAACCGAGTAGCTCAAAGAAGGCACTTGCCTGGGGTAGGAACGCCTTGGATTTCTCAATCAACATCCGCAACATGGATATTGGCTAAATCTCGCTTCAATCCTTGCAGATGAGAGTGCTTGGAGTGGCGGTGCGTGGCATGTGCGCAGGCTACCAAAGGAGGCGGGAGTGATCAACAGAAAAGTCGAATGTCCCACTCCTGTCCAAGACAGTCTGTGTCATCATCGTCTGAGTTGGCAGAGAACTTCCTCCGGTGGCATGACGTCGACACGGGTTACAGTCTTGATCTTAGTCTGATCTCACTATGGTAGAGTGGGTTATGGGCATCCCTCCGTTCACTCCCTGTCCCGCCACCGGAGACGCGTTCATCGGTCGCCGAGGGCTCGTCAGGAACCTGCGTGGGCGCATCGCGCGAGGCGAGTCCCTGGCGGTCATCGGGGGGCCGAAACTGGGCAAGACCTCGCTGGTTCGAACCGCGTTGCAAGGGCTGACAGACCACACGGTGCTCGAGATAGATATTGGCGCCGACTCTTATCCCCGGATCGACGTGGTGCCCGGCTCGATCGTCGTCCTGGATAATCCGGAGAGCGTCGCCGGCTCGGCGATCGAGTCGCTGCTCGCGCGGGTGTCGGCGGCCAAACCGGCCAGCATCGTCGTGACCGGCGGGCGCCGATTGCGAACGATGCTCGGCCACTCTGGAACATTGGCCGGCGTGTCCTTCCGAGTGTTCCCGCTGGCAGTCCTTCTCGATGGGGAGGCGCGACGGCTGATCGGCCGGGCCACGAGTGCTGCCGTGGCCGCGTGGACCGGGAACCATCCCTACCTGACCAAGTTACTTCTCCATTACATGGACCGGGGAGGAGACGAGAACCACCGAACCCTGGAGCACGCCGTGGCGGCGGGGCGGTGTCAGTGGGACCCCTTTGTTCAGCGCCTGGCGGCCGAGAGCGGCGAGGGCCCCGAGCGGCGGCTGCTGTGTTACCTGATCGAGCGCGGCAAACCGGTGAATCCCACCCTGGCCCAGTCCGACACCGGCATACGAGACTTGAAGGCGGTCGCGGACACGCTCGCCTACCTGGGTGTCATCAGCCGCTGGATTCGGAACGAGGAGGCGACGCTCTTCGCCGGGTGTCGGCTGCTCAACGACTTCATCACAGCTGAAGCCAAGAACTCCTGCCTGGCCCCTGGACCTGATGACTAAACACATGAGTCAGGTGGTAGAGCTTCGGGTCAGCTACCGGTATGTGCAGGAGCACCCCTGGGTGGTGCAGGCCATCACAGGATTTCTGTCAGCCTATTTCATGGAAAAACCGGAATTTCGCGTGCAACAGAATTTTGTAGAATTAGAATCCGGCATGCACGTGTGGGTGTGCGACATTCCCCCCAACATGAAAGTGCGCTCTCTCTTGAAGCGACTGCAAGCGGATATTCCTCCCTGCCACTACAAACAAACCGAAACGGATCCGCCGGTGCGACCGCAATATGTCATCGACTGCCCAGCTACGCATCCCCCAGCCCCCGAATCCTCAGAAAGTCGACTCTGACTCTAATTCTTTTTTCTCAGGCTTGATCGATCTTTAGCCATTCCTGCCATCTCTCCATGCCACGGAATAAGGGCAAGGAGTCTGTCACCAACTCACTCCGCACTAGCCGGAAGCGTCTCTGGAAAAGCTGCTCGGCTTGCTTATCCGTGAGAGGATAGGGCGGCGGCTCTGGCTGTTGCCCATACAAGAAGACGCCAATCAATCTCCCTCCGGGCGATAATAAGTCTGCTATCCTGTTCGCATAATCGGGCCAGCGGGACGGAGGCATGGAACAGAGAAACGTCCGTTCGTAAATGAGGTCGAAGCGGCTCTGTCCGAAGTCGTGCGTAAAGAAATCTTCACAAATGATCCTCTCAGCTAGAGCGCCCAGTACCCTCTTGGCTTGGTCAACGGCAGCAGGCGAAAAATCAATTGCTGTGACATCGTACCCGGCCTCATGAAACGCTTGAACCTCGTAGCCAGAGCCACAGCCGGGGATCAGGACGGCACCCGGTGAAGATGATCTGGCGAGGAACGACTTCAGCGACGCCGGGACGCCGCGGAAGTCCCAAGGGGTCTTGCCAGCAGCATAGCGAGTGTTCCAGAAATCCGGGTGTGTGCTGTCAATTGGTTCATTCATGCACGAAGGCACTGCTGTGCAAATGGTAATGAGGGTCAGACTCGACTTTTCAGAGCGACGCATCCCCCCGCCCCCGAACCCTCAGAAAATCGACTCTGAGCCTAATTACTCTCCCATCAAACGCGTTGATGGGCATGATTTAGTCTCATCTCGTCGCGTGCTTCTCGGGCAACTGTAAGCGCCGAACGCAGAAATACCGTGCAGATAAGCGCTCCAACGAGGATGTCCGGCCACGGTGACCGCAGCGCCCATACCGCGAGTGCAGCAAGTAAGACCGACACATTGGCGATGAGGTCGTTCCTTGAGCAAAGCCAGACCGATCGCATATTGATGTCTTCTGCGCGATATCGCCAGAGAACGCCAAAGCACACTCCGTTTGCAGCGAGCGCGAGGGCGCCGACGACACCCATTGCCTCAAAGACTGGGGCTTGAGGATGGATGAGCTTTAGGATGAGCTGCCCCAAGACGACAGCGCCGAAAAGCCCCATGACTCCTGCTTTAGCGAAGGCCGCCCGCGCCTTCCAGATAGAGTTCCGGTTGACCACGTAAAGGCTAAATCCATAGACCAAGGCATCGCCCAGCATATCGAGTGAGTCAGCAAGCAGTGCTACAGAGCCCGAAAGCAGCCCGGCGGCGAATTCCACAACGAACATTGCCGCGTTCAGGAAAAGCACGAGACGAAGGGTCCCGGCTTGCTTCTCACGGAGCCGCGTCAATGCGGAAGATTTGTCATTGCAGCACTCGTCCATCGTTCACATCATGCCTAACTATGGATTATCTGGTTCCGTAGAAGTCCCCGGTATGGTCCACCTGCAGTATAAGCCCCCCTGATTTGCCTGGCAAGAAAGCGGGATCAGCCGCGGAGGCTACGGCGTGAAGCGCTGGCGGCGCCAGAGGATGTAGGCGGTGAAGACGGCGAGGGACACCATGAAGGCGATCCGGATGCGGTGGGGGCCCGGCAGGACGGCCAGGTTCACGCCGGCATTGATGACGCCGAAGCCGGCATACAGCAGATAGACGAAGAGCCCCCACCGCTTGACCAGCAGGAACCCCACGCCGATCAGGATGTGCAGGGTCGGCGATTGGGCCTTGGCGAGGACGCCCCAGACGCCGGGCAGAGCCGTGCCGAGGATTTTCAACCCGTAATCCGGCCTCTCCTGGATGATGTACAGGTCGGTCAGGGCGGTGAGCAGGAAGAGAAAGCCGATGGCCTGCAGGTCCATGCTGCCGCGCGACGGCAGCGGCAGGACAGGGAACAGCGAGCCGGGGCTGCTGGACGAGTAGGCGTCGTGGACTTGCCGTCCCCAGCAGACCGCGGCGGCGAAGGGGACGAGGCCGTACAGGAACGGCGTGAAGGGGCCGTCGAACGCATAGCCGAAGTACCAGGCCGCCCCCAGCATGAGTCCCAGGGCGAGCGTTTCAGCGGCTTTGGCGTAGTGGCCCTTGAGCAACTGTCCGGCCCCCGGCACGAAGGCGGACAGGAGCGCGGCCGTCCAATCAGGCGAGCGTGAAACTGCTTGTTACCCCCCGAGGGTGTCGAGGGCCTCTTTGAGGCTCTTGTGGACGCAGGTGAAGATCGGCGTGTCGCGCAGGGTGTAGCGGCTCCCCTCGGTTTCGCGCAAGGCCATGACCAGGTCCAGGAAGTCTTCCGGCTTGTCGCTTTCGAAGGCCACGACCCATTCCTGATCGTCCAGGCCAAACGAGTACGTCGTGTTGAGCTTGACCGACGGGAACCGGTGCCCCACTTCGATGTGCTCGTCCATCATGCCCTGCCGGGCCGCCTTGGTGAGGAGGAACCAGCCGCGTGTCTTCAGGAACGGGTAGACGAAGATGTACTTGCTCTTGCCGGGGACGATGGTCAGGCGCTTGCTCTCCTGGTTCTCGTGGGTGTGGTGGTCCACGTAAATGGAGCGTTTCGTCATCGCGAGGTACGAGTAGGGCGTCGAGAGGTACTTGCCCAGCCCGCTGGCGAGGATCTTGGTGCTCATTTCCTGGAAGAGTTCAAGCTCGTAGCTGATCCGCCAGAGCATGACGTCGCAGTCCCCGCGGATGCCGACCGTCGAGTAGGGGATGACCATCACCTTGCCGGCATAGTCCTCGACGGCCCGGATGAACTCCTGCTTCCCCTGGGTCCGTTCGGATTCCGGCAGGCGCCGCCAGGCGGGGTCGGCCTTGTAAAACGCGAAATTGACGAACTGGCGCCGTTGCGGCTGCGGCTCAGGACTGGCCATGCCCATCGCCTCCCTAAAAAGTCCTTCCTTGTAGCACCCGGCGCGGAGTTTTGTCAATCGCCGTGGCGAGGGTGGCGCGTGAAATATTCTACCAAGTTGAGGCCCTTGGGGTGTATACTCAAACTCCAACCGTGGGAGTCCTTCCCGAGAGCTTCGTTGAAATCGACGGCGTCCTAGTGGATCGCCGGATCTTCACCACCCCCTTCATCTGCGATGTCGTGATCCAGCAGTGTCGCTCTGCGTGCTGCCACCGGGGGTGCGTCGTGACGGGCGGGGACGTCGAGCGTCTCACCCCGCACATGGACGGCATCGTGCGGTATCTCCCCAAGGCCAAGCGCGAGTTTCTTCGCCGGGAGAGGGGGAATTTTGTCGGCGACCCCGACCGGCAGGGAACCGAAATGCGCCCGCAGGAGACCCTGGCCATGATCCGGTTCTTCAAGTCGCCCGAGGACATGCGCTGCACCTGGGTCGTGGACGACGAGTGTGTCTTCCTGTATCCGACCACGCAGCCCGCGCCCGGGAACGGCCATAGCGTGGCCGTGCGCCATTGCGCCGTGCACTCCTACGCGCTGGAGCGAGGGATGGACTGGCGGAGCTTCAAACCGGCGGATTGCGTGCAATATCCCCTCTGTCGCTACGAGCAGGACGGCCGGACGGTGCTGGCCTTGCAGGAGGAGCCGGGCCAGGCCATCGTTCCGTGCCTCAACAACCCCATCGGGCCCCCCATGTACCGCAGCCTCGAGGGCACCATCATCTACCTCCTGGGTGAGCGCTTCAATGAAACGGTCCAGGCTTACGGGCGCGAGCATTTCCCGGAGTGAACGGCCGGGGTAAGGAGGCCGTCCCATGGCGCGCGCCGAGATCATCGCGATCGGCTCCGAATTGGTCCTCGGCGGCGTGGCCGACACCAACTCGCTCTACCTCGCCGAGGAATTGCTGAAGCTCGGCATCGAGGTCCGCTACAAGACCGTCGTCAGCGACGATCTCAAGGACATCGAGGCGGCCCTCCAGCATGCGTTGGGGCGGGCGGACGTGGTGATCACCACCGGGGGCCTGGGCCCGACCGGAGATGATCTGACCCGCAAGGTCGTCGCGCGGGTGACCGGCCGCCGGCTGGTGCTGCACGACGAGACCCTTCACCGCATCACCCAGCGACTCGCGGGCCGGCGTCGCTCGATGACGGCCGAGCAGACGACGCAGGCCCTGATCCCGAGGGGCGCCAAGGTCATCCCGAATCCCGTCGGCACCGCGCCGGGGTTTCTCCTCCGCTTTAAGGACGAGGGAAAGGTGGAGCGCGCGCTGATGTGCCTGCCCGGCGTCGCCATGGAGGTGAAGCACATCTTTCCCGAGGGAGGGAGCGCCATGCTCGAGGCGTTCGTCGGCCCGGCGGCGCGTGGCACGCTGCTGCGCCGCCGGCTGCGGACGTTCGGGCTCGTGGAGTCGGAGATGGATGCGCGCTTGAGGGACCTGTACACGGCCGAGCGGAACGCCGTCATCGGCCTGCAGGCCGGCTTCTATGGCGTGGACATCTCACTCACGGTTCGGGGCCGGCCTCCGGACTCGCCCGAAACGGTGATGAGGCGAATGGAGCGCGCGATGCGGGATCGGGTTGGGGACTACCTGTACGCGGTCGGGGATCAGACCATGGAAGGCGTGGTTGCCTTGAAGCTGGAGACGAAAGGCCTCACCGTCGCCGTCGCGGAATCTTGCACGGGCGGGCTGATCAGCCAGCGGCTGACGTCCGTGCCGGGCAGTTCCGTCTATTTCGACCGCGGCGTGGTGACCTACAGCGACCGCGCCAAGGTGGCTCTGTTGAAGGTGCCGGAGACGCTCATCCGACAGAAGGGCGCGGTCAGCGGCGAGGTCGCCCAAGCCATGGCGGAAAGGGTCCGGGAACTGAGCGGGGCCGATCTCGGCCTGGCGGTGACCGGCATCGCCGGGCCGACGGGCGGGACGAAGGAGAAACCGGTGGGCCTGGTGTATCTGGCCCTGGCCGGCAAGAGGACGGCGGTCGTGCGGTCCCATCTGTTCAGCGGGGACCGGGACGGGATCCGGTACCGCGCCTCCCAGGCGGCGCTGGACCTCCTGCGACGCTATTTATCCGGAAAGGCAATCGAATAGCCCTCCTTCTCTCCTTTTCCATTTCCCCCACTCCCATTTAACTTTTCCCTTTAAACCCGTGTCGAAGAAGAGAGGCACGTGAAACTTCACTCTGAGGTGATCACAAATTGTGATCACCTCGCCCGCCGGTGGATGCTGGAATGATTGCATCTGCGGAGCATAGATGGTAACATTTGCGTTACCATAGGTTATGGCGGCGATTCGGCTTCTCGAATATCTCGATGCTGAGGACCGTTCTCCCTATGGCGCCTGGTTCGACGGCCTCAACGCGCCGGCGGCGGCGAAGGTTGCGGCGGCTCTGTACCAACTGGCCGCAGGCAACCGTTCGAACGTGAAGGGCGTCGGCTCGGGCGTGTTCGAGCGAAAAATAGACTTAGGGCCCGGCTACCGAATCTATTTCGGAAAGGACGGCGACAGCGTGATCATCCTGCTCGGCGGCAGCACCAAGCAACGCCAGCACCGGGCGATCGAAACGGCGAAAGAGCGCTGGGCGGTCTATCGCCGTCGCAAGGGCGCGTGATCGCGAGAGGGGAGGCGGTATGGCACTCACACGGGATTTCAAGGACACGGTGGCGGCGCGCGCGCAGCGCGACCCGCGTTTTCGCGAGGCGCTCTTTACGGAGGCGATCAACGCGTATCTCGGGGGCGACACGGCCGCGGGCAAGGCCATTCTGCGCGATCTGGTCAACGCCACGCTCGGCTTCGAGGAGTTGGCCGTGGAGGTCAAGAAGCCCAGCAAAAGCCTGCACCGAATGCTCGCCCCGCGCGGCAACCCGAGCACCGAGAATTTCTTCGGCATCGTGAGCGCCTTGCAGAAAAAAACGAGGGTGAAGCTGCGCGTGACGGCCAAAGCCGGCTGAGGGCAGAAGGACGTGGGGTTTAATACCCTCACTCTTGCTCAACATTAACAGCTATGATATAGCTATAGCGTGCGACGTCGTCGAAAGAATAAAGACACGCAATTGAAGGAATTCGAAGCCAGAGACTTAGGCCATGACATTGCCCGGAGTAAAGCCGCGGTCGTCGTGCGTCCCAGGACCCGGCAGATGCCGACCTCGATATTTCTCGATCCGGCCATCATCGAAAAGCTGAGGAGCAAGGCTGAGAAACGCGGAATCGGCTACCAGACCATGCTCAAGATCATCGTCCACGAGCACGTGGATGAATACTGATCGGGCGTCTAAAAAAAATGCTCCGCGCGTTTATCGCCATTAAACTTTCCGACGAGTTGAAGCGTCAAATAGGAAGCGTGCAGGCGGAGATGAAACGGGAGGTCTCCGGTTCGGCACGGGCCAGCAAGGGCGGCAAGATCGGCAAGATCGGATGGGCCCAGCCGGAGGGCATTCACCTGACCCTCAAGTTTTTGGGAGACATCCAGGAGACGCAGGTCGAAGCCTTGCGAGAGGTCCTGCACAAAGCGGCCGCGTCGGCCCGTCCCTTCTCGCTGGAAGCCTGCGGGCTGGGCGCCTTCCCGAATCCACGCGCGCCTCGCGTGATCTGGCTGGGGCTGCACGGGAGCCACGACGACATGGCGGAGCTGCAACGACTTCAGGCGACGGTGGAGGACTGCGCGGCGGGTCTCGGGTTTCCGAAGGAGGCACGCGCCTTCACGCCCCATCTGACCCTGGCCCGCATTCGCGACCGTGCGGAGGCGGGCGCGCTGGAGCCGATCCTCACCGCCCTGCAGGATCGCGTGGTGGGAGAATTCGCGGCGTCCTCGGTCGAACTCATCAAGAGCGAGCTTCGTCCGAGCGGCGCCGTCTATACAACCTTGGTGGAAGTGCCCTTCGGCGCTGGAGTATAATCGAGCACTTCGGCACCGATCAGCATCAAAAAGGAGAACGCGATGGCCGAGCGGGAAGAAAAGAAACGCGCCATGGAACTGGCGATCGCCCAGATCGAAAAGCAGTTCGGCAAAGGGTCCATCATGAAGCTGGGGGCTACCGAAGCTCCTCCTCCTGACGTGCCGGTCATCCCCTCGGGCTCGCTGGGGCTGGATCTGGCGCTGGGGATCGGCGGGCTGCCCCGCGGCCGCGTCATCGAGATCTTCGGCCCGGAATCGTCCGGGAAGACCACGCTCATGCTGCACACGATTGCGGAAGCCCAAAAGACCGGCGGCACGGCCGCCTTCATCGATGCGGAGCACGCGCTGGACCTGACCTACGCGGAGAAGCTGGGCGTCAACACCGCCGACCTGCTGGTGTCGCAGCCGGATACCGGCGAGCAGGCGTTGGAGATCACGGAGACCCTGGTCCGCAGCGGCGCCGTGGACATCATCGTGATCGATTCGGTGGCCGCGCTCGTGCCCCGCGCCGAGCTCGAAGGGGAGATGGGTGACGCCCACATGGGTCTGCAGGCGCGGCTCATGTCCCAGGCGCTCCGGAAGCTGACCTCGTCGATCTCCCGCTCGCAGACCACCGTGGCGTTTATCAACCAGATCCGCATGAAGATCGGCGTCATGTTCGGCAATCCCGAGACGACCACCGGCGGGAACGCGCTCAAGTTCTACGCCTCGGTCCGGCTCGACATCCGCCGGATCGAGTCCATCAAGGACGGCCAGGACGTCACCGGCAGCCGGGTCCGTGTGAAGGTCGTGAAGAACAAGATGGCGCCGCCGTTCAAGCAGGCTGAGTTCGACCTCCTGTTCGCCGAGGGGGTCTCGAAGGTCGGTGAGCTCATCGATCTGGGCGTGGACAGGAAGATCATCGACAAGAGCGGGGCCTGGTTCTCCTACGGAGGCGAGCGGATCGGCCAAGGGCGCGAGGCGGCGCGGGACTACCTCAAGGCCCATCCGGCCGTCGCGCGCGAGATCGAGACCAGGATCCGCGAGGCCGCCGGCGTCGGTTCCAAGGCCGCAGCGCCAGCCCGCCCGGCCGTCGAGAAACGTCCCGATGACAAGCGCTCGCCGACCGGCAAGGTCGTTTCCTAAAGCCGATCCCATTGCGGAAGCGGTCCGATATCTGGCGCGAGGGGACCGGAGCGCGGCCCAGGTGCAACGCTACCTGGCCGGGCGCGGGTTCTCCGGGGCCGGGGTCCGCCGTGCGCTCCGCACCCTGCGGCGACTGGGCTACGTCGACGACGAAGCGGTCGCGCTTCGCATGGCGGAGGCCCGGTTGGCCCGACGTCTCATGGCGCGGGAGGCCTTGGCGGTCGAGCTCGAGGCGCGGGGGTTTTCCGCCGGAGCCGTGGCCCGCGCGGTGCAGCGCGCGTATGCCGGGCTTTCGGACGAAGCCGTGGCGCGGCGGTTTCTCAAGTCCCTGCCGCGCCGGTTCAGCGACCCGGCTCGGGAGGACCGCCGGCGAGCGGGCTTGCTCCGGGGGCGCGGGTTTTCCGCCGACGTCAGCGAGAGCGTGCTCGGAGTCACGGCGAACCATTCATGATCCCGGTTGGTGATCCATGCCGACGGCGAACGAATTACGACAAGGCTTCCTGGACTACTTCAAAGGGCATGGCCACGCCCTTGTCCCGAGCTCCTCGCTGATTCCTCAGGCCGATCCCACGCTGCTCTTCACCAACGCCGGCATGGTCCAGTTCAAGGGCGTCTTCCTCGGCGAGGAGCGCCGCGCGTACACCCGGGCCGCCTCCGCGCAGAAATGCATCCGGGCCGGCGGCAAGCACAACGATCTCGAGAATGTCGGCCACACCGGCCGGCACCACACCTTCTTCGAGATGGTCGGCAACTTCTCCTTCGGGGACTACTTCAAGGAAGAGGCGATCCATTTCGGGTGGGAGTACCTGACGCGCGTTGTCAAGCTCTCGCCGGAGCGGTTGTGGGTGACGGTGTACAAGGAGGACGACGAGGCCTACGCCGCTTGGGAGAAGAAAATCAAGATCCCGTCCGCTCGCATCGTCAAATGCGGGGAGAAGGACAATTTCTGGCAGATGGCGGACACCGGACCGTGCGGGCCATGCTCCGAAATCCACTACGACCAGGGACCCGGCGTGCCGGGTGACCCGTTCCCGAACGGCAAAGGCGACCGGGTCATGGAGCTCTGGAACCTGGTCTTCATGCAGTACCACCGGGACGAGAAGGGCGTGCTCCACCCGCTGCCCAAGCCGAGCATCGACACCGGCATGGGGTTGGAGCGCCTCGCGGCCGTTGTCCAGGGGAAGACCAGCAACTACGACTCCGACCTGTTCCAGCCGATCATCCGCGCGATCGGGGAGTTGGCCCGCAAACGGTACGGCGCCTCCGCGGACGACGACCGCGCGATGTGCGTCATCGCGGACCACCTGCGGGCCATCGCGTTCATGATCGGGGATGGCGTCCTCCCGTCGAACGAAGGTCGCGGCTATGTCCTGCGCCGCATCCTCCGCCGGGGCGGCCGCTACGGGCGGCTGCTGGGACTGGGCCTCGACGGGCCGTTCCTGTACCGGCTGACTGGCGCCGTCATTGACCTCCTGAAAGGCGCCTACCCTGAGCTGGAGCGGGCCCGCACCACGATCGACCAGGTCACCAAGACCGAGGAAGAGCGGTTCCTGGACACGCTGGACAAGGGGCTGCGTCTGCTCGATGAGATCGTTGACGGGGCGAAGCGGGCCAATCAGCGGGTGATCTCGGGCGAGGCGCTGTTCAAGCTGTACGACACCTATGGCTTCCCTCTCGACCTGGCGGCCGATTCGGCGAAGGATCACGGGATGACGGTGGACGAAGCGGGCTTCCAGGCCGCGCTCAACGAGCAGCGGGAGCGGGCGCGCAAGTCCGCCGGTTTTGTCGCGGCTAAGACCAAGGAAATCTACGCCGAACTCAGCGGGATCGTGGCGCCGACTCAGTTCGTGGGCTATCTCCAGTTGGAGACCGAGGGCTTTGTCCAAGCGATCGTCAAGCAGGACGCGCGCGTCAAGGAAGCGGTGGAAGGCGACGAGGTCGAAATCGCTTTGGATCGCACGCCGTTCTACGCGGAAGGCGGCGGGCAGGTGGGCGATCAGGGGGTCCTGACCGGACCGGACGGAGTGATCGAGGTGAAACAGACGACCAGGCCGGCACCGGCCTTGTTCCTGCACCAGGGCCTTGTGAGGCGCGGGCGGATCCGCGAAGGGGATCGGCTGTGGGCGCATGTGGACCCGCGCCTGCGTTTCGGTGCGGCGCGCAATCATACCGCCACGCACCTCTTGCACGCCATACTCCGGGAGGTGCTGGGGCCGCACGTCAAGCAGTACGGCTCTCTGGTGGCGCCCAACCGCCTCCGCTTCGACTTCGCGCATTTCGCCCCGGTGCGGCCCGGCCAGCTGGAGGAGGTGGAGGCCATCGTCAACGAGCGGATCCGGACCGACGCGCCGGTGCAGACGAAGATCATGGGCATCTCCGAAGCGGTGCAGGAAGGCGCGCTGGCCTTCTTCGGCGACAAGTACGGGGAGGAAGTCCGCGTCGTCGAGATCGATACGTTCAGCAAGGAGCTGTGTGGCGGGACCCACTGCCGCCACACCGGCGAGATCGGGCTCTTCAAGCTCGTCTCCGAAAGCGGCGTGGCCGCGGGCGTGCGCCGGATCGAAGCGCAGACGGGCGAAGGGGCCTACGAGCTGCTGAAGCAGTGGGAAGAAGAACGCAGAAAGTTAGCGGATGTCCTCAATACCAGCCCCAATGATATTCTGACGAAGGCAGGGAAACTGGTTCAAGCCGTCAAGGAGAAAGAGAAGGAAATCGAGAAGCTCAAGAAGGACCGCCTTGCCACTGGTGGAAGCGGAGGAGAGGCTGTCGAGATACGCAAGGTTGCGGGAGTCTCCGTGTACACTCGACGAGTGGATGGATCGGAGATGAATGATTTGCGGGCGCTCGCCGATAGTCTGCGCGACAGGCTGAAATCTGGCATCGTCGTGCTGGGCTCAGTCAAGGACGACAAGGCCTCGCTGCTGGTGGCCGTCACGAAGGACCTCGCGGCGCGGTTTCCGGCCGGGGAACTCATCAAGCCGCTGGCGGCGGAGATCGGCGGGACGGGCGGGGGGCGCCCGGAGATGGCCCAGGCCGGCGGAAAGCAGATCGATCGGCTGGATGCGGCTCTGGCTCAGGCCATGACAGTGGTGGAGCGGAAGGCGGGAGGATGAGGCAGGCGATCGCGTTCGTGGGCGCGCTCGCGCTTGTCGGCGCGGTGGCCGCCTACGGCCATCGCGCCCTGGACATGCCCCGCAGGACGACTGCAGTCCATCACGTTGTGGAAGTTCCGGAAGGCGCGTCGTTCAAGGAGGTCGCCCAACTTCTCGCGCAGAAGGACCTGATCGTGAGCCCGTTCTGGTTCCGGCTGCTGGGCAAGGTCCGGGATGCCGAACGGAAGATCCAACCGGGCGAGTATGACCTGCATACGGCGATGCGACCGGCGGAGATCCTCAACGCGCTGGTCAAGGGCAAGGTCATCCACTACGGCGTCTTGATTCCCGAAGGCCTCACAGCCCAGCAGATAGGCAAGTTGCTGGAGGAGGCGGGCATCGCGAAGGAAGCGGACATCGCGCGCCTGGTGGCGGACCCTGCGTTCGCGAAGTCGCTTGGCCTTGAGGCCCAGACGTTGGAGGGGTATCTCTTTCCCGACACGTACCACCTCAGGCGGCGGACCAAACCCGATGACGTGCTGCGGGCGATGGTACATCGGTTCAAGGCAGCTTACACCCCGGAGTTGCAGGCGCAGGCGACGGCACTCGGCATGGCGGAACGCCAAGTGGTGACGCTGGCCTCAATCATCGAGAGGGAAACCGGGCGGGACGACGAACGCCCGCTGATCTCCGCCGTGTTTCATAATCGCCTGAAGAAGCGCTTGCCACTGCAGAGCGATCCCACGGTCATCTACGGCATCCGCAACTTTTCGGGCAATCTCACCCGCAAGGACCTTGGACGACGCACGCCGTTCAACACTTACACAAACACGGGACTCCCCCCGAGCCCGATCGCGAACCCAGGCGTGCAGTCCATCCAGGCGGCGGTGAACCCGGCGCGGGTCAAGTATCTCTATTTCGTGTCGAAAAACGACGGGAGCCATCACTTCTCGGTCACCCTGGCGGAGCACAACCGCGCCGTGGAGCGCTACCAGAAGCGGGGCACGCGCCGCGCCGCGGTCCGCAAGGCCGCGTGAGACGCTATGGAAGTGCGTACGCGCATACGGCTGGCTGGTCTCACCATCGTATGGTGCGCTGTGACGGCGATGGGCTCGTTCGCCTATGCCGAGATGTGGAAGTGCAAGCAGCCGGACGGCACGGAGATTTTTTCCGATCGAAACCTCACCGGGCAATGCGCACCAATGGCGGAGGGCCCCCCGCTCCTGCGCGTGCCGTCTATCCCGCCGGTTCCCGCCGAGGAGGCGAAACCGGAACCCGCGCAGCCGGCGCCGCCCCAGGTGCCGACGCCCGGCCGCGGGCGGCGGATCGACCCGCCGTCGGATGCGATCATCACGATCCGCGACCTGAAGGCGATTCCGAACTTCAACAGCCTCCTCGGCATCGCCAACTATCAAGCCTCGATGTTGCTGGAGAACGGCGACTCCGATTGGACCGCGGAGAGGGTCTGCATCAACGTGCGGTTCCGCGACGTGACCCTGATCTTTCTGGATGTCCAGCAGGTGGGCTGCATGGAGGGCCTCAAGCCCCTTGAGACCCGCCAGTTCACCGTCACCTATACCGGCATGATCCCGCCGCGGCTCTTTCCGATCCAGGGGGAGGCCAAGGTGGATTACATCAAGTGGACGAAGTAGGCGTGAACGATTTGCCAGTGGAGGCCTGAGTGGTTCCGACCGTTGAGTGGAAAGACGGGGTCGTCCGGCTCCTGGACCAGAGCCGGCTTCCGGACAAGGTCGAGTTCGTGGACTGCCGTGACTACGAGACGGTCGGTCTCGCGATCAAGGAGATGTGGGTGCGCGGCGCGCCGGCGATCGGCATCGCGGCGGCGATGGGGGTGGCCCTCGGCGCGCAGGCCGTCATGGCCGCGGACTTTGACACGTTCCGCAAGGCGGTCTGGACGATCGGCGAGCACCTGGCCGCGACGCGGCCCACGGCGGTCAATCTGTTCTGGGCGATCGACCGGATGAAGCGCCGCCTGGACACGCTGAAGACCGAGCCGATCCCGGTGATCAAGCAGAAGCTGATCGCCGAGGCGCAGGCCATCCTCTCGGAGGACATCGCCATGAACCGGGCCATCGGCAGGCACGGCGCGGCGGTGATCCGCGACGGGCAGACGATCCTCACGCACTGCAACGCCGGGGCGCTCGCCACGGGCGGCTACGGAACCGCGCTTGGCGTCGTGCGGGCGGCCTGGGAGGCGGGGAAAAAGATCCGCGTCGTCGCCGGCGAGACCCGGCCGGTCCTGCAGGGCTCGCGGCTCACGGCCTGGGAACTGATGCAGGACGGCATCCCGGTGACGCTCATCACCGACAACATGGCCGGCTCGCTGATGCGCCGGGGCGAGGTCCATGTCTGCGTGGTCGGCGCCGACCGCATCACCGCGAACGGCGACGTCGCCAACAAGATCGGCACCTACAGCGTGGCGGTGCTCGCCCACGCGCACGGCATTCCCTTCTACGTGGCGGCGCCCAGCTCCACCGTGGACCTGGCAACGACTTCGGGCGACCAGATTCCCATCGAGCAGCGCGATCCCCGCGAGGTGACCCACGTGCGGGGCCAGGCGTCCATCGCCCCAGACGGCGTGGAAGTGTTCAACCCCGCCTTCGATGTTACGCCGGCCAAGTTGATCACCGGCATCATCACCGAGAAAGGCATCTTCGCGCCGTCCGAGCTCGCCGAAAAAATGCGGTCGCGCTGATTCGCCATCCTCTTTTTTTCTCCGACACGTTTCGGTATAGTAGCGTGTCATGGTTGAACGCACGCTCGCCATCATCAAGCCGGACGCCGTGAGCCGCCACCTGGCCGGGGCCATCATCCAGCGCTACGAGCAGGGCGGCCTGATCCCGGTCGCGATGAAGATGGTGCGGCTGACCAAGGCCCAGGCGGAAGGGTTCTATTACGTGCACAAGCAGCGGCCGTTCTTCGACAGCTTGTGCAGCTTCATGTCCTCGGGGCCCATCGTGGTCTTGGCGCTGGAAGGCGAGAACGCGATCGAGCGTCACCGCGACCTGATGGGCGCGACGGATCCGGCCAAGGCCGCTGCCGGCACGATCCGCAAGGCCTACGGGACCCACATCGAGCACAACGCCGTGCACGGCTCCGATTCCGCGGAGACGGCCCAGTTCGAGCTGGCCTATTTCTTCAGCGCGCTGGAGTCGCCGCAACGCTAATTGTGATGAGCTTTCCTGCCACACCCCCACCCATCCCTCCGGGGTACCCATTGCTCTTCCCGTTGCAATGGGTCATGAGGGGGAGGGTGGGAGGTCTTTCTCAGTACAGCCGTCTTTTTCTCACGATAGGCGTGGTCATACTCCTTGGTGCGCTGCCGGCCTGCACGTCGCGTGCGATGCAGGCGCAGTCGGCCAGAGTGCCGATGCCCTCTTCTGAAGTCATCGCCGGCATTCTCCAGGCCGGCCGACAGGCTGCGGCCCAGGGCCAGTTCGACCGCGCGATCAATCTGTTTCGGCGGGTCCAGGAGGGTTATCCCAGCGCACCCGAACGGCCTGAGGCCACGGTGCTCCTCGCGCAGACTCTGGAGAGGAACCAGGAGATCGCGTCGGCCCTGACCGAGTATCGGCGTCTGGTCTCCGACTACCCTCAGTCGCCGCAGGCGGTGCTGGCCCGCGCGAAGATCCCGGAACTGGAGCGCCAACTGCCGGTCGTGCGGCCGCCGGGGGTGCAGCTCCTCGGGACGTACGTGGGGGCGGAGGAACTCGAGCGCCTGGATGAGCGTGAACTGAATCGCTTGCGCCAGTCGGGAACGAATACCGTGGTGGTGGGCGTGATACAGCACCGGCCTCGGGCTGGTGTCTACTTCAAAACCGACTGGGCGCCGGTCATTCAGGACAAGCTGGCGGCCGTGGTCGGTGGGGCCCATCGACAGGAACTTCAAATATGGGCGGCGATATCGGTGCGGCGGATGGACTGGGTGGATCCGGCGTTGGAGTGGGCCGACTGGCGGTACAACGCCAAGACCGGCGGGCTGGAACCGGCCGAGACGCTGGACCTCCTGCACCCGGCGCTACGGGATTACCTGGTGGGCTTCTTCACAGACTTGGCGGCCACGGGAATCGACGGCCTGTTGCTGCTCGCCGATCCCCCGTCGGCGCCGAACGAAGGGTTCAGTCCCCACGCGCGGCGGCGGTACGAGCGGGATGTCGGGCAGTCGCTCGATCCCGGACGGCTCTTGTTGACGCAAGGCAGCGCCCAAGTCCTCACCTACGCGCCGGAGTTCTGGCGCTGGGCGGGATGGAAACAGCGCGAACACGCCAAAGCGGTGGAGGGCGTGATGGGAGCGGTCCGGGCCTCCTTTCCCGCCTTGAAGGTGGCGGTGGAAGTGCATCCGGAGACGATCACGAGCCCGCAGAAGGCCCTGGCCTCCTACGCGGAGGATCTGCTCGATCTCAGACGGTATCGGTTCGACTACATCGCCATCGCCGGCACGTTATCGCCGGGCGCACTGGTCACGAAGGCGGCTGAGATTGTGCGGGGCAACCGGTTGTTGCTGCTCGTGGACCCGACCGAGAAGAACAACGGCAGGCTCACATCCTTGCCGCCTGGTACAGGATTGATTTACAAGGAGAAAGCCAGCGCGGCGCGCTTGACAAACCAGGGACGGTAATTTAGCCTGCCTCGTTCATGCTTAATCCAGGAGACCATGAATGATACCGGACAACTTGCGCTATCATAAGGAACACGAATGGGTGAGGGTCGAGGGCAAACAGGGGGTTATTGGGATCAGCGACCACGCCCAGGAAGCGTTGGGCGATATCGTCTTTTTCCAACTACCCCAGATCGGTGCGAAGGTGCAGGCTGGGCAGGAAATCGGCGAAGTCGAATCCACCAAGGCGACTTCCTCCATTTATACGCCGATCAGCGGGACAGTGTCTAACGTGAATAAGGCCTTGAACGAGAAGCCCGAATTGGCCAACAAGGATCCGTACGGCGAAGGGTGGGTGGCCGTCGTCGAAATGGCCAACCCCTCCGAAGTCAACGGGCTGATGGACGCGAAGGCCTACGCGGCGTACCTCGACAAAGAAACGAAGTAGGGTCTTCGGGGCTACATGCCCGACGTCAAACGAATCGTCATCATCGGGGCCGGGACCGGCGGCTACGTGGCCGCCATTCGCGCGGCCCAGCTCGGCGCGCAGGTCACCCTTATCGAGAGCACGGCCGTGGGCGGCTTATGCCTGAATTGGGGCTGCATTCCCAGTAAGTCGCTGCTGGCCTGCGCCGAGCTCGGGCAGAAGATTAAGAAGGCCGGCGAATTCGGGATCACGATCACGGGCACCGTCTCGTACGATCTCGCCCGCATGGTCGAACGGAAGAACAAGATCGTGGCCGGGCTGGTGAAGGGCGTCCGCACTCTCCTGAAGACTTGGAACGTCGAGTTGGTCGAAGGGCGCGGCGTCCTGGCGGATGCGAAGACCGTCCGGGTGGTGAAGCCCGACGGGACCGACACGACCGTGCAGGCCGATGCGATGATTCTCGGAACGGGCACCACGCCGCCGTCCCTCCCCAATCTCCCCGTAGACGGGACGCACGTCATCACAAGTCGTGAGGCGTTGGACCTCACGACGATCCCTGAGAGCCTGTTGATCGTGGGCGGCGGGGTAGAAGGCTGCGAGTTCGCCTCCCTGTTCAACGCGCTCGGCACCAAGGTGACGGTCGTGGAGATGCTGCCCCGCATTCTTCCCACCGAAGATGAGGAGGCGGCGGCGCTGCTGGCGGCCGAACTCAAGAAGCACGGTGTGGCGATCCGGACAGGGGTGCGGGTGGAGAAGGTCGCCGTGGGCGCCGAAGGCGTCACGACCACACTGGCGGATGGCGGTGCGGTGACCACCTCCAAAGTGCTGGTCTCCATCGGGCGGCGGTTCAACACCGGCGGCCTGGGCTTGGAGCAGGTGGGCGTGAGTCTCGGCCGCCGCGGGGAGATTCTCGTCAACGAGCGGATGGAAACCACCGTGCCGGGCGTCTATGCGATCGGCGACGTGGTGGGGAAGGCGATGCTGGCGCACGTGGCCTCCGCGCAGGGAAAGGTCGCGGTCCGCAACATCCTCGGCCATCCGACCACCATGCGGTACGACGTGATCCCGGCGGGCATCTTCACCTTCCCGGAGATCGGGCGAGTGGGGCTGACCGAGCAGGAAGCCACGCAGCAGGGGCTGGAGATCAAGGTCGGCAAGTTTCGGCCGATCGGGCTCGGCAAGGCCCACGTCTCCGGCGAGACCACCGGGCTGATGAAGGTCATCACCGACGCGAAGACCGGCCGCATCATCGGCGTCCATCTGGTCGGCGCGCACGCGGCGGACCTGATCCACGAGGCCGCGGTGGCCATGCAGATGGGCGCGACCGCCGAGACGCTGGCCCAGACGGTGCACGCGCATCCGACGATGCCGGAAGGGCTGATGGAAGCGGCCGAGGATGTCGAGGGCTTGGCGATCCACCTGGCCCGCCGGAGGGCCGGCTGATGACTATCCTGAAAGCTCTGGCGATCAACGTCCTGATGCTGGCAGTGACGGTGGGAGTCCTTTACTGGGCGGCGGACCGTGGGAACGACACTGAATCGGCGCAGGCCCTCGCCCTGCTTTCCCAAGCCGGCTCACCAGCGGCGCCTGTCTTGGTCATGCCCGCTTCGGCCAAGCCCGGGTCGGTGTCTTCCTCACGATCCGGCCGTCCCGCCGCATTCCCGCTCGATCTCAATTCCGCCCGCTTGGAGGACCTCATAGAACTGCCTGGCATCGGTGAGAAGCTCGCCCAGCGCCTGGTGGAGTACCGGACGAGCCACGGCGGGTTCCGGAGCGTGGAAGATCTGAGGAGAGTGCGGGGCATCGGGAAGAAGCGGATGGAACGCCTGCGCCCGTTGGTCAGGACGGCGGAGGCGCCATGAACGAAGTGGAGCGGCAGCTCGCCCTCATCGCGCGCGGGGCCGTCGAGATCATCTCCACGAAGGAGCTCGAAGGCAAGCTCGCGGCGTCGCTCAAAGACCAGCGGCCGCTCCGCGTCAAGGCCGGCTTTGACCCTACCGCGCCGGACCTCCATCTCGGGCACACCGTCCTCATCCACAAGCTCAAGCACTTCCAGGACCTGGGCCACGAGGTGATCTTCCTCATCGGCGACTTCACGGGCATGATCGGGGACCCCAGCGGTGTCTCAGAGACCCGCAAGGCGCTGACGAAAGAGGAAGTGCGGCAGAACGCCAAGACGTACGAGCGCCAGATCTACAAGATCCTGTCCCGCGAACGGACCATCATCGATTTCAACAGCCGGTGGATGAACACGATGACGGCCGAGCAGCTCATCCATCTGAGCGCGCATTACAGCATGGCCCGGATGCTCGAGCGCGACGATTTCCACAAGCGCTATCGCGACCAGAAGCCCATCAGCATCCATGAGTTCCTGTACCCCCTCGTTCAGGGGTACGACTCGGTGGCGCTCGAAGCGGACGTCGAGCTGGGCGGCACGGACCAGAAGTTCAACTTGCTGGTCGGCCGGGAGTTGCAGCGCGCGTACGGCCAATCACCGCAAGTCGTGCTCACGATGCCCCTGCTGGAAGGCACCGACGGCGTGCGCAAGATGAGCAAGAGCCTCGGCAACTACATCGCGTTGGAAGATCCGCCGGAAGAGATGTTCGGCAAGCTCATGTCCATCTCGGACACGCTGATGTGGCGGTACTACGAGCTGCTCACCACCGAGGATCTGAAGACCGTCAAGGCGATGCACCCGATGGAGGCTAAATTGCATCTGGCCTACACCATCGTGGCCCGCTATCACGACCTCACTGCTGCTGCCAATGCCCGCGCGGAGTTTCGGCAAAAATTCCGCGAGCGAGAGTTTCCGGCGGAAACGGCGGAACGCAAGACGCTGCCGGCCGGGCCGACCGCGCTGGTGGCCGTGTTGGTGAAGACAGGTCTCGCGCCCAGCAAGACCGAGGCGCGGCGGCTGATCGCGCAGGGCGGCGTGGAGCTGGACGGCGAGAAAGTGACCGACGGCGATCGCATCCTGCCGGGCGAGCCCGGACGGGACTATCGGCTGAAGGTCGGTAAAAAGCGATTCGCCGTGATCCGATTCGAGGGCAAGTCCTAAATTGACTTGCCCGGAGGCCTAGAGGATAATCCACTCACTTCAGGGGCGGGAGTAGCGCAGTGGTAGCGCAGCGGCTTCCCAAGCCGTCGGTCGCGGGTTCAAATCCCGTCTCCCGCTCCAACTCCGGTATCCCTGTTTGCCTTGACACCATCATTTCGCTCAACACGAACAACGGAATGAATAGAGGCAGGGAACGCATCATCCATAACGCAAAGATGAAGAAATGTCGAAGCAGGTGGACGTCTTGGAATAAGTCGGCTGGAGATGTGACATAAATTGGGGGGAAGATGCCCAGCAGGACAGCCGCCCCGTCGAAGAGATATTTTTCGAATGGCGCATTTCCTAGGGGGACATAGACCGACTCGATGAAGCGGAAATACCGCCCGACCTCCGTGGATGACATTGATCCCACCCGGGCTGTTGCGAGGAAGTCTGTGTAGTAAGGGGAGTTCGAGTGGTCTCTCCCCGGGTTAAGCCGGAGCAGCGTGTATTCTGGGAGAGGGCCGTTCTCCAAGTCCTTTCGATCTACGAACCGTCCCTGACTCTGAGGAAGGCCTGCCGCCTGCACATCGACGATGCCGATACGCTGCGCCCCTTCGAAGGAGTACGGCACCCGCAGTACGACATGTCCCTCCCCGTCCAGAACCGTCGTGCGGGGCAGGAGGTGAATGATCTCGTAGTCGATCCCGGCGCGATCCAACGCGTACGCCGCTCCGAAGACCAAGTTTGAGCAATCACCGTCACCCTGGACGATGGTCTGGCGAAACTTGCTCACGGGATCAACGGTAAAAAGGCTGTTCCAATCGTTGACATAGGGAATTGCGCCGATGAAGTCGGCTACGTTCAGGGCAGAATGTGTTCGCAGGATTTCTGGCGCAGTAGCCCGTTCTACGATCGTCACCGACTTTACGAAGGGGAGAGGGTTGAGCAAGACGGCCGTCCAGATGAATAATTGCAGCGCTGCATATCCGCAGACCAACGCCGACTTGATGTTCTTTGGGGGAAGAATTGGGGTCAGAGAGGTGTCGTATTAGACGGCTTTCTTGATCTTGCCGCTGCGGATGCACCGGGTGCAGACGAGCAGGCGTCGCGTGGCGCCGTTCACGAGCGCCCGGATGGTTTGCAGGTTCGGACGGAAGACGCGCTTGGTGCGGTTGTTGGCGTGGCTGACGTTGTTGCCGACCGCTCGCGTCTTCCCGCAGATCTCACATGCCCTGGCCACGGTGGTTCTCCCTGAGGGTTTGCTCCAACGGGATCGTATGCTAACACATGCGCGTCTGCCCTGACAAGGGCGTGCCAAAGCAAACAACCCTTCTGTATTGATCTTTACGGTCGAGACGGTGAGAATGACCGCACGTTGATGCCATGGACAACCTGAAAGAGCTCATCCTACGGATCGCCCGCCCGCTCGAGTACGCCGCCCGGGGCGGGACGCACGGTCTTTCTTCCCTCAAGGACCTCGGCCGGTTTGTTTCGCAGCAAGCCCTGACCGCCCTCGGTCACTCAGTCCATCCTCCCGGCGTTGAAGCGGATCTGCTCCACTTGGTGCATCTCTTCTCCGACTACGAGACGCTCGGGCCTGCCCTCCGCGGCCGCCGGATCGCCGAAGCCAAGGTGGTGTTGGACCGTCTCCTCCGCTCGGTGGAAGAGCCGGCGACGCCGTCGCCCGGCCCGGCGAAACCGGCGCACCGGCTCTGGGAGTTGCCGATCCAGTACGTCCGGGGCGTGGGGCCCAAGAAGGCAGAAGTGCTGGCGCGCGCCGGCATCCACACGATAGAGGATGCCGTCTGGTCGCTGCCATGGCGCTATGAGGACCGGACGCAGGTGCGGTCCATCGGGAGTCTGATCCCCGGGCAGGAGGCGGTCGTCGCCGTCGAGATCCGGTCGGTCAAACTCACGGTCACCGCCCGCCAGCGCCGGAAACTGGTCGAAGCGACCGTGGCGGATGAGACCGGGAGCCTGTACCTGGTGTGGTTCAACCAAGCCTATCTGGCGGAGACCTTCCGGGCCGGCCAGCGGCTGATGCTCTACGGGCTGGTGAAGGCGCGGAGCGGGCGGTGGACGCACCTGCAGATGGAAAATCCGGCCTTCGAAAGACTGGAGGGGGGAGAAGAGGCCGGGCGCCCTGACGACTTGGTCCATATGGGCCGCATCGTGCCGGTTTACCACGGTCGGGAGACCAAGACACGGGTGATGCTCGGCGACCGGTTCCGCGCAATTATGAAGGGACTGGTGGACCAGTACGCCGACGGCGCTGTCGACGCCTTGCCCGCCGAGATCGTGCGCGGGCGGCGGCTCATGGCGTTCGGGGAAGCGATCACGGCCGCTCATTTCCCCGCTGCGACTGCGAACCTCGAGGACCTGAACCGCGGCCGGACTCCGGCTCATTGCCGGTTCGCGTTCGAGGATTTTTTCCTGCTGGAGCTGGCCCTGGGGCAGAAGCGCGAGTCGGTCAAGCGGGAGGCGCGTAGCCTGGCCTATAACCTTGAAGTGCCGCTGCCGCAGCGGTTTCTGGACTCGTTGCCCTTTCGCTTGACGGAGGCGCAGCTTCGTGTTTTGCAGGACATCCGCCGCGACCTCGCGAGTCCTCATCCGATGAACCGCTTGATCCAAGGCGACGTGGGCTGCGGCAAGACGGTCGTGGCCTCGGCGGCGATGCTGGTGGCCGTGGGCTCCGGGTTGCAAGCGGCCCTCATGGCCCCAACCGAGATCCTCGCCGAGCAGCACTACCTGAACTTGCATTGGCTGTTGGAGCCGCTCGGCGTCACCTGCGTGTTGCTGGTTGGGGGGCGCGGGAAGAAGCGTAAGGCGGCCCTGGCTGACATCGCCGAAGGGTCGGCGGGGATCGTGATCGGCACGCACGCCCTGATCCAGCAGGGAGTCCGGTTCCACAAGCTCGGGCTGGCCGTCATCGACGAGCAGCACAAGTTCGGGGTGCTGCAGCGCGCGACCCTCAAGGAGAAAGGCTACGCACCCGACGTACTGGTCATGACGGCGACCCCCATCCCGCGGACTCTGGCCCTGACCGTGTACGGCGATCTGGACCTCTCCGTGATTGACGTGATGCCGCCGGGCCGCACGCCGACCCGCACGCTCTTGTTTGTGGAAGGCCAGCGGGCGCGGGCCTACCGCCTGATCGAGGACGAGCTGGCGCAGGGCAGGCAGGCCTACGTGGTGTTCCCACTGGTGGAGGAGTCGGAGAAGGTGGACCTGCAGGCGGCGATTACGGGAGCCGAGCGGCTGCAGCGGGAGGTGTTTTCGAAGTGGACGGTCGGACTGATCCATGGCCGGATGAAGGCCGAGCAGAAGGACCGCGTCATGGCGGACTTCAAGGCCGGCCGCATCCAGGTGCTGGTGGCCACGACGGTCATCGAGGTGGGCATTGATGTGTCCAACGCCACGGTGATGCTGATTGAGCATGCCGACCGGTTCGGTCTGGCCCAGTTGCATCAGCTCCGGGGACGGGTCGGGCGCGGGGCGTATCAGTCGTATTGCTGCCTGATGGGGCCTCACCGCTTGTCGGAAGAGGCGCGACGCCGCCTTGAGGCATTGGTCAAGAGTCACGATGGCTTCGTGATCGCCGAGGAGGACCTGCGCATCCGCGGACCTGGCGAGTTCTTCGGGACCCGGCAGTGGGGCCCATCCGATCTGCGGGTGGCCAATCTCATCCGTGACGCCAAGATCCTGGAAGAGGCCAGGGAGGAAGCGACGCGGTTGCTCCAGCGAGATCCCCAGCTCACGCGACCGGAGCACGCGGAGCTCAAGGCGGCGTTGCTCCGCCGATGGCATGCGAAACTTGATCTGGTTGCGGTATCCTGACGGGACTATGATTTCGCGATTCCGCCGATTCAAGAACGATCTCCGCACGGGATGGGCCAAGATGCGTCAGGGCACCGCCGATGCCGCGGAACGGTCGCTCGAGGCGATGGAGCTCCTGCGCCTGAAGTACCAGCTGTACAAAGTGGAGGACCAGCTCAAGGAATACCTGCGGGCGGCCGGCGAGCGGGCGTTCCAGTTGATCGAGCGGAAGGGCAGCGGGGTGCTGGCGGACAAGGAGATCCAGGACCTGTTTGCCAAGGTGGACCAGCTCAAGCAGGAAGAGGCGCGCATCCGGTTCGAGATGGACCAGATCAAGGAGCGCGGGTGAACGACGGATGCCGATCTATGCCGGCATCGATATCGGCACGCTGACGCTGCGGTTGCTGATTGCCCGGATTGGAGACGATGGGAGGCTGCACGAGCTCGCCTCGGGGCGCCGCATCGTCCGGTTGGGCGAAGGCCTCCAGCCGAGCCGCCGCCTGCAACCTGCCCCGATGGCGCGCGCGCTGGAGACGATCGCCGAATGGTTGCCAGCGATCGAGCGGGCCGGCGCGCGCGAGGTCGTGGCGGTCGCCACGAGCGCCGTGCGCGACGCTGTCAACCGCGACGAGTTTCTCGGGGAAGTCAAGCGCCGGAGCGGGCTGGATGTGGAGGTCGTCTCGGGTGAGGAAGAGGCCCGGCTGTCGCTCCTGGGCATCCAGTCCGGCCTCCCGGCTGGCGTGGACCGGTTCGTGGCGCTGGACATCGGGGGCGGGAGCACCGAATTCATCACCGTGGCGCCCGGGCAGGCTCCGGCGATGGTGTCAGTGGATGAAGGAGTCGTCCGCCTCACCGAGGAATGCCTGCGGTCTGATCCGGTGCGGTCGGATGAGCTCACCACGGCGCGCGCTCGCATTGCCCGGCACCTGGAGGTCGTTGAGGCGAAGCTCGGGTCACTGGCCGGCGTTCACCTCGTCGGGACGGCCGGCACCATCACGACGCTCGCGGCGATGGCCCAGCGCCTCGCGGTCTATGCCCCGCTCCGGATCCACAACTACCGGCTCTCCATGGAAGCCGTGCGGCGGATCTTGGATGATCTGATCGCTCGCACGCGCTTCCAGCGGCGCGAGCTTGTCGGCTTGGAGCCTGGCCGCGAGGACCTCATCCTGGCCGGGACGCTGATCCTGGCGGAGAGCATGGAACGGTTCGGTTTTGCCGAGTGTCTGGTCAGCGACTATGGCCTCCGCGAGGGCGTCCTCATCGATCGCTGGCAGCAGTCCAGGGGATGAGCCGCATCATTGCTGGAGCGGAGCTTGGTGGTTCTTCGGGTTGGACATCGTGGGGCCGCCGGGCACGTCACGGGGAACACGCTGGCGTCCCTCATCAAGGCCCTTACATTGGGCGTCGACTTCGTCGAGGTCGATGTCCGGGCGACGCGGGACGGCCACCCCGTCGTGTTCCATGATCGCCGGGTGGACGGCACGACGGACGGAACCGGTGCTGTCAGTGAACTGACCCTCGAAGAGATGCGAAGGTTGCGAACGGCCGACGGCCAGCCGATTCCTGCGCTGGATGAAGCGCTCGCGTGCATCAACAACCGCGTCGGACTCATGCTCGACATCAAGTCCCCGGGGATCGCCGAACGCGTCTGGGCGAGCGTGACCGGAAGCAAGTTTGTTCAGCCCGTCATTTACGCCTCGTACCTCCATGCCGAGCTGCTCCCGATCAAACGCCTCGCCTCCGGGACTCAGACCATGGCCCTGCTGGATAACGTGCCCGTGCATCCGACGGCGTTTGCGCGAGACGCCGAGGTCACCCACGTCGGGCTGGGGATCGACTGCTTGACCGGCGAATTTGTCGGTGCGTTGCAGCGCGAAGGGCTGCGCGTCTTCGTCTACACGGTCAACGAGCCATCGGATATCGCGTGGGTCCGGTCCCTTGGTGTGGATGGCATCATCTCGGATTTTCCTGAACGGATCTGATGCGCGGGCGGGAGGGGGAGCCATGACTGACAAGCATCGCTGGCTGGTCGTCGTGCTCTATGCCGCGGCCATGGCCTACGTCGAGGCTGCGGTGGTCCTGTATCTGCGGACCATGGCTGACCGCGTGGACCCGTATCAACCCGATCCCCTGACATTGCCGGAAGGCCTGGTCCGCGCTGAGATGGTCCGCGAAGCGGCCACATTGATCATGCTGTTCGCCGTGGGATGGCTGGCCGGCCGGACATGGCGCAGCCGCCTGGGCTACACGCTGGTCGCCTTCGGCGTGTGGGACATCCTGTACTACGTCTTCCTGGTGCCCCTGAGCGGCTGGCCGCGCTCGCTCCTGGACTGGGACATCCTGTTCCTGCTGCCGCTGCCGTGGTGGGGGCCGGTGCTGGCCCCGGTCAGCATCGCCGTGCTGATGGTCGTGGGCGGGACGGTGGTCAGTCTGTTCGATCGCCCGGAGCGCGCGCTCTGGCCGGGTCCCTGGGCGTGGGGATTGAATCTCGTCGGCGTCGCGCTGGCGCTGTACGTTTTCATGGCCGACGCCATCAGGGCGGCCGGCGGCGGAGCCGAAGCCGTCCGTCACGTGCTGCCGACCCAGTTCAACTGGCCGGTGTTCGTGGTGGCCTTGCTGTTGCTGGCCGCCCCGATCGTGGACCTGTGCTGGCAACAGTGGGGCCGTGGTTTGACCGGGGAGACTGATAGTGACAGACTGGATGGCTCCAGGGGGCCCTGAAGGAGCGCGGATCGATGGGCATTCTCGTTGTTGATGACTCGCAGGCAACCCGAACCGTGCTGCAGATGATTCTGGAAGGCGCCGGGTACCAGCAGATCCTGCTGGTGGAATCCGCACACGAGGCGTTTCAGCGTCTCAGCCTAGCTAATTCCAACGCGCCGGCCGAGGATATCGAGTTGGTCTTGATGGACATCAGGATGCCCGGTATGGACGGGGTGGAGGCGTGCCGCCGGATCAAGGCAGACAGCCGCTATCAGGATCTGCCCATCGTCATGGTGACGGCGTTGACCGAGGCGGGATTCCTGCAGGCGGCGTTCGCCGCCGGGGCCGCGGACTACGTCACCAAACCGGTCGACCAGTTGGAGCTGCTGACACGGCTGCGCTCGACGGTGAATCTCAAACGCGAAATGGACCGCCGCAAGGCCCGGGAAAAGGAGTTGGAGCAGGCCCTGCAGGAGATTAAAGTCCTGCGGGGGATCCTGCCCATCTGTGCGCGATGCAAGAGAATTCGTGACGAGCGGGGACAGTGGTTCTCCGTGGAAAGCTACATCAAGAGCCATACCGAGGCGGACTTCTCGCACATGATCTGTCCGGAATGCCTGGACAGGCATTTCCCCATATAACGAACTGGCCGGGAACCTTTCACGGCGAAGACCGTTGGTATAATGCCGGTACTGGCCAAGGAGGCAGGACGTATGTTTCAGGTGACGAAGACGGACGAAGAGTGGCGGCAGGTCCTGTCGCCGGAGCAGTACCGGGTACTGCGCCAGGGTGGGACGGAGCGGCCCTTTGCCAACACATACGACGCGAACAAGGAACCGGGCACCTATCACTGTGCCGGATGCGACTTATCCGTGTTCTCATCAGAGGCCAAGTTTGACAGCCGCACTGGCTGGCCGAGCTTCTGGAAGGCGATCGCCGACTCGGCCATTGGCACGAAAACGGATTGGAAGCTGTTCCATTCCCGGACCGAAGTCCATTGCGCACGGTGCGGCGGCCATCTGGGACATGTGTTCGACGACGGGCCGCCGCCCACGGGCTTGCGCTACTGCATCAATTCCGCCGCGCTGAAGTTTGTGCCGGCCTCGACTCGCTAAGTGCGAGTCTGCGCCCATGGGGCGAAAAGGGGAGGGGAAAGAGATGGCGTTCATTGACCGGTTTCACCGATTTGTTCAACCGTACGCCTGTGTGATCGCGCTCGCCATGGTGCCGGTGCTCGGTTTCGCGCATGTCGCGGCTGCGGCAGAGGAGTTGCCCCGTGAAGCGGCGTTGCCGCTCGCGCTGGCGAATAGGGCCGCGGCTGCCGCGCAGGAGAAGTGCAAGCAGGACGGCTATCGCGTGAGCGTGGCGGTGGTGGACCGGGCCGGCGTGCTGAAGGTGCTGATGAGGGGGGACGGGGCGGGTCCCCACACGACCAACAGCAGCAGCAAGAAGGCCTATACCGCCGCCAGCCTGCGTCGGCCGACCAGCGAGATGGCCGAGTTGGTCGCCAAGACGCCCGCTCTCCAGGGGCTAAGGGATATGGACGACAAGGTCCTCATCCTTGGCGGGGGCTTGCCGATCGAGATCGGAGGCGAGGTCGTCGGTGCCATCGGGGTCGGTGGCGCTCCGGGCGGTCATCTGGACGATGCCTGCGCCCAGGCCGGGCTGGACAGTATCGGTGCGGCCCCCAAGGTGCCAGCGGGGAAATAAGGCGCCTACAGAAACACAATCCCCAGCGCAATCAGCGCCAGGACAAGCGCGAAGAGCGCGGTCCACGTGGCCCACACCAACGCCTTCTCCAGTTTCCCTAGTTGTACCGTCAGCTGCTCGATGAGCTGCAGTTGCGCAGCGAGCCGCTGTTCCAACTCTTGGAGGCGCAGGGCTGTGTCATCGACCCGAATCGTCTCCCGCTGCTGTTCTTTCTTCAGAGTCTTGATGGTGGCGATGATTTCAGGGACCGCCGGCATGACGAATCTGAGCAGGGCACCGATAAATCTCCAGGGCACAAGCATGGTAGGCACTCCTAACCGCCGTCACGCCTTCGCGAGCTTTTTCACCAACTCCCGCTCGTCGGCTTTGGTTTTCACCTCGCCGTTCAGGCGTGCGTCGAGCAGGCGATCCAGGATCGTCTTATAGATCGGTCCGGGCTTGAGGCCCAGGGTTTTCAAATCGGTTCCATTGAGCGCGGGCTTCACGTGCTGATGAATGGTCAAGTAGGCCAAGACCAGACGCGCGATACCCTGGGACCTGGCCTTGGCGACGAGCAGGACGAGACCTTCATCCGGAAGGTCGGCCAGGGCCCGATACGTGTCGGAAGGTTTCGGCGACCGTTGTCGGACCAGGAAGCGCAGAGCCGG
>JAXIOW010000107.1:0-7646 GCA_045403215.1 Nitrospirales bacterium | reverse complement strand
TCTGTCCCCATGAAGAAGCGTTAGAAAGGAGGTGATCCAGCCGCAGGTTCCCCTACGGCTACCTTGTTACGACTTCACCCCAATCACCAGCCATACCTTGGGCGCCTGCCTCCCTTGCGGGTTAGCTCCAGCGACTTCTGGTACAGCGGGCTTTCGTGGTGTGACGGGCGGTGTGTACAAGGCCCGGGAACGTATTCACCGCGGCGTGCTGATCCGCGATTACTAGCGATTCCTCCTTCATGAGGTCGAGTTGCAGACCTCAATCTGAACTGAGGCCGGTTTTCTGGGATTGGCTCCCCCTTACGGGTTTGCAGCCCTTTGTACCGGCCATTGTTGCACGTGTGTGGCCCCAGGCATAAAGGCCATGCTGACTTGACGTCATCCCCACCTTCCTCCCCGTTATCCTGGGCAGTCCCTCCAGAGTTCCCGGCATAACCCGATGGCAACTGGAGGCAGGGGTTGCGCTCGTTGCGGGACTTAACCCAACACCTCACGGCACGAGCTGACGACAGCCATGCAGCACCTGTGCTAGCTCCCCTTGCGAGGTCATCCCCGTTTCCGGTTCTTACCACTAGCATGTCAAGCCTGGGTAAGGTTCTTCGCGTTGCGTCGAATTGAACCACATGCACCACCGCTTGTGCGGGCCCCCGTCAATTCCTTTGAGTTTCAACCTTGCGGCCGTACTCCCCAGGCGGGGTACTTACTCCGTTAGGTGCGGCACCGGCGGTAACCCGCCGACACTTAGTACCCATCGTTTAGGGCGTGGACTACCAGGGTATCTAATCCTGTTTGCTCCCCACGCTTTCGTGCCTCAGTGTCAGGAACGTTCCAGAGCGCCGCCTTCGCCACCGGCCTTCCTCCCGATCTCTACGCATTTCACCGCTACACCGGGAATTCCGCGCTCCTCTCCCGTCCTCTAGCCAGGCAGTCACCTGCGACCTTCCTGGGTTAAGCCCAGGTCTTTCCCACAGGTCTTACCTAACCACCTACGCACCCTTTACGCCCAGTAAATCCGAACAACGCTTGCCACCTCTGTCTTACCGCGGCTGCTGGCACAGAGTTAGCCGTGGCTGCTTCTGGAGGTACCGTCCGAACGGTTGCCCGTCCCATCTTCCCTCCTGAAAGGGGTTTACAACCCGAAGGCCTTCATCCCCCACGCGGCGTCGCTGCGTCAGGCTTTCGCCCATTGCGCAATATTCCTCACTGCTGCCTCCCGTAGGAGTCTGGCCCGTGTCGCAGTGCCAGTGTGGCTGGTCGTCCTCTCAGACCAGCTACCCGTCGCAGCCTTGGTGGGCCATTACCCCGCCAACAAGCTGATAGGACATGAGCCCATCCTCCGGCGCCGAACCCTCGGCTCGGCTTTCCACCAGCCCCTTGCGAGACCGGTGCGTATAGTCGGTATTAGCACCCCTTTCGGGGAGTTATCCCCCACCAGAGGGTAGGTTACCCATGCATTACTCACCCGTTTGCCACTTTACAAGCGTATTGCTACGCCTTCTCGTTCGACTTGCATGTGTTAGGCGCGCCGCCAGCGTTCGTTCTGAGCCAGGATCAAACTCTCGAAAAGAGAATCTGTGAAACTCACACTCAAGGGCCGCCACTTCAATACACCAGTATTCAGTTGTCAAAGAACGAATAGTTTCCTTCCAAACGCCTCACTTTACAGAAACACGGGTGTCCTGTCAAGTGCTCCACAGCCCCTCCGGGCACCCGCCGGGAAACCCTTGGTGGCTGACAAGCTCCTTGACCCTCCCACGCAATGCCGGTAATCTGCGATGGACTCCATTCGAGGGACCCTGCAACCGGCATGACGACGCACACTGAGAGCAGCACGCGGCCGGCTCCGAGCGCCCCGCTCCTGGGCTTCTGGTATCCCGCGATGCTGGCCACCGCAGTCCGGCAGGGACAGATGAAGGCGCAGATGCTCCTGGGCCTGCCGCTGGTGATCTGCCGTGATTCGCGAGGACGGCTTGCCGCCCTGCGCGATATCTGTCCGCACCGCGGCATGCCCCTCTCGTTCGGGCACTTCGACGGCAGCCGCCTGGAATGCTGCTATCACGGCTGGCAGTTCGATATGGACGGGCGCTGCCGGCTCATCCCGGCGTTGGTGGAAGGATCGCCGATCCAGGCCGAGAAAATTGGGGTGACCGCGTATCCCTGCGAAGAACGCGACGGCTATGTCTGGGTCTACCTGCCGGATCCCTCCGAGAAGACTTCCGCGCCGCCGGAGGTCCCGCAGTTGCCCCTGCTCTCGGAGCGGTACCGCCGGCTGCACCTTTCCACCGCGCTACGCTGCGCGATCGACGACGGGATCGTGGGACTGATGGATCCCGCGCACGGCCCCTTCGTTCATCAGAGCGCGTGGTGGCGCAGCCGGGACAGCATTCACGAGAAGGCCAAAGAGTTCGAACCGATTCCGAACGGGTTCCGGATGAAAGCCCACGAGCCCTCCCGGAACAGCGCGCTGTACAAGTTGCTCGGCGTCTACGGGGAGCGAATCACCACCACCATCGATTTCGTGCTCCCCAACCTTCGCTACGAGCTCGTGACGTGCGGCCCGTACTGGTTCTCCTCTCGGGCCACCGTCACTCCGATCACTGAGCAGGAATGCCGGATCGACTTCTGCGCGGCCTGGAACGTGTTTCGCTGGGTCCCGCTGGCCACCACCCTGTTCCGCCTGGTCGCCAGACATTTTTTGAACCAGGACAGGCGCATCATGGAACGCCAAGCAGTCGGTCTCCGCTACAAGCTGCCGCTCATGCTGCTCGATGACGCCGACACCCCCGCCAAGTGGTATTACAAGCTGAAGACCGCGTGCCTCGAAGCCCGCCAGAGCGGCCGCCCGATGGAGCATCCCCTCAAGGGGCCGACCGTGCTTCGGTGGCGCAGTTGAGACCGGAATTTTCACGAATGTCGTAGGGGCACGGCGCGTCGTGCCCCTACTTGCACGCACCTGACTGAACCCGCATAATACTGGCATGTCATTACGCTGGTCACGACGAGACCTGCTCAAGATCGGTGGAATAGGCCTCGCCACAAGCGTGCTCGGCCAGAAGGCAGACGCGGCGGCGCTCTTCGGCCGGATGTTCGCCGTGCCGCCCCGCGAGACGACCTACTTCACCCCGAACGACAAGTTCTACGTGGTGAACTACTCGGACTCGCCGTTCAGCCTCTCCCGCGATGTCAAGGTCGGCCAGTGGCAAGTTTCGGTCACCGGCGCCGTCAAAAAGCCCATGGTCCTCCGCTACGGCGACATCCTCAAACGCCCCGCGCTCGATCGCGCCGTCACCCTCGAGTGCATTGACAACCTGCCCGGCGGCGACAGCATGGGCACCGCCATGTGGCGTGGCATCTCGCTCAAGGCGCTGTTGGAAGAAGTCGGCGTCGATACCGAGATGGCCCGCGACGTCGTGTTCCGTGCCGCGGACGGCTATGACGACAGCATCACGTTCGAACGGGCCATGCGGGGGGACGTGTTGCTCGCGTACATGATGAACGGCGCTCCGCTCCCAAAGATGCACGGGTTTCCGCTCCGGGCCGTGGTGCCTGGGATCTACGGCATCAAGAACGTGAAATGGATCACCGAGATCGAAGTCTACAACGGCGATTATCTCGGTTACTGGCAGAGAAAGGGCTGGACCGACGACGGCACGATCAAGCTGACGTCACGCATTGACAGCCCCGGCCACTACCAAATTCTCCGTGGAAAGGAGCACCTGTTTAAAGGCATCGCCTACGGAGGGCCTGAGACGATCAAGAAGGTCGAGATCAGCTTCGACGGGGGACGGATCTGGCAGGACGCGCCCTTCGAGTTGCCGCTCTCCCCATATACCTGGGTGATCTGGTACTTCAATTGGACCCCTCCCAAAGCCGGCGCCTACCAGGTCGCCGTCCGCGCCAGCGACGTCAAAGGGCGCGTCCAGACCTCGGAAATCGTGCGTCCGAGCCCCGCCGGGGCCAGCGGGCTCCATACGATCGTGACCGTCGTGGACCGCCTCTGAGACCGTCAGCCCACCGAACTGCGGGCGCTGTTCAATCTGAACTGAAGAGTCGCGGGTGTCTAGTCGAGCTTATCGAGCTTGATGCGGAGTTCCTTGAGTTGCTTGGGATCCACCTGCGAAGGCGCATCGGTCATGGGGCACTGGGCCTTCTGAGAGTAGCGCCGTCTGCTTAATCAACTTTGTGCCATTTGGTCAGCTCCATCGGTTCGGCCAGTAACCCCTTGGCTGCCTCTATGCCTCGTCATGGCGCACTACTTGCCTGGCTCGGACTCGCCACGGGACCACGCCTCAAAGAGCTTTAGACTCTCCTCGCGAAGCACATCGCCGACGAGCTGCACGCCGCTCTGACCTAATTGTTTCATCCGACTCGATGAAATGGGAATTTGCCAGATGCCAGCCTTCTCCGCGTCCTCGATGCGACAGGCGTAGACAATCCGCCCGAGCTTTGCCCACAGACACGCGGTGAAGCACATCGGACATGGCTCGCAAGTGGCATAGATTACCGAACCGGTGAGCTCGAGAGTCTTGACCTGATGACTCGCCTCCCGGATCGCTTGTATTTCGGCGTGGCTGGTGGTGTCCAGGTTGGCTTTGGCACTGTTATGCGCGACAGCAATGACCTGCCCTCGCCTGACAATGCAGGCGCCGAAGGGCATTTCTCCTTTCCCCAGCCCCTGCCAGGCCGCCTGAATCGCAAGCCGCATGAAATCTGCGTTGGTCATCAGTTAATGCTCCGTCTGGAGAAGCCCCCCTGCTGACGCTTCAAGATTCGGGCTTGAAGCCCTCCCGCAGCAGGCACTGGGCAGGACTGCGCCTCCCTTGAGTTACGAGATCTACGTCGAGCCTCACAGGGTCACTTGTCATCTGCTGAACGGGGTCAGTCGAGCTTATCGAGCTTGATGCGGAGTTCCTTGAGTTGCTTGGGATCCACCTGCGAAGGCGCATCGGTCATGGGGCACTGGGCCTTCTGAGTTTTGGGGAACGCGATCACGTCGCGGATGGAGTCGGCGCCGCCCAACAGCATGACCAGACGGTCCAGGCCGAACGCGATGCCGCCATGGGGCGGGGCGCCGTAGTCCAGCGCGTCCAGCAGGAAGCCGAACTTCTCTCGAGCCTGCTCCTTCTTGATGCCGAGCAGGTCCAGGATCTTGAGTTGGACCTCGCTGCGGTGGTTCCGGATGCTCCCGCCGCCGATTTCGTTGCCGTTCAGGACGAGGTCGTAGGCTTTGGCCCTGGCCTGCAACGGAGCGGAATCGAGCAGGGCCACGTCTTCATCGAACGGCGCGGCAAAGGGATTGTGCACGAACACATACCGCTTGGCCTCCTGGTCATACTCGAGCAGCGGGAATTCGAGCACCCACACCGGCCGCCACAGCGTGGGATCGATCAGCTTCAGCTCGTCACCCAGCAGCAGACGCAGGCGCCCCAGTACGTCGTGCACCACTTTCGGCTGATCGGCGACACCGGGCAGGAGATCGCCCGGTTTCGCCTCCGGCACAGCCTTGAGGAGTTGTGTCGCATCGAGGAATTTCGCGACGACCGAGTCCAGCTTGCCGTCAGCGGTGATCTTCACCCACGCGAGCCCTTTCGCGCCGAAGCTCTTGGCCGTCTCCCCTAACGCATCGATACGGGTCCGGGCGATCGCCGACCCGCCCTGCACGATGAGCGCCTTGACGATCCCCCCCTTCGCGACCGCCTCCCGGAAGACCTTGAACTCGGTCTGCTTCGCAAATCCGCTCAGATCATGGAGCGGCATCTCGAAACGAAGGTCAGGCTTATCAGAGCCATAGCGCCCCACCGCGTCGTGGTACGTCATCCGCGGGAATGGGACCTTAAGCTCGATCCCCGCCGCCTCGCGACATACAGCACTGATCATCCGCTCGACCACCGCCATGACCTGTTCCCGATCGACGAACGACATCTCCAGGTCGATCTGCGTGAATTCAGGCTGGCGGTCGTTGCGCAGGTCCTCGTCGCGGAAGCACCGGGCAATCTGATAGTAGCGATCAGCCCCGCTCACCATGAGAACTTGCTTGAAAAGTTGGGGGGACTGCGGGAGTGCGAAGAAACACCCGGGATTCACGCGACTGGGCACTAAGTAATCTCGCGCGCCCTCGGGCGTGCTTTTCGTCAGGATCGGCGTTTCAATTTCCCAAAAGCCCTCCGCATTCAAGAACGACCGGACGTGCTGGGTGACCCGGTGACGGAGCTCGAGTAAGCGCTGCATCTTCGGACGTCGGAGGTCGAGGTACCGGTACTTGAGCCGGATGGCCTCCGTGACGTCTGCATCATCCTCAATCACAAATGGCGGGGTCTTGGCCTCATTCAGAACCTCCACAGAATCGACGAGCACCTCGATCTCTCCGGTCGGCAACTCCGGGTTCCTGGATTCTTCCGGCCGAGCGGCCACCACGCCGTCGACCGCCACGACACACTCGGGACGAAGCGCATGCGCGGCGTGATGGACACCGGCCATCCGTTCGGCGTTAAACACCACTTGAGTCAGGCCGGTTCGATCCCGGAGGTCGATAAAAATCAGGCTGCCGTGATCGCGCCGGCGTTGCACCCATCCCATCAGATGTACGTGCTGGCCGATCTCGGTACGCCGAAGCTGGCCACACGTATGCGTGCGCGGCGTCATGACGCCACGCTCCCCCCCACTCTCACCCTCCCCCTCGAGGGGGGAGGGGCTGGGAGGGGGTGACGAACATCTTTATTGCTCGACGCAACAGCCCTCACGAGACGGATTTCCGCATCAGTCAGAAACCGATACTCGCCGGGAGGAAGCGGCCCCAGCTTCAACGGCCCGAACCGGAGCCGCTTGAGCTTCAGGACCGGATGCCCCACAGCTTCCAGCATCCGCTTCACCTGGTGGGTGCGCCCCTCGGAGATGGTCACTTCGATCCAGGAATTCTCCTCGGTCTTTCTGACCTTCCTGACCTGGGCCGGGCGCGTGAGGCCATCCTCCAGCCGGACGCCCGATTCCAACATCCGAATCTGCGCGTCATCGAGCACCCCTTTCGCCTTCACCAGATAGGTCTTCGGGATGTGGTAGCGGGGATGCAACAGCCGTTGCGCCAGCTCGCCATCGTTGGTGAGCAGGAGCAGCCCCGCGGTATCGTAATCCAGCCGGCCAACCGGAAACACGCGCTGCTTGACCCCGCGAAGAAACTGCTGCACCGTGAGGCGGCCCTCCCCCCCGGGGCCTTCGAGCGTGGTCAGCACGCCCCCGGGCTTGTTGAGCATCACATAGGCCTTGGGCGCGGCTGGCTTGAGGTGACGCCCGTCCACCTTCACATGGTCGCGGGCAGGATCCACTTTGAGGCCCATCTCCGTGGAGACCCGGCCGTTGATGGTCACGCGCCCCTGGCGGATCAGCTCTTCGGCCTTGCGCCGAGAGGCCACGCCCGCGTCGGCGATTACCTTCTGTAGCCGGATGGCGGTCATTCCCACTCTATAGTAGACGGTGGCTTCGAGCTGATGTCGAAGACCACCCGATTCACTCCCTTCACTTCATTGATGATCCGCGTCGAAATGGCCGCCAGCACCTCGGCGGGCAGCCGCGCCCAGTCGGCCGTCATGCCGTCCACGCTGGTCACCGCTCGCACGGCCACCACATGGTCGTACGTTCGCTGATCGCCCATG
>JAXIOW010000072.1:0-5738 GCA_045403215.1 Nitrospirales bacterium | reverse complement strand
GTCTGCCTGTGCCGTATCTTCTCTCTCTGGGGCTCTTCGCACTGCTGTGGATCGCTTGTACCGCCGAAGCGAACCGACTCGAGACCGGAGTGGTCGGCGCGTCGACTGAGGTTGTTCGCCAACTGGAACTCGAACGGCGCAATGTGCATTGATCCAATGGCTCATTCGAGAAATTGACCGTGGACAGGACCAGACAGAGCGAGTTCGTGCTCTACTGCCGATTGTTCCGCCAGGTCACGCCATACTGGCCTCACTTGATTGGCGTGTTGGTGCTCCATTTGCTTTCCATACCTCTCCTCCTGCTTATTCCTCTTCCTCTCAAGATAGTGGTTGACAGCGTCATCGGCTCGCAGCCCCTGCCTCCACTTTTGCAAGGGATAAGTTCGAGTCTTTCGCAGTCCAGCAAGGGGGTCCTAGTCTTTTCCGTCGGGCTTGTCATCCTGGTGTCCTTCCTCCTCTATCTTCGAGGCCTCCTCAGCTCCATGTTGGAAACGTACACTGGTGAAAGGTTGGTATTGGCCTTCCGAGCCAAGCTTTTCGATCACGCGCAGCGCTTGTCGCTTTCTTACCACGATACCAAGGGTACCTCCGACTCGATTTACCGTATTCAATACGATGCCCCTTCGATCCAGTGGGTCGCTGTCCATGGCATGATTCCCTTTATGACCTCTGGTCTCACGCTTGTTGGAATGATCTATGTCATGGCGCAGATTGACTGGCAATTGGCGTTGGTCGCACTGGCGGTTGCTCCGATCATGTTTGTCCTGACTCAGGTCTTTCGTGAGCGCATCGGGAGGGAATGGTGGAAGGTCAAGGAATTTCAAAGCCTTTCCCTGTCCGTGGTGCAGGAGGTGTTGGAAGCGCTGAGGGTCGTCAAGGCATACGGGCAGGAGGATCGCGAGAAAGAGCGTTTTCTCCGGCACTACCACAAGAACGTGCAAGGGCAGGTTCGTCTGGCCTCGATGAGCGGCATGCTTGAATTGCTGATCGGCCTCACGGTCGCAGTGGGGACTGCCGCGACCTTGTTCATTGGGGTGCAGCACGTGCAGTCAGGCATCCTGACACTCGGCAACCTGCTTCTTGTGATGGCCTACCTTGCGCAACTCTATAGCCCTTTGGAGACCATCAGCAGGAAGATGGCGGACCTACAGGCATCGCTCGTCAGCGCTGAGCGAGCTTTCACCCTTCTTGATGAAACTCATGATGTTGCCGAGAAACGGGACGCCCAGCCCGTCGTGCGCGCCTCAGGGGCGATCGCGTTCCGTGAGGTGTCCTTTGCCTATCCAGGCGGTCCGCCGGTGCTACGGAACATTTCGTTCGACATTGCTTCCGGCTCCCGCGTCGGCATTCGTGGGATGACCGGTGCTGGGAAGACCACACTGATCGGCCTCTTGACCCGTTTCTATGATCCGACGGCCGGGCAGGTCCTACTCGATGGGATCGGTCTCAGCGACTATAAATTACCAGACCTGCGCAACCAGTTTGCCATTGTGCTGCAGGATCCCGTCCTCTTTTCAACCAGCATCGCAGAGAATATCGCGTATGCTCGGCCACTGGCCAGTAAAGAGGAGATCATAGAAGCGGCGAAGCTCGCGAACGCTCATGAGTTCGTCACTCGCCTGCCGAACGGGTACGAGACGCAGGTCGGTGAGCGCGGCATGCGCCTCTCGGGTGGCGAGCGCCAGCGCATTTCGCTCGCCCGTGCTTTTCTCAAGGACGCGCCCATCCTCATTCTCGACGAGCCAACGAGTTCCGTCGATGCTTGGACGGAAGACGCCATCGTCGGAGCTATGGAGCGCCTGATGCAAGGCCGCACCACGTTCATCATCTCGCATCGTTTGAGTACGTTGAAGAATAGCGACGTGTTGCTGCTGATCCAGGACGGACGTGCCCACATGGCCTCTCCGTCCGGCAGCCCTGACCTCGTGACGGTCACCACCAAGCGCTAGCCGAGGGGAGGTAGCCATGCCATTCATCCCGGACTTCTCGGATCTCCGATACCTCAACGAAGTAGGCTGGTTCCTTTACCGGGAGAAGTATGGCTACAACCACTTCACCCGCTCCTATGCCGAAGAGCGGCTCGTCTGGTCCCAGATGTTCCTTGATGAAGTTCTCGCCCTCTGTGGCCGCGTGCCCCACTGGCTGAATGACAAGACCGTCGTGAGCATCGGCTGCGGCTGTAGCGGAGATCTGGCAGCCTGGCCTGCCGCCACCAAGATCGGTGTGGACCCCCTTCTGTACGTCTACCAGAAGCTCGGAATGCTGGTGGAAGACGCGGCCGGAATGTCAAGAACACTACTCCTGTCGGTCGGGGTCGAGCAGCTCCCCCTTTTGGATGAGTGTGCCGATCTCGTGGTGTGCCGCAATGCCCTCGATCACATGCTCGATTCAGACGAGGGGTTGCGCCAGATCCGGAGAATCCTGAAGAAGGACGGAGCCCTCTTCCTGAGTGTCGATATTGGAGGAGAACCCACCCCGGATGAGCCGAGGGTGTTCTCGATGGAAGGCCTCTCCGCTTTCCTCGGAAAATACTTCGAGATCCTCAAGCTGACCGACGGCCATCCGCCCCACGATGAGTGGCGTGTTTGCAGTGTGCGGATTCTGCTGCGAAAGACGGATCGGCCCGAGGCCCCGCTGGACAGGGAAGCCATCCTGCTGGCCTACGAGGCCTCTATCTCGAAGCACAAGAATGACGGCGAGAAGCACCATGGCTCCTCGATGCCTACGCACCCATAGCCGACGCGGATGTCTACCAATGTCTGGCTGGCAGCGAACACTCTCCGGGCGCCCACATGCGGTGGAAACAGGTGGGTGTACTTGAACTGGGCCCTGGGCCTGCGTGCCGCCGGGTGCACGGTGACCTGGATCGAGGGAGTCACGGACAGCACGCCCGGAGACGGACTCGAAAGCAACCTGGCCGCCCTTAAGCGCCATCTCGAGCCGTACGGTTTCGCGAAAGCGGTGACCCTGTGTGCCGAAAGCACGGAGTCTGTGCCTGCCGGCGCCTCTCTCGATCTGGAGGCCGCGCGTGACGCGGACCTCCTCCTGAACCTCGCATACGGCATCATCCCGGCCTCGGTGGTTGCGAGCTTTCGCCGGTCGGCGCTCATCGATATCGACCCCGGCCAGACGCAGATCTGGATCAGCGAGGGAGGGATGAGGGTCGCGCCCCACGACGTGTACTTCACAATCGGCGAGACAGTGGGCCAGCCGGGTGCCCTGTTTCCGGACTGCGGGCTCGCCTGGCAGTACACGCCGCCGGCGGTTTTTCTACCCACCTGGCCAACCACTCCAGCCGACTCCTCGGCGCCGTACACCACCGTCACCAGCTGGTGGTACGGCTGGATGGACTACCGGGGAGAGATATACGCCAACAACAAGCGCGACGGCTTCTTCCCGTTCCTCGACCTTCCCAGGCGCGCGACGGTGCCCCTGGAGCTGGCGATCTCGTATGCCGAGCCGGACCTGGCGATGCTGCGCGACCGGGGCTGGCGCGTGGCCGATGCGCTGATCGTCGCCGCGAACCCGTGGGACTACCAGCGCTATATCCAAGCGTCACGCGGTGAATTTAGTTGCGCGAAGCCATCGTGTGTCCGTTTACAAAATGCCTGGATCAGCGACCGGACTCTCTGCTACCTGGCGAGCGGGAAGCCCGCGGTCGTTCAGCATACGGGGCCGAGCCGGTTCCTCCCCGATGCGGCAGGGTTGTTGCGGTTTCGTGATCCGGACGAGGCAGTGCGCCACCTCGAGATGGCGGCCGCCGACTACGAAGCCCACTCAAAGTTCGCGCGCGCGCTCGCGGAGGAGCATTTCGATGCCAGGAAAGTTGTCTCATCAGTGCTGGAACGCGCTTTGGCATGAACCTGGGATCTCATCGGCGAGAGTGCCAGAAAATGTAAATGAGACGTGAACTTCAACATAACAATGTTGTGCCGGATAGTGCTATGCGGCAAGTTTAAAACTACCCACACGTATAGCCAATAGACTGCTCGATGAAGTCTACTAAAAAACCGTTGCTAGTTGTTTTAGGAATAATGGGTGGAACGCCGTTTGCTGGGACTGCTTGGCAGGTGTTGCACTATCTCGAAGGGTTGCGGCGGATTGGTTACGATGTTTACTACGTTGAGGATAGCGGAATATGGCCCTACGACCCTGAACAGGAAACGGTGTCTGACGACTGCTGTTACACTGTCAACTATATCGCCAAATTAATGCACTGGTGGGGCCATCCAGACCGGTGGGTTTATCGTGCTCGCTACATGGACGAGCGTGTCTATGGATTAGCAGAACCTCAGATTTCGAATTTGTTCGAGCGTGCTGAGGTTCTCATCAATTTATCCGGCGCCACAGAGTTGCGTGAAGAGTACCTAAGCGTACCCGTTCGTATTTACCTGGAAACAGATCCGGTCCTGCCCCAAATCGAGGTCGCCCAAGGGCGTCAATCTCGTATAGCCATGTTAGAGTCTCATACTCACCATTTTTCCTTCGGGGAGAACCTTGGTGCTCCTGATTGTAAGGTCCCAGTGGGACGCTTCAATTATCAACCTACGCGTCAACCCATCGTTTTAGATTGGTGGGAATCCCCTGAGGTGCTCAGCCTCGAACCAGGCAATGTGTTTACTACGGTTGCCAGCTGGCAACAGTCTCAGAACGATATTGAATGGAACGGCGAGATGTACAGGTGGAGCAAGCAATATGAGTTTCTTAAGTTCATTGATCTGCCTCGCCGGATCAAGCAGCCGCTTGAATTAGCACTGGCCTGCGCAGGTGCTGAGGCGAAAGTCTCATTCCCACAAGCAGTGCAACAATTGAGGGCCCATGGCTGGCACGTAGTGGACGCGGTAGCGTTATCCAGGGATCCTCTTCCTTATAGAGATTACATTTGGAAGTCTCGTGGCGAATTCACGGTAGCCAAGGATCAAAACATTCGTTTGCGCAGCGGCTGGTTCAGCGACCGCAGCGCCTGTTACCTTGCAGCTGGCCGTCCTGTAATCGTTCAGGACACGGCATTCAGTACTGTTCTTCCAACAGGTAATGGACTGTTCGTCTTCAACACCATGGAGGACATTATCGCGGCCTTCGATGCTGTTAACTCTGATTACGATAAGCACAGTCGCGCGGCCAGAGCAATAGCAGAGGAATTCTTTAGAGCTGAAACGATCTTGGCAAAACTTATAGCTGATTTGGGGCTCTAACGGTGGCTTAAGGGACATACTTAATTGTCAATGCAGATGACTTCGGCCAGAGCCCGGGTATCAATCGCGGCATCATCAAGGCTCTTGCAGACGGGATCGTGACGAGCGCCAGCTTGATGGTGCGTTGGCCGGCGGCTGCGGAGGCCGCCGCCTATGCTCGTGCCCATCCACGGCTGAGTCTTGGGCTCCATTTCGACCTGGCCGAATGGACGCATGACCGGGGCACCTGGGTTCCCATCGAGAGTGCCTGCAAATTTAGATGAGATGTGAACTTCAACACAGGACGGTGGCGATCCTGGCTTACCACAAGATTGGTGAACCGTGCCCCGGCGGCTGGAAGTCCTGGTTCTATGTGCCTGAGCGGACCTTTCTTGATCATTTAAATCTGCTCCAGGAAAGTGGTTGGGCAGTCATGGGCTTGCCGGAATTTCTGAGCGGTCTGACCGATCCCGAGAAACTCCCGGAACAGGCGGTCATGATCAGCTTCGATGATGGCTATCGATCAGTGCGAGAAGTTGCCATCCCCTTGTTACGACGGTTCGG
>JAXIOW010000121.1:0-6775 GCA_045403215.1 Nitrospirales bacterium | reverse complement strand
GCCTGCATGAAGGAACTGGCCGTCGCGTTCCTTTGGCACCTGCACCAGCCCTATTACACCGACCCGCTGACGAAGACCGCGCCTTTGCCCTGGGTGCGGCTGCACGCCATCAAAGGCTATTTCGACATGGGCATACTGCTGGACGAACACCCGGACGTGCGGGTCACGGTGAATCTGACCCCCTCGCTCCTGCTCCAGCTCCAGGAGCTGACGGACGGGTCGGTCGCGGATCTGTTCTGGGAGCACACAGCGCGCCCGGCGGCGGACCTGACCGGCGACGAGCGCGTCTTCATCCTGCGCCACTTTTTCAGCGCCAACTGGGACACGATGATCCGTCCGCACGACCGGTATTACGGTCTGTTGATCCAACGCGGCGCGCACCCGCGCGATGAGGACTTGCCCGGCCTGGCCAGCCGGTTCTCCACGCAGGACCTGCTGGATCTGCAGGTGTGGCACAATCTCGCCTGGTTCGGCCATCGGGCCCTGGCGCAGTACCCGGTCCTCCGGGAGTTGACGGCCAAGGGGCGGCAGTTCACGGAGTCCGACAAGCAGATGGTGCTGGCCACGCAACGGGAGATTGTCGGTCAGATCATTCCGCTGTACCGACGGCTGCAGGACCGCGGGCAGGTCGAGCTCTCCACGACGCCCTTCTTCCATCCGATCCTGCCGCTGCTGATCGACACTGACTCGGCGCGCCGTTCTCGGCCCGATTCTGCCCTGCCGCAGCGGTTTGCGCATCCGGAAGATGCGGAGGCCCAGCTCCAGAAGGCGCTCAGCTTTCACGAGGGGCTCTTCGGCCGGCGTCCGATGGGGCTCTGGCCGTCTGAGGGGTCCGTATGTCCCGAGCTGGTCCCGATTCTCACGAAGCTGGGCTTCCGCTGGGCCGCCACTGACGCCGAGATCCTCGCGCGCTCCCTGGACCACTGGCGGCGGGACGAGCAACTCTACCAGCCCTACCGGGTGCAGGTCGAAGGCGGGGACCTCGCTGTCCTGTTCCGGGATCGTGACCTCTCCGATGCGGTGGGCTTTACCTATTCCAGGAACGAGCCGGCGGCGGCGGTGGCGGATTTTTGCGGCCGGCTGAAGGACATCGCCCAGCGCGCGCCGGGGCCACGTCCTGTGGTCCCGGTCATCCTGGACGGAGAGAATCCGTGGGAGTATTACCCCGACGGCGGCGAGGGCTTTCTGCGCGGCCTGTACGCGGCGCTGACGTCGGACGGCTCCGACGGCGTGCGGTTCCTGACCGTGACGCCTGATCGCGAGCTGGCGGAGCATCCTCCGACCGCGACTCTGGCCCGTCTGCACACGGGCTCGTGGATCAACGCCGATCTGAAGATTTGGGTGGGCCATATCGAGGACAATGACGCCTGGGATCGGGTGGGGACGACCCGGCGCTTCTTGCAGCAGCGGGAGCGCGCCGGCGACATGCCGCCCGACGAGGTCCGGCAGGCGTGGGACGAACTCTATGCCGCGGAAGGGAGCGACTGGTTCTGGTGGTTCGGCGACGAGTTCGACTCAGACCACAAGGCGCTGTTCGACCATCTGTTCCGCCTGCATCTGGCGAACGTCTACCGGCTCGCCCATGCGGAGGTGCCGGAGTATCTAAAGATTTCGGTCTTGCGCCAGCGGGCGAAGCTGGCGTTCCGCGGGCCGACCGCTCTCATCACGCCGGTCCTCGACGGCGTCGTCACCGATTTTTACGAGTGGCAGGGCGCCGGTTACGTGGAGGGACGCCCGCCCCTGAGCGCCATGCACAACCGGCGGGAATTCTTCAGCCGCATCTATTTCGGGTTCAACCTGGACCACTGCTATTTGCGGTTCGACCCGCTCCCGTCTAACGAAGTTGGCGATGGGGCCTCCCCCGAGGTGCACGTGCAGTTCATCGAGCCGCGGCCGGCCCAGCTGATCTTCCGGCTCGACCAGCCCGAGCCGTCGCAGTTCACGCTGATGCACAGCCCTGACGGGGCGTCTCCCCCTTCTGCGCGCACGTACGACAGCATCCGGCGCAAGAAAGTGATCGAGCTGGCCGTGCCGTTCAAGGACCTCAGGCTGGATCCGGGCATGCTGGTCCGTTTCGTCGTGAAGGTGATGCAGGGCGACCTTGAGCTGGAGCGGATTCCCCACGAACAGCACGTGACCTTCGCGGTCCCCGATCAGACGTTCGAGGGCGCCATGTGGAGGGCCTGACGTGCACCCGGTAACGCTGCTGCTCGGCATTCACAACCACCAGCCGGTGGGGAACTTCGACTCTGTCTTCCGCAAGGCCTACGAGCGCTGCTACCGGCCGTTCCTCGATCTCCTGGAACGGCACCCGCATGTCCGGCTGACGCTGCACTACACGGGCCCGTTGCTGGAATGGTTCGAGCAAGAGGAGCCGGCGTTCCTGGACCGGCTTGCGAAGCTCGTCATGGGCAACCAGGTTGAGATCCTGGGCGGCGGGTTCTACGAGCCGATCCTCTCGGTGATCCCGGACCATGACGCGGTGGGCCAAATCACGCTTCTCTCGCGCTGGCTGCACCGCCGTCTCGGCGCGACCCCTCGGGGGCTCTGGCTGGCCGAGCGCGCCTGGGAGGGGTCGCTGCCCAAGAAGCTCGCGCCGACGGGGCTTCGGTACGCGATCCTTGACGACTCGCATTTCACGTACGCGGGGCTCGATCCGGATACGCTGTTGGGGTATTACCTGACGGAAAAAGAAGGCCACCCGCTGGCGATCTTCCCGATCAGCAAAGATCTCCGCTATCTGATCCCGTTCCGCGTCCCGGAGGAACTCATCGGCTTTCTCGCGCGGCTCGGCGAGCGGGGCGTGGATGATCACACCCGCCCACCCCAGGCGCGCCAAGACGCGCCCCTTCCCGTTGCGGTCACCTACGCCGACGACGGGGAGAAGTTCGGCTTGTGGCCGGACACCTATAAGTGGGTCTACGAAGAAGGTTATCTCGAGCGCTTGTTCGCCGCGCTGGAGCGAGAGAACTCCTGGCTCAGGTTACAGACGTTCGGCGAGTACCTGGATGCGCATCCCCCCACCGGGCGCGTGTACCTGCCCGCGGCCTCCTACGAGGAGCTCATGGAGTGGGCCCTGCCGGTCCCTGCCGCCAAGGCGCTGGAGGAGCGGCGCGCCGAACTGGATCGGACGGGGCGGCTGGCCGCCTTCCGGCCGTTCCTGCGGGGCGGGTTCTGGGACGGCTTCCTACTCAAGTATCCCGAGGCCAACCACATGCACAAGCGGATGCTGGACGTCAGCGCGCGGGTGGCGCAGGCGTTCCCGTCAGGCACCGAGGTGCCCGAGCCCGTGCGGCTGGTGTGGCGCGCACAGGGGAACGACGCCTACTGGCACGGGCTCTTCGGCGGGCTCTACCTGAACTACCTGCGGCACGAGACTTACCGGAATCTCATCGAGGCCGAGACACGGGCGGAGGCGGCCGCGCACACTGGGCGCGAATGGCTGACGGTGAGGGTGACCGATCTCGACCTCGACGGTCATGAGGAAATCGTGATCTCCAGCAGTTCGCTCGGAGTCATCCTGGCGCCGGCCTGCGGGGGCAGCCTCCTGGAGCTGGATTATCGTCCGAAGTGCTTCAACCTGTCGGATGTCCTCACCCGCCGGGAGGAGGCCTATCACGGCAAGCTGGTGGAGGCCGCCATGCGTCAGGGCTCGTCTGGCGGCGCCCCCGCGTCCATCCACGATCAGCTCAGGGTCAAGGAGCAGGGGCTTGATCGGGTCCTCCGCTACGACCGGCACCGGCGGGTCAGCTTTCTCGATCGGTTTCTCTCCCCGGCGATTTCCTGGGAAGCCTTTGACCGAATCGATGATGAAGAGCGGGGCGATTGCGTGAGCGGGGCCTATCATGTGGAGTCGGAACGCCCCGCGCCGCAGAAGGGAGCGCTGACCGTCCCCCTGGCCTACCAGGGGACGGTGTCTCTCGATGGTCGCGCGTACGCGCTCGCCCTGCGCAAGGTGTACCGGGTGACGAAGCGCGATCCGGTGGTGGAGGTGGCCTATGCCATTGCCAGCCACGCGGACGCGCCCTGTGCCGTTCGGTTCGGCGTGGAGCTGAACCTGACCCTGTTGGCCGGGAACGATCCGCAACGGTATTATGAGATGCCGGATGGCGGACGGGTTCGCCTGCACGAGCGGGGGCAGTGCCCCGCGACCGACCGGTTCTCGCTGGCAGATGAGTGGAGCCGGTTACGCGTGACCCTGCGCCTTGAGCGACCGGGGGAAATCTGGTACATGCCTGTCGAGACCGTTTCTCAGTCCGAAGAGGGGGTCGAGCGTACCTATCAAGGCTCTGCGCTCTTGGCCTCCTGGCTGCTGACCCTGCAACCCGGGGCATCCGAACGGTTGAAGGTGCGTCTTGAGATTGCCGACTTCTGAACGAAAGGAGACTGCGCGTGCCCGAGCTACGGAGTGATCCTATCGTCGGTCGGTGGGTGATCATCTCCACCGAACGAGCCAAGCGCCCGACCGATTTCCGTCAGGTGGTGCCTCCGTTGCCGGCCCAGCCGCACTGCCCGCTCTGTCCGGGGAACGAAGCGCAGACGCCGCCGGAGATCCTTGCGTACCGTGCCACCGGGGGCGCGTCCAACGCGTCGGGGTGGAGCCTGCGGGTGGTCCCGAACAAGTTCCCGGCGCTGCAGATCGAGGGCGATCTCGGCCGCGAGGGGGTGGGGCTCTACGATCGCATGAACGGGGTGGGCGCCCACGAGGTGATCATCGAATCGCCCGATCACAAGGCGACGCTGGCGAGCCTGTCGGCGAAGCAGCTCGAGGACGTCTTCTGGGCGTACCGCGACCGCATCCTGGACCTGCGGAAAGACGCCCGGCTGCGCTACATCCTGATCTTTAAGAACCACGGCGCGGCCGCCGGGGCCACGTTGGAGCACTCGCACTCGCAACTGATCGCGATGCCGATCGTCCCGACCACCGTGATGAACGAGATCGCGGGCTGCCGCGAACACTATAAGGATAAGGAACGCTGCATCTACTGCGACATCATCCGGCAAGAGATCAGCGACCGGAGCCGGGTCGTGGGCGAGAACTCCGAGTTCCTCTCCATCGCGCCTTTCGCCCCGCGGTTCCCGTTCGAGGTGTGGGTGCTGCCCAAGAGGCACGCCTCCTACTTCGAGGAGAGCCAGAAGTTCCAATTCGAAGCGCTGGCGCGGCTCTTCTCGGACACGCTGCGCCGGCTGGACCGGGCCTTGGGCACGCCCCCGTTCAACTTCATCCTGCACACCTCGCCTCTGCACGAGCGGACCGGCGAGTTCTACCACTGGCACATCGAGGTCATGCCGAAGCTCACGCAGGTCGCTGGCTTCGAGTGGGGTACCGGGTTCTATATCAACCCGATTCCGCCGGAGGAAGCCGCGGCGTTCCTGCGGGACGCGGAGGTATAATAGACCCTCACGGGAAGGGGCGCGTCCCACGGGCAAGGAGCCTGTCTTGGCAGGCTCGGGGCGGGTGGGTGCAACAGCGCCTGGGGAGGGCGGGTGAGATGAAAGTCATGTTGAACCATCCGGTCCGGGAAGTAGAGGTCAAGGGACCCCGGCGCGTCAGAGAGGTGCTAAAGGAACTGAACCTCCTGCCGGAAAGCGTTCTGGTGGTTCGGGGCGACGAGCTGGTGACCGAAGACGAGCTGCTCAAGGACGAGGACCGGATCGAGATCCGGCCGGTCATCTCGGGAGGCTAAGACGATGCGTTGCCGCAAGTGCAAAGGGAAAGCGGTGCTGGACATCCCCCGCCACCATACGGCCTTCTGCAAGGCGTGCCTCACGGAGTTCGTGTGCGCGCAGGTGGAGCGGGCCATTGCCGAAGAGCACATGTTCACCAAAGCCGACCGCGTGCTGGTGGCGGTGTCGGGCGGGAAGGACAGCTTGAGCCTGCTGGACATCCTGCGTAAGCTCGGCTACCAGGCCGACGCGTTCTACGTGGACCTGGGGATCGGCGAGTATTCACGGCAATCCAAGGAGAAGGTCGAGCGCTACACCGGCGCGCACGGGATCTCGCTGCACGTCCACGAGCTCCAGGAAGACGAAGGGGCCGGCATCAACGACCTGGCCGACCTGGTTCGCCGGCCGACCTGCTCGGTCTGCGGCACGCTCAAACGCTACCATTTCAATCGGACGGCAGTCGAGAAGGGGTACAACGTCCTGGCGACGGGCCACAACCTGGACGACGAAGCCGCGCGGCTGCTGGGCAACGTCCTGCACTGGCAGACGGAATATCTGGAGAAGCAGGGCCCGACCTTGCCGGACTCGGTGGTAGGGTTCGCGAAGAAGGTGAAGCCGCTCTACCGGCTGGCGGAGCGGGAGATCGCCGCCTACGCGATCGTCAACGGGATCGCCTATATCGTCGAGGAGTGCCCCAACGCCCAAGGGGCCAAGATGCTGCTGTACAAGGACATCCTCAACCAGCTGGAGAGCGAGTCGCCCGGCACGAAGCAGTCCTTCTACTGGGGGTTTCTGGCCAGACGGAACGCCGACGAGCAGGCGCACCTCTCCATGGCCGAGCATGACCGGGCCGTCCTGCATCCCTGCGCCACGTGCGGCCAGCCGACGACCGGCGAGATCTGCTCCTACTGCAAGTTGAAGGCCAGACTTTCCTTGTTGCGTGGGACCCGTTAGACACGGTAAAAGAGGAAGGCAGCGGATGAACAAGGAGGGCTCGCCATGGCGAAAGCGTTGAAGTGCTTGAAAGAGGGATGCACCTTCGAGGTGCAGGGTAACTCCGTGGATGACGTCCTGACCAAGCTCAAGATGCATGCGATGATCGCCCACC
>JAXIOW010000136.1:0-2751 GCA_045403215.1 Nitrospirales bacterium | reverse complement strand
GTCCATCCCCCCAGCCTCCGACACCGTGGCAGGCCTGGCAATGGCGCTCATACACGGCCTTGCCGCGTGTGATATCGGCAGGATAATCTTGCGCGTGGAGGAGAGGAGCGAACAGAAGACCGATGAGTCCCATGCTCAGGGTAACTCTGAGTGCCGACAGCACATTCCGAGGGATGACACGCATCAAGGCCTCCTAGCTTTTCTTGGTCGTGTGGGCAACAAACGACGAATAGAGTTGCTGCAGCTTGGTGCTGCCGCATTTCGGGCATGTCACGGTGTTCGATTCATGTTGCTTCAGGGTCAAGACCACCAACGATTCCTTCCCGCAGTCCAGACATTTATAGTCGTACATGGGCATGAAGTACCTCCCCCTAGACTTCTGTGATGATGCGTCCGTCCGATTTCGTTTCGCCCTCGCTCCATTCGACGGCCGGCGACAGCATGGAGACGGGGATCTTGAATTTGTCGACGGTCATCGAGGCTCCTATGAGACGATAGCGGACGGACGATGGACCGTCGACGCCTGAAGGCCTTTCTCGCCCTCTTCAATGTTGAAGGCTACGTCAGTGCCGTCACTCAATTCATCGAACGTGAGACCCTGCAGCGCGTGCTTGTGAAAGAACACCTCGCCGCCGCCTTCCTTGAGGATGAATCCATATCCCTCCTTCGGGAACAGTTTGCAGATCACACCTCGAAATGGCGGGACCGGGGACGTGCGCACCTCGGTTCGACCCCGCTTCTCACGGTGCTTGCGGAGTTCAATGGCCATGGCGTCGAAGGCGGTTCTGATAGCCTCTTCGAACGTCTTGTCTTCCTTGCGGGACGTCATGGTATGGCGACCAGGGAGCGTGACGACGATGAGCGCCTCGGCGACGTTGGCCAGCTTTTTGTGGTGGAGATTTTTCGTCAGGGTGACCCGCCCATGAATAAGATCCTCGTGTCTCTGCTGGAGATCTGCCATGCGCGATTCAATCTCACTTTTCCAGCGGGGAGTCATCCCGACGTTTCTACTTTCAATTTCCAGCTCCATGTCGCCTCCTATCGTTCATTTGGTCTCGTCGGTTGGTCAGGTCTGTCTGGTTTTTGGTTCAACGAAACTAACCAGATGAACCAAACAAACCAGATCAACCAGATAACCAGACAGACCGAGGTTGTCTCAGACATACAGGCTATCAAAAACCCGCTGTGGCGAATTGGGTTTTTTCCGCAGCCTGCCGGTGGTTGATATCAGCAAGCGGTGTGCCGTCCTCGAATGGAGGCTTGGGGTGAGAGGCGCGAGGCCATGGGCCTGATTATTCTTACCCTAGGAGCCTGTCCAACATTGACCGTTCTACTGCGGCGAACGATCTGCGGCCATCTGCGTCATTCTCGGCCCGAAAAAAACCTCAACGTATTCCAGCGAATACGCCTCCGGTTTTTCCGGACCTGCGGTCTCGCATCTAGCCGCACCTCCGTCGCCTCGTTACGAAGGCAATGTCGGACAGGCTCCTAGCCCCGCGTCCCTTGCCTCTAGCCTTGGCTTCGAGTGGCGCATTTGTCCTCAGTGGCACTCTTGGCAGTGAAGCTCAATGCACCAGTGAAAAATGGGCGAGGGGCCAGAGGCGAGGGGCGAAGACTTCCGGGTAGAAACACCGCTCTTTCCTCTAGCCCCTAGCCTCGCGCCCTTCGCCTGGCCCGTTGGCACGATTTCGTCACGAACACTCGTGAATAATGCGGGCTAATATCTGCTTGGAACGTGACTTGCGTGATGTGATTCGCAATGGCTGTTCTGAAGAGGCATTCGATCGAACGGTATCTTCGTGGACGGTTCGGTCCCACGGCGACCTTGCTGACTTATGGGGTCATCGGAAAAGAAAGTTCGCAGGGCACCTACAAACAGTATGGGTATGGTTCACCCGTCAAATTGACCTTTCAAATCGGGCGCACAGTCCGATCGGCGGTGTTGGAGACGATGAGCCCGGGGCCGTTCGGTCATGAGCATCCGGCGGACCGGGCCCAGGCGATCCTCTGGGATTATGATTCCTATGGGCGGTTGCCGCGCCACGTGAAGGCTCTCGATGTCGGGGCCTTTACCGACGATCGGCAGCTGGTTTCGGTGGCCCAGGCGCGCGAATTTTTCGTCCTGACCCAGTGGACGGAGGGAGCCAGCTATCATCTCGATCTGGAACGATTGGCCAAAGGCGGAAGGCTCCCGAAACAGGACAGAGAGCGGACGATAGCACTGGCACGCTACCTGGCGCAGATTCATGCCAAAAAATTGCGCGATCCCGCCCTCTATCGGCGTCGGCTTCGGGAGTTGATCGGCCACGGCGAGTGCATTATGGGGCTGACCGACAGTTACCCCGACCGCTACGAGTTCATCTCGGCGGATCTCTTGCGCGGGATCGAGGAAGCCTGCAACCGGTGGCGCTGGCGTTTGCGCGGGGAGACCCAGCGTCTGTCGCAAGTCCATGGAGATTTTCATCCCTGGAATGTCTTGTTTCGGAAAGGAACGGATTTTTCAGTGCTCGATCGGTCACGAGGGGAGTGGGGGGAACCGGCAGACGACGTGACCTCGATGTCGATCAACTACCTGTTTTTCTCACTCTGTCGCTGGGGCACCTTGAAGGGGCCGTTGGAAGTGATGTTCCGACTCTTTTGGGACACCTATGTGGAGGCAAGCCACGATCATGCGGTCACAGAGTCGGCTGCCCCTTTCTTTGCGTTCCGAGGGTTGGTCATAGCGAGTCCGGTGTGGTACCCCAAACTGCC
>JAXIOW010000024.1:0-20163 GCA_045403215.1 Nitrospirales bacterium | reverse complement strand
AACCCCCAGTCCTCCCTCGCCTTCTTGTGCAGCAGCTCGGCGAAGGCCTCCGCCAGCCGATCCGCCAACGCCTTCGCCATGATCGAGTTGTAGTCGTCGTGCTCCTTCTCGAAGCGCGCGCAGAGTGCGTCGAGACCGATGCCAGCCGTGACCGCGAACGCGCCGAGGTGATCCGACAGGCCGGTGGACTTGGGCGCCACAAAATCGGCCAGGGCCTGATTGGACTGCCCCTCCGGCTTCGGCGTCTGCTGGCGGAGCGTATGCAGCGTCGCCAGCACCGACGAGCGCGACTCGTCCCGGTAGAGTTCAATGTCGTCCCCGACGCTGTTGGCCGGGAAGAAGCCGTACACCCCGCGCGCCGTGAGCAGCTTCTTGCCGACGATCTCCTTCAAGAGTGCGTGCGCGTCGTCGAACAGCTCCTTGGCCTTCGCGCCGACGGTCGGGTCCTCCAGGATCTTGGGATAGCGCCCGCGCAGCTCCCAGGTATGGAAGAACGGCGACCAGTCGATGAACGGCACGATCTGCTCGAGCGGAAACGCGTCCAGCACGCGGACGCCGGTGAAGGCCGGCTTCGGGATGTCTGCCGAGCGCCATTCGATCGGCGTTCTCCGCGCGCGCGCCTCGGCCAGCGTGAGCAAGGCTTTCTCCCCGCGCTCCTTGTGCGCGTGCCGGACCTGCTCCTGGTTCAGCCGGTTCTGCTCGGCAAAGCCGGACTGCTTCTCCGGGCTCATAAGCGCGCCCACCACCCCCACCGCGCGGGACGCGTCCAGCACATGCACCACCGGCCGCTCGTAGGCGGGCGCAATCTTCACCGCGGTGTGCGCCTTGCTGGTCGTCGCGCCGCCGATCAGGAGCGGCACCGCGACCCCTTCGCGGGCCATCTCCCGCGCCACGTGCACCATCTCATCCAGCGACGGCGTGATCAGGCCGCTGAGGCCGATGATATTGACCTGGCGCTCGCGGGCGGTCGCGAGAATCTTCTCGCAGGGCACCATCACGCCCAGGTCGATCACTTCGTAGTTGTTGCAGCCGAGGACCACCCCCACGATGTTCTTGCCGATGTCGTGCACGTCCCCCTTCACCGTGGCCATCAGGATTTTCCCCTGCGCCTGGCGACCCCCGGCGGCCTGCTTCTCCGCCTCCATGAACGGCTGCAGGTACGCCACCGCCTTCTTCATCACGCGGGCGCTCTTGACGACTTGGGGCAGAAACATCTTGCCCGAGCCGAACAGATCGCCGACGACGTTCATGCCCGCCATCAGAGGCCCTTCGATCACATCGAGCGGTTTCGCGTACTTTTGACGCGCTTCTTCAACGTCCGCTTCAATATATTCCACGATGCCCTTGACGAGGGCGTGGGAGAGGCGCTCTTCGACCGGGCCCTGCCGCCAGGCATCTGCTTGAATGACCGCCTTGCCCTTCTGCTTGACCGTCTCGGCGAAAGCGACGAGCCGTTCGGTCGCGTCGGGACGCCGGTTGAGCAGGACGTCCTCCACGAGTTCGAGCAGGTCCTTGGGGATCTCTTCGTACACCGCGAGTTGCCCGGCGTTGACGATCCCCATGTCCAGCCCCGCACGGATCGCGTGGTACAGGAAGGCGGATTGCATCGCCTCCCGCACGGCGTTGTTGCCCCGGAACGAGAAGGAGATGTTGCTGATCCCGCCGCTCACCTTGCAGCGCGGCAGCGTCGCCTTGATCTTCCTGGTCGCCTCGATGAAATTGACCGCGTAGTTGTTGTGCTCCTCGATGCCCGTGGCGACCGTCAACACGTTCGGATCGAAGATGACATCTTGTGGAGGAAAACCAATCTCCTCGGTCAGGATGCGGTACGCCCGCGTGCAGATCTCCATCTTGCGGTCCAGCGTGTCGGCCTGACCGGCCTCATCGAACGCCATGACGACCACGGCCGCGCCGTACCGTTTGACCAGCCGCGCATGGCGCGTGAAGGTCTCCTTGCCTTCCTTGAGGCTGATCGAGTTGACGATGCCCTTGCCCTGCACGCACTTGAGCCCGGCCTCGATCACGTCCCACTTGGAGCTGTCGATCATGATCGGCACACGGGCGATGTCCGGCTCGGACGCGATGAGCTTGAGGAACGTGCTCATGGCCTCCTTCGAGTCCAGCATGGCCTCGTCCATGTTCACGTCGATGACTTGCGCGCCGCCGCTTACTTGTTGTTGGGCGATGGCCAGGGCGCCTTCGTACTCGCCGCTCAGGATCAGCTTGGCGAACGCGGGCGAACCGGTAATGTTGGTCCGTTCCCCGATGTTCACGAAGTTCGTGTCCGGGCGGATCGTCAACGCCTCCAGGCCGCTCAAGCGGGTGTACGGCTCGGGGGTGGCTCGCACGCGGGGCGCAAACTCCCGCACCGCCTCCGCGATGGCTTTGATATGAGCGGGCGTGGTGCCGCAACAGCCGCCCACGATGTTGAGCCAGCCGCGCTCCGCGAACTCCCGGAGATCGGCGGACATAATCTGGGGGGTCTCATCGAACCCCCCGAAAGCGTTCGGCAGGCCGGCGTTGGGGTAACAGCTGGTGTAGACCGGCGCGATCTGGGCCAGCTCTTCGAGGTACGGCCGCATCTGTTTCGCGCCGAGCGCGCAATTGATCCCCACGCACAAGAGCGGCATATGGACGATCGAATTCCAGAACGCCTCAACGGTCTGACCGGAGAGTGTCCGTCCGCTGCGATCGGTGATCGTCACCGACACCATGACCGGCACGCGCCGTCCCTTCGCCTCGAAATACTGGTCGATGGCGTACAGCGCGGCCTTCAGGTTCAGCGTGTCGAAGACGGTTTCGCACAGGAGCACATCTACGCCGCCGTCCATCAGCCCCCGCACCTGCTCCGTGTAAGCGGCGACCAGCGCGTCGTACGTGATCGCGCGGAAGGCGGGATTGTTGACATCGGGCGACATCGAGGCGGTCCGGTTCGTGGGGCCGATGGCGCCGGCCACGAAGCACGGCCGTTTCGGATCTTTCGCCATCACCGCATCGACGGCCTTGCGAGCAACCCTCGCACCGGCCAGGTTCAAGTCATAGACATGCGCCTCCAGCTTGTAGTCTGCCATCGAGATGGACGTGGAGTTGAACGTGTTCGTCTCGATGATGTCGGCGCCGGCGTCCAAGTACTGGCGATGGATCGCCTCGACGAGTTCCGGCCTGGTGAGGCACAGGAGGTCGTTGCACCCTTTCAGGTCAGAGGAGTGGTTGGCGAACTGGCGCCCGCGAAAGCCCGCCTCATCCAGCCGAAGGGCCTGAATCATGGTGCCCATCGCGCCATCGAGGATGGCGATCCGGTTCCGCAAAGTGCGCTCCAGATTGAGGAAAACTTCGGTTTCCATTACTTGGGGACTATACCGGATAGGTGCTTCCTTGGCAAGGTTGCTGCCTTGACAATCTCGAGACTGACCCTTAGGATTTGCACAACACCGGAGTTTCGGAGATGAGATCGGCTGCCATCATGCTCGCAGGATTCCTCGTCTGGATCGCCTCGCCCGATGCCGCTCTCGCCGGAGCCTTCTTTTCGGACGGATATCTGGGCCTGACGCAGGAAGAGCTCCGCGCCAAGCTGGGTCCTCCCCACAAGATCCGCGCCAAGTCAAGCGCCCTGCGGGTCTACAAATACTATTCGTACGACGAGTGGGAAAACGTGCTGAAGGATCAGATCCCCGGCGCCGCGGGGGAGGACGTGTATCTCTACGTCCGGGACAAGACCCATGTGCGGTACTCGTTCCAGTACGCCAAAGAAGAGAAGCCGAATTCCGACACGCCCACCCTCACCGTCAAGCTGGTGGACATCGAGTTCTTGAGCCCCGATCCGCTCACGGGCTCCGTCGAAGGCCCGGTCGCCGTTCCGCTCGCCGTCCCGCTGAAGGATGTCCCGAAGCTCATTCCCGAATCCAAGCCCTCCCCGGCCGACGACGCCCCGACCTACCGGTCTAACCTGTTCATCATCATGCTCCAGAACGAAACCTCCAAAGATGCGCCCCGACTGGTCAAGGAACGGAACAAGGAGGATTACGCCTGGTCGCTCTCGTACCGCCTGTACGCAACCGAGCCCTTCCCTCCCCGCATCACCTTGAACGAGAACGTGAACCGCGTCGAGATCGCGGTCGACAGTCTCCAGCTCATCAAGGACCATAACAAGCTGACGCACGAAGCGATGATCAACCCTTTTTCGGCCAAGGCCGCCTCCCTTCCGCCTCCCCCAGACCCCCCACAGAAGAAGATCCCCCGCCCGCGTTACGCGCCGTAACTCAGCCAGTTTCGTCGGCGAAGCGCACGTCGCGGCGGTCCGCCAGGAGCAGGTAGGCTTCGCCCCATTGCCGCGGGTTCTCCAGGCTCCAGGTTTCATTCGGCTCGAGCGGTTTCAACCGGATGCCCCAATTGCCCCCCGACACCAGATAGACGACGCCGGCGCCAGAGTCTTCGACGGGCTGGGCCACGGCCGGGCAGAGCGGCGCCGACGCATCCTCCTGCCAGCCGGTCACCCGGCACCACTCCCCGGTCGAAACGTGGTCGTACACCCGTACCTGCACGACCGGACGTGCTGGGCCCAGCTCGCGAAAGCGGAGGAACACTGAGTTGTCGTAGTTGGGATTGGACTCGACTTCAACGTACATACGCGGGATGGCAAAGCCAGAGCGCTTGACCCTGCCGAAGACAGGCTGTTAGATTAACGCTATGACCACGCCGAATGCGATCAGCCTGAAAGACGCCCCCTATCTGTGCCGGCGCTCCGTCCGCGTGGCCTTGTACGTGTTCCTCGGCATGATCCTCCTTGGCATGGTCACGTGGCGCTTTCTTCCGTACTATAAGTATTCCTCCATGGAGGACGCTATCGTCCAGAAGCGGGCCGTGGTGGGCATGAGTCGAGAGCAGGTCTTGAAGAGCTGGGGCTCTCCGTACAAAATTGACGTGACCTACACTGACACCGGTGTGCGCCGCGAACTGTGGGTCTTCGAGGATTGGATCGACAGCGCTACCGTCAAGCACCGCTATCTCTACTTCGAAGAAGACGCCTTGGTCGGCGGATGGTACTGACCGCGTCCTTACCCGGCCTGCCCTCCCTGCCTGGGCTCGACCTCTATGGATTCGAGGAAATCACGCGCCAGCAGCGAGGCGCGATCGAAGTCGGCTTCAGCGACGAGGATGACCCGCTCGTTAAAAGGAAAGATGTTGAGACCGGGGTACAGGCCGCCGAAATACTCGTTTTGAACGAAAAAATCAATCCCGTCTCCTTCCAGGAGGCTCACGATGAGCACCAGCTCGTTTTCGTCACGGGGCGCCAGGAGCTTGGTCATGTTTGATTCTAGGCCCCGAGTAGCGCAAAATGCAATGTTGACTATCAGGGGGTCTCTGTGATCTGGACGCGCCGTTCCTTGCCGGGTCCGCCGGAGACCATCATGACGCGCTTCCACTCACGGATCTGATAGACTGCCCAGGCATTGGGCTTGCCCTGGTAATAGGCGTCGGGATCCTCGCCGGTAGCCGCGAGGTAGATGGGCTCCGTGAATCCTTCGTCCAGGACTTTGTCGAGGAGGCACTCGGTCGTCAGGCCCTTGCCTTTCAGCGACACCTCGGCGAGCAACTTGAAGATTTCTTCTGTGCTCTGAAGAGTGACAGGTTCCATCGGAGATCGGATTCTAGCGAGTCGGTGATGGCGATGCAATGGAGAACACTATGAAGCCCTTGTCCAGCGACCAGTTCCGCGAAAAGCTGATGGCGATCATGGATCGGAAAGACCACTGGGCCTGGCCGCATTTCTGCGGTCCCCAGATCACCAAGGCCCAACTCGAAACTCACTTTCGGCAGGAGTACGCGGTGTACGTCAGGGACTTCCCAGTCTTCCTGAGCCGGATCCACGGGAAGAACCCGCCTCGTCCTATCCGCAGCGAACTAGCCCGCAACATCTACGAGGAGGACACCGGCGGCCTCTCCCTCGGACAATCCCATCCCGATCTCTTTCTGACCATGATGCTCGGCCTGGGGTTTGAGCGCGCGCACTTCCGCGACGTCAGCCTCCTGGCGGAAAGTCGGGCGTACCGTGAATGGCTGGACAAGATCACCATCGAAGGCGACTGGTTGACTGCGCTCGCCGTCGTGACCATTTTCGTCGAGGGAAGCGTCCATGACCGCCAAGAAGTCCTCCACCCCTCCCCGCCAAAGGACGCCGAACAGATCGAGGAGATCGTCCGCAAGCACCCCCTGGTGCAGAACCACGGGGTTGATCCCAAGTACCTGGATCTGATTCGCGTGCATCTCATGGTCGAACCCGGCCATCGCCAAGCGGCCTGGAAGGCTGCCCTGGACTATGCGCTGGGGGCCACCGATCAGCAGCTCATTCTCGACACCCTGCAGGAGAGCCTGGAACACTGGCTGCGGTATCGTGATGGGGTCGCCCGGTATTGCGGCCTTCGGAAGTGACGGACCACGCATGAGCGCATGACCGGCCGCCTGGGAATCTACTATCCGTTCCATCTCTGCTCACCCGAAAGCCTGGAGCGCTTCCTGACCCGGTACGACACCGTCCACTTCCGTGACTACATGGCCCTGCAATTGACCCCGACCAGCGGCACGACAGCCGCTCCGGACCGCATGGGCGATTACCATGCCGAGCTCATGCAGCAAGGGCGGATCGCGCAAGGCCACAACGTCAGTGGACCGCTCAGCCCGGAGATGGATCGGCGGATCGACCGGGATTTGAAAGACCACGAATGGCGCGAGACCTTTCACCTCGCCGTCAAGAATGATGTCCGCTTCCAGCGTGGCCTTGTTCCGGAAGACACCGCGCTCACGCCGTGGTTGCGCGCATCGTGGACGGAATGGCCGGTCACACTCGCGGAGGTCCGGCAGATGTCAAGGCTGAAACTGGATCCTGAGCGGGCCATCGCGCTGGAGTACGGGCTGATGCTGGTGAAAACCTCCGCCTCGCTCTGGTACACGCTTCAACTGTGCCAGCAATACGGATTCGACGCGATCACCGATTCGGGCGCGCACGACCGGCTTCTCCAACGCATGAAGATACGGGATCGGCTCGCTCTGCAGACGTACCTCTTACGCCAGTAGGCGTCTGCTTTCGTGGCAGGCAGGAGGCCCCTTTGCTACAATGAAGACCGGGAGGTCACCAGATGGCCGCGCTGCCGACAGCCCCGAGTCCTCAAACAGTTGAAGAATCGAGCGCCCTGACCGGGGACGACCTGGAATCCCGGGTCATCGTGTACAATTGCGACTGCCATACGTACCAGCAAGTGATCGACCTGCTCTGCCGGGCCGTCCCCAAGATGACCCCCACCCGCGCCTTTGAACTCGCCTACCGGATTGACCACGCCGGATCGGCGGACGTGTACGAAGGCCCCCTGCAGACCTGTGAGCACATCGCCGCTATCCTGGCCGATGGAGGCTTGCGCGTCGCCGTCCAGTAGGCGCGGCGCGTCAGCCCTTCTTGATAAAGCTGATGGTGTCCTTGTATTCCGCGACGGCGGCGTCCAAGGACTTGGCCCCCCGAGGGATGTTGGCCTCCAAAACTGCTTCGACCTCGGGATTATCGATGACTACTTCGTAGCGATCCTGGATATTGGTCATGCGGACACCCTCCCCGGGCACGTCACGAGGCATGAACAACTCCTTCCAGACCTCTTTTTCAACCAGACACACATCACGGAACCGTTCATACAGCAACTTGAGCTTCTCGGGATCTCGTTCTTTCATAGGTAAGACCACCCTGGAACTCTGGAACGCCGAAGGGCCGGTTGTCTGTGTGGTGAGAACCGCTCAGGCGGTTCGAACCCGTCTCCGCGCTGGAGATGGCGGAACGGTGAACCCGTTTGGCTGGACTTCCTTGACTTGCGCCGATGTGTAGATGCGAGCGCCATACAGCTCATAGATTTTCGCCACGGCTCCTTTGTCACCCTTCCGAGCTCTGGCAAACAGACGACGGCGCTCTTCGAGTTCGTCCTCTGCCACGGTGGTCGCAAGCGCAGACTGCCCCTTGGTCCGCTCGCCCAACCGAGCATGTCTGGGAGCCTCCACCGCCTTCGTCGCCATGCTGACGACCGCTCCCGTCTTTTTATGCCCGTCTTTGTGCGCTTTGTGGGCATTATGCGGTCTCACTTTGACTTTCTGTCTTGGCACCTTCTTCATCGCGTCCGAACCTCAGACTTTCTCTCACACAATGTCAAGAACTCACATGATACCATAAAACGATAGGAGCCGGTGAATAATCTAACGTAGAAAAGGCTGTTCCGCTTGAGGAAACTTTCATAACTCTACGGAAGTAAAGAGATAATGATCAGGCTGTTTGCTGGTCACATGCGGCGATCGGATCATCGACAGGAATCTGGACGAACCGCTGAAGGGTCTTTATAATGAAAGAGGCCGCCCATGACCATGATGGACAACAAAGAAGCGTGCCCCACCGACGCCAAGGACGATCCTCTCGCTCGCGAACTGTTGCGGCGGGCATTCGAGAAGACGGCCCGGTGGCCGGCCGATTTCAACGGATTCTCAGCAGACCTGACCGCCAACGTGAACGGCAAGGAGTTCACCGGGGCGGTGACCGTGAAATCCGCTCAGGACGTGACGGTATCCCTGCCAGATGCGGAAGTCCAGAAGTGGGCGACCGGAACCATCAGCATGATCACCGTCCATCGCGCCCACCGGACCTTCGACCAATCGGACGGGAAAAGCGTCCTCACCCTGGACCGAAGCGCCGCCCACCCGCTGGGGCAGACCATCCGCATCCACGACAGCCTGCACTCCCATTATTGCGTAAAAGACGACCGCATCACGCAGATCAACCGCACCATGGGACCGATCAAGTTCACCATCAACGTTGAAGACAGCGCGATCACGGCCGACAAGAAGTACCTGACCACGCGCTACACCGTCTATTACTTCAACCCGCAGGACGGCCGACTGGCCAACGTCGAAAGCTTCACCGATACGCACGTGCGGGTCGGCCAAGCCGACCTGCCAGCCTCGCGCCGCATCATCTCGGCGGAAAACGGTGCGGTCTCGGTCAAGACCCTGACCTTTGCCAACCACCGCCTGCTGTAGGAGATTCGTTCATGTCGCTGAACATTCCTGGCTCCACCGGGGGCGAGATGAAGGGCGACACCTTCGACACGACCATGGGTCGCCTCCAACGGCCGCGACCGAACGACCTCACCAAGGAATATCCCAGAAGCTCCCGGGAGCTGCTCGGCGGCTACGTACACATGGCCCGGATGATCGATAAGGCCCGCGCCCGGGAGGCCGGGGTGAACGGCCCGTACATCTATCCCTGCCCTCTCGACAAGGCGCTCCTGTCGTTCCTGGAAGTCAATGAACAGGACTTCGCCTACGCGGCCAAGAGCCGCACCGATGAGCTCATTCTGGAATGGCTGGCCATCCACGCGCGCCCCCGCTCGAAGAAGCAAATCGAGATCTGGAACAAGCAGATGCTGGAACGGGGGCCGGAAGACGAGGCGCAGTGGGCGTATTTCAAGAAAACGCGGGACGCTCTCGATCCTTCACGTACCGATATCGTGACATGGATCGACTTGCTCGATCTGGAGGAAGGCCGGCCAGTCCCGCGACGCGACGCGTCCCCGACCGGATAAGTCGCTCTCGTCTGCCCTTATTCTTCATCGTCATCCGCCCACGGATCGGCCCGTTCGAGAGCCTTCTGCTGCTCCATCGCATTCTCGAGCAGGATGCGGGTGAAGAGGGAGACGGGCGAGTCGCGGGGCGGCAGCAGGACCTTGCTGGACGCCGCCGCGTTGTCAAGCCAGGCCTTCTGATCCACCGAGACCTGGACCTTGGTTTCGACCAGGCCCTTGTCCTCGCACATCTTCTTCTGGATCTCCTCCGGAACCATGTCCAGAGACTGCTGTTGCTCTTCCGAGTTCCACAAGAGCGTCCGCATGAAAATGGAGATGACGGACCCTTCCGGAAGGGTCCCGCCGGGAGGGACCGCGATCTTGCCCTTCTTGACCAGCGTTTCCAGCCACGTCTTCTGGTCCGCTGTGATCAGGATCGGAATTTCGACCAGCAGGACTTTGCCGAAGAGATCCATGGTGCGGATTAGACCATGGGGTTTCCCGGCTTGTCAATTCACGCGGTTGGGTGCCTCCCGCCCTTCGAGCACCGCGGTGATGTTGTCCGCCACCATCAGGCCCATCTTCACCCTGGTCTCCGCCGTCGCGGACCCGATGTGCGGTAAGAGCACGGTGTTGGGGAGCGCCAGCAAGCGGGGATGGACGTGTGGCTCATGCTGATACACATCAAGGCCGGCGCCCGCCAACCGTCCCTGCTCCAGGGCCTCGGCTAACGCCGCTTCATCCACCAACGCTCCGCGTGCGGTATTGATGAGATAGGCCGAGTGACGCATCATTGCGAGTTCGGATTTGCCGATCAGTCCCCGCGTGGAATCAGACAGCGGGGCATGGATCGTCACGATGTCCGCCGCCTGTAGCAGCTGCGGCAAGGGGAAATACTTCGCGTGTAACACTGCCTCTTCTTCATGGCGGAGCGGATGCCGAGTATGGTAGAGGACCGCCATCCCGAACCCGGCCGCGCGCCGGGCGACCGCGCGCCCGATCCGCCCCATCCCGATGATGCCCAGCGTCTTGCCGAACACGTCCGCGCCGAGCAGTTGCGGGGGCGCCCAGCCCTCCCATCGCCCCTCGCGCACCAGCCGGTCGGCCTCAGGAATCCGCCGCACCACCGCCAGAATCAGCGCCCACGCCAGGTCGGCTGTCGTCTCCGTCAGGACATCCGGGGTATTGGTGACGACGATACCGCGGCGCGTAGCGGTGGCGATGTCCACATTGTCGTAGCCCACGGCGTAGACGGCCACGACTTTCAGACATGGAGCCAGGTCCAGCACGTCGGCATCCACGCGCTCCGTCAAGGTCACCGCAAGCGCGTCGGCCTGGGATGCCGCCTCTAGCAGTTCCTCGCGCGTCGCCGGGCGATCGTGGGGCTGTCCGATAAGGGTGAAGCGCCGGGCCAACTCGGCCATGACCGGTTCCGGGAGGCGCCTGCTCACGTAGACGGTCGCCATGGGTCGGGAAAACGGACCGCTAGGCGTGACTGGTCGTGGGGCGCGTGTCTTTGCCAGGCCCGACGGTAAACTCGATGCGCGTCACGCCCTGCACGCTGGCACACCAGTTACCCAGTGACGGGGTGATCAGGCGGAACGGTCCTCCCTCCTCCCGGCGCAACGGGCGTCCATCCAGTTTGTAAATCAGGATGCCGGACTCGGCTGCCTCATTGAGATGGAGACTGGCGGCGGATTGCCCATCGGCTGAGTGGAAGGTCACGTGGTCCGCCCCGATCTTGCAGGTCGCAACGTTCAACAGCGCCCGGATCCGCACGCCCTGTCCCCGCACCCTGGGATCCTCGACCGACACGTCCGGCACCTGTTCACTCTCCGGGAGCTTGGAGAGCGCGTCGAGATCGAAGACGAGCGACTGGATGACCGCGCCGTCGATCCGCAGAAGCACCGGCCCCAGCGGGGCCGGTTCGGTGATGGTCTTGATCAAGGCGCACACCGCCTCGTTGACCGGCGCCGGAACACCCAGTTCCCTCCCGCGCCGGACGAGATAGCCGTTGAGGAAGTCGATCTCCGTGCGCCGGCCGGCTTTCCAGTCGTCGTACATGGAGGTGTGAATGTCACGGACTTCCTGGGACCACTGAACGACCTTGTCCGCGATGTCGGGATCGAGATCCACCCCCTCGGCCTGGGCCACCGCGACCGCTTCCCCGACGAGCAGCCGGATCATAGCGAGCATCTCCGGATGCGCGAGAGCCTTCGAGACACGGTCGTTGAGCAGGACCGTCAGCGGATTGAAGACCACGTTCCAGCACATCTTTTCCCATTTCGTCCGCCGGATATCCTCGACGACCTCACAGGCAATGCCCGCCTGATCGAAGAGGGCTTTGATGGCCGCCAGATTGGCGCCTCGACCTGTCGGCTCACCAGGTGCGGTCCCGGGGGTCGTCTGTCGCCGCATCGCCCCGAGTTTGGCGAACAGGCCCTTTGCCGTCGCGGCTTGGGTATCGGGTTCTTCCTTCTGCGGCGGTGCCGGAGCCGCCGTTTGTAGCCACGCCCCGATCGCCACGCTCCCTCTTTTATAATGCTCGATGACGCCAGGTTCGGCGATCTTGGCATAAATATAGGAGACCCCGCCGAACAGCCGGGCTTTCGGTACAAGCTCCACGACACGCACCTCCGCGTCAACCCCGTTCTGCAAGGTGAGCACTGTCGTGTTGGCGAGGAGCACCGGCTGGAGCTGCTCGATGGCTTCGTCCAGATCATAGCGCTTGACGGAAAGGATCACGAGATCGGCCTTCGGCAGTTCGCGGGGATCGCTGCCGGCGACCGGATGAACCGTGAAGGACTGGTCCACGCTGTGGACGGTCAAGCCCTTCTGCTTAACCGCGGCGAGCGTCCTGGGGCGCAACAGGAACGCGCAGTCCACTCCGGCCTTCACCAGGCGGGCCCCAAAGTAGCCTCCCACCGATCCTGCTCCGACCATCAGGACTTTCATCTGACGCACACTCCCCCTAAACAGCCCGCGCTATCATGCCAAAACCCGCCGTTCGGGGCAAGGCGGTCGCTAGCCGTCCTGCCGCTCGCCCATAAGCGCCAGCACATCGCCCAGACTCTTGATCGCCACCACATCCGGTGGGACTGCTTCCCCGCCATGACGGTCCAAGAGCACGCCACGAAGGCCCGCGGCGGCGGCGGCCAGGGCATCATCCCGCAGGCTGTTCCCGATGTGCAGCGCCTCCCGTGCCGTCAAGCCGTGCTTCTGCAGCGCACGCTGAAAGATCGTGGGTGACGGTTTGGCAGCACCGGCAAAACTCGAGATCGTCACGCTCTCGAAGAAGCGGTCGATCCCCAAACCGATGAGGATTTCGTAGAGTCGCGAGTCGAAGTTCGACACGATGCCGAGTTCGATCTCCAGCGCTTCCAACTTGGAAAGGGTCGACACGGTGTCCTCGTACAGCTCCCACGCATCCGGCCTTGAGAAATGGGCAAAGACTTCCTCGAAGTACTCGTCGAAGCCCTCGAACATCCCGACTCGGTAGAAGGCATGATGCACCACGTCGAACCACCAGAGCCGCTCGCATGACTTGATCTCCTGCGGGTCCTGCACGGCGAACACCGGCGGGGGGGCGGCATCGAACGCTTTGACGAAGGCGTGCTGGATCGTGTCTCGGTCGGCCGTGACGCCGTACTTCCTGGCTAGGCTGAGGTATACCTCGCCGACCGACCCTTTCACGTCGAACAGGGTGCCGGCCGCATCGAAGAAGATGACCCGAGGCGGCGCCATCCGGCTCATGCGCTCCGTCCGCGGTGCTCGAGAATCGACACGACCACCACGATGATCGTGGCCTGGAGCAGAAGAAACAGCGCGTCCACGGTGCGGGCATGCCGCAGGACGACCCCGGCCAGTCCGAGGGCGATGCTCAGCAGGAAGATCATGAACACCGTCTCCGTGCGGCTGCCCAAGACCCGCTCCAGGCGATGGTGCATGTGGTCCTTCCCGACGTACTCCAAGTACTCCTTCACCGTCCTGACCTTGCCCAGATAAATCCGCACGACCGTGGTATGGACCATATCGTAGATGAGGATGCCGAAAATCAAGATGGGCGTACTGACGGACACGATGGGATTGTAATCGGCCCAATTCCCTTTGACGGCCAAGCAGGCGAGGGTAAAGCCCAGGAACGTGCTGCCGGAGTCTCCCAGGAAGAGCGTCGCAGGAGCCTTGAGTCTGAAGTTATAGGGAAGAAAGCCCAGGCCGGCCCCGACCAGCGCGACGGCAACCCATCCCAGGGCAGGCTGGTTGGTTTGGAACGCGACGATCCCGAGGAAGAACGCGGTGATAATCGCCAGACCCGTGGCCAGCCCGTCCATCCCATCGAAGAAATTAAACGCGTTGGTGATGCCGACGATCCACAGCACGGTCAGCAGCAGATTGAGTGCATCACCCCAGAGCCCATGCGGGAAAAAGGTCAGGAGCTTGCCGGCCCAGATGACGATCACCGCGGCGGCGATCTGGACTACCAGCTTGGCCGTAGCCGGAACATACCGTATATCGTCCCGGACGCCGACCAAGAGAAGCAGGGTGCCCCCGGCGAGCACTCCCAGCATGCCTTCGTTCAAAACCAGCGGCGCCTCCAACCCGGCCGTGTTAGCCAGGATCGCGATGAGAAACGCAAGATACACCGCCACCCCGCCCAGCAACGGTGTGGCGGTCTCATGGATTTTCCGGAAATCGGGATGATCGACGGCGCCGATCCTGATGGCCATGTAACGGATGAGCGGTGTCAGCGCAACAGCCACCAGGTAGGAGACCAGCAACACGTACAGCCAACGAAAGCCAACCGTGTAAAACTGCGTCTGAACTGGTGGAAGCAACAGAAGGGCCGCGCTCAGAGCAGCCGCAAGGGAAATGAGCTTGCCAATCGTCACGATTTACCCGGCCAAGATCGCCGGCAAGGCGCCGACAACACGATCGACTTCATGATCGGTTAATGCGGGATAGAGCGGAATGGACAGCGCCTGCTCCCACGCAGCGTCCGTCTCAGGAAAACCTGACAAGCCCAAATAGCGGTGAATTGGACAGTAAACCGGACGCCGGCATCCGATGCCACGCGTGCCGGCACGTTCCAACGCCGGGTCGACTGGCTTGGGCAGTCGGACGACGTAGCGAAAATACCCGTGCTCCAGCCCGGCCGGCACCCACGGCGGCGTCAGGCCCACCTGGCGGATAGCCTCATGATAGCGCGCGGCAATCGCTCGGCGCCGGGCCAGGAAGCTCTCCAGACGGGCCACCTGACACAGGCCAAGGGCGGCTTGCATGTCCGTCAGCTTGTAGTTGAAGGCCGGATCAAGCGTGACCTGTTCGTCGTACTGGCGGAGGGCACGGACGCGGCTCATGAGCGCTTCATCGCGCCCTAGGATCATGCCGCCCTCCCCGGCCGTCAACAGCTTCGTCGCGGAGAACGAGCAGATGGCGAGCTCGCCCGTGCCACCGACCGGCGTGCCGCGCACAGTGACGCCCAGCGTCAGGGCGCAGTCTTCGATGAGGGGAATCCCGTGGCTTTTCATGGTCACGACATCGGCTGGGAGCCCGAACATGTGCGGGACGATCACCGCCCTGGTACGGCGCGTAAGGGCGTGCGCCACCGCCTGCGGGGAAGGCTGATACGTGGCAGGCTCGATGTCCACCAGAACCGGCGTCGCGCCGGTCAGGCGTACCGCGTGCCACAGCGCGGTACAGACGTACGAGGGGATCACCACCTTGTCGTCGGCGCCGACCCCCAGCGCCATGAGCGCCAGGTAGAGCGCTGCCGTGCCCGAACTAACCGCCACGCCCTGTGCCTGCCCGGTGACCTTCGCCATAGCTTGCTCGAAGGCCGCCACCTGGCGGCCCTGGGCGATCCACCCGCCGCGAACGACCTCGGCCACAGCCTTCGCTTCGGGCTCGCCCAGCGCCGGGCGGGAATGGGGGATGAACGGCTCGCTCACACGAAGTCAGTCCCTATATTGATGAACAGCCGCAACGGGACGAACGCTTCTGCAGCTCTCACGCGTCCCTGGATGCCGCGGAAGTGCGCTGCGGAGCGCGCGACTTCCAGGATGCTAAGCCCTTCGACGTTGGTCTTCTGGACCTGCGACGCATGCGCTTCCAGGGATCGCACCTTGTCCCCCAGGAGTCCGTCAATGTCAACATAGACCGTTGGGGAAAAATTCTGGGTCGTGGGGGTCTCGTAAAACAGGACGTTGCGTGTATAGCGGGTGGCAGTCACGGCACAGGTGGCCAAGTGGCGATGGTCTTGGTGCGTATCGTCAAAGTAATTGACGAAGATGAATGCCGGATCGATTTTCTTGACAATGCCCTCGATCTGCCGGATGGCCTGCCGGGTAACGGGGACCTCGGTGTCCGGATGCCCTCCCCAAAAGACCTCCTTGGCGCCAAGAATTCGACATGATGCGAGCTGCTCATCCCGCCGCACCTTCGCGCTGCCCCCCTGCGCTCCTTCCGTCAGGACCATCAGATAGACGGCGTGGCCTGCGCGCGCGTATTTCAGCAAGGTCCCCCCGCAGCCGATTTCGATATCATCCGGATGAGCACCCAAGGCCAATATGTTCATGCCCTGCTCCTGCGCGCTTGTCTCAGCAGCTCAATCCCATCACGCCCGCAATTGAATAATAAATCAATGGCCGACATCCCGACGATGAATGGCTCGTAGACCTGCGCGTACTCGGGGTGAGCGAACTCCTGGAACTCCACTGTGATCCCCGCCGCTTCAAATTCGGCGAGGTTCATGTAGGCGCGCCCGCCGTCTCCGGCGAGGTAGTGATCAGCACCGAGCGCCTTGCACAGGTCCACTAACCGGCCGGTCTGGTCGTCCCGGGCGGTGAACTGGCTCGCCTCGACAAGCTTCGTCGTAATCCCAAACGACTCGGTTAACACGCGGATGACCTCGATGTTGAGCGGAGCCAAGCGCTCCCAGGCCCGGCTGTAGAGGGCACGAAACGCCGGCGCATACCGGTCATAATGCGGCGCCTTTCGGTAATGGGTCTCCAACGCGGTCTGGTGCTTGCGACGCCAGTCGGTCTGGTTGTTGATCCGGACCTGATCCAGGCGCTGGGGAAACTCGTGGAGGACCGGCACAGTCAGATACTGCCAGCCCTGCGCCGTCCTGATGCGGTTGCGGTTCTGCCATTCGTTCTTCTTGAACTGGACGGTGTCCAGGAACACAAAGAGATCCGCCCCGTCTAGTTTATCAAGATAACCCAACCAGGGCAAATACTGGGGTTGATGGATCGCGACACGCACCGGTTTGTCCTTCACGCCAAACGGTCACTCACCGCGGATGAAAATCGGATTGCTGACAATTGTATGATCACCCGTACCGATCATTAGCCGATAGTAGGACATCTCACCAGCCACCGGCGCCGTGTCGCGGAGCGTCAACGTGAAGGGCACCGTTTCCATCCCCATTTTCATGAGCCGGCCGGACCGTATGACTTGGACAGGGGTCTGGCGTGAACGGCCATCGTCGCTGGAGACGGCCAGGCGAACCTGGACAGGTGACGACCCAGTGGTCCGTAAAGTCTGCCCCGATATCGCCGTTTCGCCGGTCGCTTCGGAGATGAGCGTAAACTCATTCAAAATCCAACCGTACTCCTTGGACCTCAGCACTGTATACATCCGACCATTGGCCATCGCGTCCAGCAGCGCTTCAGGTGTCCGTTCCTTCACCCACAGGATCGTTTCTACACCGAATAATTGCTTGCCGGCATGGCCGCTCCCATGATAGGCGGCCTCGCCGACCCCCCAGACAGGGGAAGACCGGCGGCCGCGTATATATTCCTCTAGCACGGCGTCCCAGACGCCGCCAACGTCGGTCATCGTGATCGTATCCTCGTAGAGCGCGCCGAACGCCGTGTAGTCGGTTGTTCGCAGGAGTGCGTCAGTGTATGGATCGGTCTTGATCGTGACGACACCCAGCCTTCCGAAGCCGTACCGGTTGAAATCCCTCACTTCCGGCATGGACCACACGGTCAGCCCGCCACGCTCGCGGACATACTGGATCAGGCGTTGATGGGGCTGCAGCCCGTTTCCGTCCTGGTACATGTCAAAGGGTGGCCGACCGAACGGGTAATTGTTGAACAACAGGAGGCTGGCCACGATCAGCAAGGCCACACCCGGGCCTACCTGCCGTGTTCGCACGACCATGAATGTCCACCCGACCCTCACCTTCCGTTCAACCCGGCGGTTGAGCAACCACAGCGCCGGGGCAGCCAACAAGGCCGGTGACAGCCAGAGCACGGTCGGCCACCCGTATTCGTACGAAGCGTAGTTGCCCGCGACCGGCAGCCGGTCGTAGTCGGTCTCAGCCGGCAGGCCCACGACCAGAATATTCTTCTGTGCGTCGTGCATCGTGAGGTCTTTCCCGAAGAGCGAACCAGTCCAGTAATAGTGGGGCACCACTTCCACGCCAGGGATGACCAGCACGTCGGGATGGCGGCGGTTAACCTCGCGGATCGCCTCAAAGTACCGCTCGGCCCCGGAGCTCATGATTGATGGCAGCGCGACCGTCCGTCGGATCAACCCACGCAAGGGAAAGAGCCCATACTCGTAACGAAGTAGGAAGTTGTCGGTCAGAATGATGGCCTCGATCCCATAGGACCGCGCCTGCACGACGAGTGACTCGATCGAGTCACTGCCGGTGCTCACGTCGCTGTGGACGTGAAACACGGTCGTGACCGGCCGCCAGGCTTGCCCGGGCTCGCCGGCCTCCACCACCGCGATCCACAGCACCCCGGCCAGCACGACACAGCCGCCGAGACGCAGCGGTTTACGTTGCGGGGTGCTTTTCCTGCCAGACTGCATCGTAAAGCCGTTCAATGTTGCGCACCATCGTTTCGACGTCAAATCGTCCATCGACGCGCCGTCTCGCCGCTTCACCGTACGCGACCCGGCGAGACCGATCCTGCAGCAAGGTGAGAATAGCCTCAGCCAGCGCCCGGTCGTCCCGAGGCGGCACCAATAGGCCGGTCGTCCTGTCCGTAACAACGTCCGGGATGCCGCCGACACGCGTTGCCACGACGGGACAGCCTACCGCCATCGCTTCGATCAAGACCCGTCCCATGCCCTCGTTGAGCGAAGGCAAAACGAAGAGGTCCAGGGCCGCCAGGCATTCAGGCGCGTCCTCTCGCGCTCCCAAAAACACCACACGTGGGCCGATCCCCAACTTTGAGGTCAACTCCCTGAGCTCGCCAAGCATCGGCCCATCGCCAATGATGACGAAATACGCCTGAGGGAATTCGGCCAGGACCCGCGGGGCAGCTTTAAGGAGCCACTCCAGGCCTTTGATCGGAACCAGTCGACCAACCGTCCCGACGATCGGCCCTTCTGGCGGAATGCCCAGTTCCTTCCGCTTGACCGCGGGGTCCACCCGCACTGATTGATAATGCGCAATATCGATTCCACTATGAATCGTCACGAACTTCTCCGGGCCAGCAATTTTGTACTGCACGTGCTCCTCTGCTCCACGATCCGTCAGCGTCACAATCCGGTCGGTTATTGTTGCCAGCAGCCGTTCAAGCAGGCGAATGATCGCACTCACAATCGCCCCGTAGTAGCCATAAAAAACATGACCGTGCGGCGTATGAATCACCACCGGCACGCCAGCCAACTTGGCGGCGAGACGCCCCACTGCCCCTGCCTTCGAGGTATGGGTGTGTACGAGCGCCGGCCGCTCGCGGCGCAACAGGCGCCACAGCGCGAATGTTGCCCGCACATCTGACACCGGGTGAATCTCTCTCACCAACGCGGGTACGTCGAAGACCGACACCCCCGCCTGGCGGAGTCGTTGCAGATCGTCGTGTAACAAAGCCGCATCGCTCGCGGGCATCGCCTTCGGACACCCGTACACGAGACCGACGCAAAACCTAGATCGGTCATGCCCCATGGCTGTCAAAAACGTGTTCCGAGCGGATCCCCCACGATCAAGGCGAGTAATGATATGCATGATACTGATGCGGCGGCCTGGATGGGGAAGGTCAACCATCAAGAATTGCGCGTCGAAGGACTGTGCAGGACCTCCAGAAGCACCGTCTCGAGTTGCTCACAGTGTCGCGCCCACGTGTAGTCGCGCAACACCAGGGCACGGCCTGCCTCCGCAAGCCGACCGCGCCAAGCCGGATCTGTTGTGAACCGCCGGTGTAGGGCAGCGATCCCGGCGGCCAGTGACTCAGCATCCGATCCCTTCGCGACAAGAGCATGGTCCAGCTTGCCCAAAATCTCTTCGGTCGCGCCGATGGGAGTCCCGAACACGGGAGTCCCTGAAGCCAGAGCCTCGACCGTGACGAGTCCGAATCCTTCCAGTTGGATCGTGGGCAAAACAAACAGGTCAGCCGCTCGGTAATAGTCCGGCAACTGGGCTTCCGGGATAAACCCGATGAGCCGGACACACCCCTCCAGCCCCAACTTTTTCACTTGTGCGTCCAATTCGGACCTGAGCGGTCCGCTTCCCCCGACCAGCAACAGGAGCCCGTGAATCTCTTTTCGCAGACGCGGCATGGCATGGATGAGTTCGCTTAGTCCCATCCGAGGAACCAGATTGCGGACCGTGAGCAGGATGAAG
>JAXIOW010000125.1:0-2639 GCA_045403215.1 Nitrospirales bacterium | reverse complement strand
CCCGTTTAGTCGAAGAACATCCGGAGACGGACCCGCTCACGGTTCGATTCACCGACATGCACGCCTGGATCGTGACGCTCCCCGGCTTCAATGACGATCCCAAAAAATCGAACGAGACAATCCTGGAAGCGATTCAGATGGCCTGGCACGAGGAATATCAGGACTCGAAATCTTAACCCGCATTATTCATGAGCGCTTCTGCTCCAATCGCGGATTCGCGGCTGCGACGAGCCTTCGGCGGGCAGGCTCGCCACTCACCCCCTCAACGTACTGTTCAAGTACGCATCGGGGCCTCGCGGCTCCGCGTGCCCGTCTCGCACCGCGACTGCGCGATCTCGCGACGAACCATCATGAATAATTCGGGTTCATTCGTTGAACCTCCCTCCTCGAAGTTGTACTGCAGACAACGGTAGACAGTCTTGGCTGGATTGAATTGCCGGTGACACACCAGTGTTTCCGTAGCCTGCGAGCAGCCTATCGCCCATAAACAATTGTAATTCAAGTTGAATTAAGCGTGAACCGATATGACAGGCGAGGGGTAGCTCTCTTTGAAGAGCCAGGTTTCCCCCTCCCTTTGGGGCATTGTAGAACAACAGAGGATTCGGCGATAAATAGGGCCGGCTTGATGATTGAGCTGGAGCCTCTCCGATGTCCAAGATCTTGAACTTGAGCGCACACACAAGTGACGATGAATTGCAGCACATCACGAACTTACTGCTCTTTCACCTGGTTGAGCGAAGTGGCGGGCAGATTCAATTTAAGTTGGAGGATGCCAATAGGGTTCGTGAGAGTCTGACGACCAAGATGGTGCAAATGCAGGTGGGCGACGAAGTGCGCCTGCGCATCATCGATCGCCTGCCGGAACTTTCCTAAACTTCCAATCGACTTCAGTTGTCGTTCTGCCTAGCCACAGGCGCGTGCTCCTAGCAGGATGCTGAAAAAGTCCGCCAGCTGCGTTCTCGCTTCGCTCAGAAGCTCAACGTACCGAAGCGTACGCCTTCGCCTCTTTGCTCGCTGCGGCCTTGCCGGACGGCCTTTTTGAGCATCCTGCGCGGTGTTCTCCTGTTGCCCTAGATGTGCGGGCCATTGAATTTCCACCGTGCCACAATAGTTTATCCGCAGCCTGCTAGACTGCCAGTAGACTCAAACTCACCGATGTCAAGCAGCCAGAGGCTGACCGCCTCCGCGCCGCTCGGATCGACTCTTCCCGTCTTTGCCAGGCGGAATCCTTCGGAAATCCCCCGCGCACTCGGTCAGTTTCTGCTTTCCTCCCTGGCAGAGTCTCGATGAGTCCCCGCTCTTCCAGCAACATCGGCGGTCTAGTCTCTCGGCCGCTGGGTAACTGCGAAGCCAAACATACGGAGTATTCGCAGCCTCCAAAAGTTTCGGCTAAAACGGAGTGGTGGATACGCGTCCGACTTTGCAGTAGACTTCCCCACCTACGGATAGCCGAGGTTGTGTTGCTGTGTTGCAACGGCACTCCGCCGCAGACTTACTAGTTGAGGAGCGTGAGAATATGACAAGTACAGAAAAGGCCATTCAGAAGGCGATCGAACTGGTAGATGCCTCCCCGTCGGGAAAGCGATACTCCGAATTGGTCAAAGAGATCTCTACCGCATTTGCCAATATTCCAGTTAACACAATACACGGCTCACTTCACAAGTTCAGAACCGAGTTGCCCAAGACCATCTATCAGCCGAGTCGCGGCCTCTATCGCGCCGTCAAGTATCAGGAGGAGGGGGAGAAGCAAGAGGCGGAAGCAAGCAAGAAGCTCAAAAAAGAGAAAATACGAGAAGAGGACTTTTACGAGGCCTTTGGTGAGTGGTTGATCAATGAACTTGAGGAATGCACGCGGAGTATCAGTGTCGGCGGCAACCAATTCAAGGACAAGTGGGGTACACCAGACGTCGTTGGCGTACGGGAAGCGAGACGGTCAGATATCATCAAGCCACCCACTGAGATCGTGTCGGCAGAAATCAAACTCGACCCAGCCAACTTGATCACTGCGTTTGGCCAGGCTTGCTCATACCGGCTCTTTTCTCACAAGTCCTACATCGTGGTCCCGGACAACTCTTCTGAGGACGACATCGCTCGGCTCGATGCCCTGTCCAGGATATTCGGTATTGGCTTAGTCATTTTTAACCCGTTGGACCCGAAGGACCCGGACTTTCGAATTCGGTCACGTGCGGCACGTGAGGAACCAGACATGTTCTACGTCAACAAGTACCTAAAACTCGTCGAGGATGAGTTATTCACATAGGATCCCGACAACGGAGTAAACCCGCCTTCAGATTATGGCAGAGCAAAGGGATCAATCAATTAAATAGCCTCGATGCTGCACATCTCATCCCACGTCACCATCCCTGATTCTGAGATCGACATCCATGCGATGCGCTCTCAGGGTGCCGGCGGGCAGAATGTGAACAAAGTCTCGTCCGCTATTCATTTGCAGTTCGATATTGCTGCCTCCTCGTTGCCCCCGTTCTACAAGGAAGAGCTTCTAAAATTGAAAGATCATCGCATCTCACAAGAGGGCGTGATCACCATCAAAGCCCAGCAGTATCGGAGCCAGGAGCAGAATCGAGAGGATGCTCTCACTCGGCTGCGAGAGCTCCTTCATAGCGTGGCCATCCCGCGCA
>JAXIOW010000141.1:0-8577 GCA_045403215.1 Nitrospirales bacterium | reverse complement strand
AACCGAGTTAAAATCGGCGTAGAGATGCTTGATGATGCCAGAGACTTGGCTGCCCACCTGGACCGTGATAACCGGATTGATCGTACCGGTCGCCGTGACGGCCTGAGTCACCGTGCCCCGCTCGATTTTCGCGGTCTTATACCGGACAGGCGCCTTCTGGTCGCCATTCAGATACACATAGCCACCAGTTCCCAGACCAGCCAGGAGCAACGCGCCGACGACGATCCACGTAGCCGATCTCATGAACCTCCCCGCACTGGGGTGCTGATGCCCATCGCACGGTCAAGCTGGGCTTTCGCAGCCTGGTAACCGGACATCGCCACCACTTCATTGGCCTGAGCGTTCACCAGCGCCACCTCGGCGACCGTCACTTCCACCGCATTACTGAGACCGGCCCTGTACCGTCCTTCCACCAGCGCCATCCGTTCCTTGGCTTGCTCGACGGTAACCGCCGTCACCCGCAAGCGCTCCCTGGCGGCCTCCAGGTTCAACAGGGCTTGATTCACCTCCAACAGAATGTTCTGTCGGAGGACGTCCCCGTTCGCCTTAGTCGCCAGGAGGTTCGCGCGCGCCTGCGCGACCTGCTGCTTGGTCAGGAACCCGCTGAAGATAGGGATGTTCACGGTGCCTGCGACGTTCCAGTTATACACTAGTGGGAAGTCAGTCGCTGCGTAGGAATAGTTGGCCGAGCTGGTGACCGTCGGGAAGAAATTGCCTTGGGCCGCCTTGATGGCCGCCTCGGCCGCACGTTCCTGGGCCTGTTGGGAGATCATCTCCGGCCGAAACTGCATCGCGCGAGCCACCGCTTCGTCCAGGGTAACCTGGTACGCCTCCCCCAGGGAAGGGTCGAGAACACGATACGGACTAGCCGTTTGGATGCCCATCGCGTTGTTCAAGGTCACCCGAGCAACCAGGGCATTGTTCTTGGCCGTGATCAGATTGAGTTGGGCGTTGGAGAGGTCGACCTCGGCCGTGGTTACGTCAATTTTGGGCGCCACGCCGGCCTTGAACCGCCCCTTGGCGAGGTCCAGTTGCTTCTGGAACTGCGTGAGGGCTTCCTCATTCACCGTGACCAGACGCTGCGCCTGCTGGAGATTGAAATAGGCCTGCTGCACGTTCACCACGACGGTCTGGACGGTGGTCTCCGCATCCGAATTAGCGGCCTGCAAATTGAACTGCGCCGTGTCCACCTGCGACTTCGTCTTCCCAAAATCATAGAGCAACTGGTTGAGCGTCACGTTGCTCTGATAGAAGCCGAAAGTATTGCCGGTGGCATTACGAGGAAGCGGACTGCCGGTAAAGTTGCGGGTCGCGTTAGCCGTTGTCCGCTGGTAGGCGAGCAGGCCCTGAACCTGCGGATAGAATCCGGACTGGGCTTGTCCCACCAGTGCTTCGTTGACCGCCTGCGTTCCAGAGGCGACCCGGAGGCTGGGATGATTTGACAGTGCCAGTTCCACGGCTTTTTCTAAGGTCAAGACCTCTGGTATGGCATGCGGTGCCTTGGGCTCGCCGGCAAACACCACAACTCCTCCTTGCTCTCCCACCAAGAGGCCTACGGTTATCGCCACCAGCACCACCATTTTCCGTCCCATTCTCGCCTCCTTCCATCACCAGTGTCTATCTGCCCGGATTAGACCGCAACTGCCCGTATTTGCTTAGACACCGCGGTGACCAAGTTGGTTGAATTTACATCATTTCGCAAGCCTGAGGGCTCATTCTAGGGAGCCCCTGTCGTGGTGTCAAACCAGCGCGAAAACAACAGGGCCATGCTTCTCTGCTGCAAAGCATGGCCCTACCAGAGCGTGATGGGTCGAGACGTTTACGGGCCGACAGTGATTTTTTCCCGAATCTTATCCACCGTCGCCTTGGCGATCCCGGCTTTTGAGATGAGTTCTTCAATCGTTTTGTATGGGCGGTGTTTGACCAGCTTGTCTGAATCCTCCTTGGCTAGTCCCAGGGTCAAGGTCAGGTCAGCCGGGGTAGCTCTGTTGATGTCCATAAGGTTCGTCGGCGACTTCACATCCTGATCGGAGGGCGAAACGGGCGCCGCCGGGACAGGCGGGGCTGCCACATTCGGAGCCGGTGATGGGGCCTCAGGAGGCTTTGTCGCATCGGCGGGAGGCGTGGCGGGCTTAGGTTGCGGCGTGGGAGGCTCAATCAACGCCGACTTTTCGCGTTCCTTCAACTCTTTCGCCTGCCGCTTGATCGTCTTCAATGAGTCTTCATTCCGCTGCTTCTGGACCTCGAACTCCTGCGCCAAGTCCTTCTTGGCTTTCGTCAATTCCTTGACTAGCCGGTCCAGGTCCTTCACCTTGTTGTCAGCCGCCTGGCGTTCCTTGCCAACTTCCTCCTTCAACGACGCAATCTGCACGTTGGCTCTGTCCAGCTCCTCTTTGAGCCTGGCGTTGGACTCTTTCAGCCTGATGACCTGCTTGTTGAGGGCCTCATTCTGGACGCGGAGACGGTCGAGATCACTCTTCGTGGACTGAAGCTCTCCAAGAGTCTGCTCGTACGTGCCCTGGCTCACGCACCCCGGCAACCCCACCAGCACAAGCGCCATGAGCCCCCTTCTAATCTGTTCCTTCATGCACTCCCCCATGCCAGACGCGATTGTTGTCGAAATATCCTATTTTGTCAACTGCCTGAACAAGTTATCAACGGCAGCCCTTGACATTATCCTGCCCCCTCCCCGATGATGCCGCAGCCTGTATGACCCTGTGGACAGCCATCATCCTGGGCGCGGTCGAAGGCTTAACCGAATTCTTGCCCATTTCCTCCACCGGTCATCTCATCCTGGTCGGACACGCCCTCGGGTTCACAGGCACCCACGCCGTCAGCTTCGAGATTGCGATTCAGCTTGGCTCCATTCTGTCTGTCGTCGTCTATTTCCGACGGCGCCTCTGGGTTTTGCTCCGGCAGTTTCCCTCAGACCCCACCAGCCGGCAGATCGGGTTGGGCCTCGGAGTCGCCTTTTTGCCGGCAGCCGTCGTCGGATTGGCGACCCACAACTGGATCGAGGCCTATCTATTCGGACCGGTCACCGTGGCGGGCGCGCTCGTGGTCGGCGGCGTCGTGATACTGGTCATCGAGCATACGGTCAAAGCGTACCAGATCACCGCGGTGGAAGAGGTCGGCCTTCGAGCAGCCTGGTGGGTCGGCGTGGCTCAATGCTTTTCATTATTTCCAGGGGTGTCGCGTTCCGCGGCCACCATCATGGGCGGCCTGCTGGTCGGGATGGACCGGAGGACCGCCACGGAGTTTTCCTTCCTGCTGGCTCTCCCGACGATGATCGCCGCGACTGGGTATAAGATCGTCAAGTCCCGCGCGCTGCTCTTCCAGGAGGACCCGCTGCTGTTCCCGGTCGGTCTGGCGGTGGCCTTCCTCACCGGGCTCCTTGTCGTCGCCGGGTTTCTAAGCTACATCAAACAGCATACCTTCAAACCCTTCGCCTACTACCGGATCGTGCTGGGCATCTGCGTGCTGGCCGTGTTGGACTAAAGGCTACGACGAGCAGCTTACCGAGATGTGCTTGCCCCACTCCGGCGGCGGTGCCGCGTACCGCTCCCTGTCCGGCCGCTCAGTGTAGGGGTTCTGGAGCATCTCGAGCAGGCGGGCGATTTCCGCAAAATCTTTCTTCTCCGTGGCCTGCATGAGCGCGGTGTGGGCCAGATAGTTGCGCAGCACGTACTTCGGGTTCACGCGGTTCATCCGCTCCCTGCGCTCCGCATCGCAGCTGCCCTCTTCGCGCAGCCGTAACCGGTAGCGCGCCGCCCAGGCGTCTAAGGCCGCCCGATCAAGGAACAGATCCCGGAGCGGCATGGTAAGGGCATCCGGGTCTGAGCGAAAATCGCCCAACGCGCGGAAGCAGTTCGTGTAGTCCACTCGATTGGCCTGCATGATCGACAACAACCCAGTGACCAGATCCCCGTCCTCCGGGAGCCATTCCTGGAGGCCGAGTTTCTGCCGCATCAAATTCCGATAGTGCTCGACCAGAGCAGGCTCGTAAGCCGTCAACGCCTGCTTGGCCGCGTCCTCGCTCATCAGCGGCAGCAGGGCCTGAGCGAGCGCGTGCAGGTTCCAATTGCCGATGTCCGGCTGACGATGGAACGCGTAACGCCCCCCGCGGTCGGAGTGGTTGCAGATGAAGCCCGGATTGTAATCGTCCAGGAAGCCGAAGGGCCCATAGTCCAGGGTCAGCCCCAGAATCGACATGTTGTCGGTGTTCATGACGCCATGGGCGAAGCCGACCGCCTGCCATTTGGCCATGAGCTGCGCCGTGCGGACCACCACCTCAGTGAGGAAGCGCGGGTAGCGATCGGCAGCGCCCTGAAGATGGGGGAAGTACTGGTCAATCACGTAGTCCGCTAGCCTTCGGAGGGATTCGGGCTGCCCGCGATAGTAAAAGGTTTCAAACGACCCGAACCGCACGTGCGTGGGCGCCAGCCGGATCAGCATCGCCGCAGTCTCCACGCCTTCTTCCCGCAAGACTTCCTCATCGCTGCCCACGATGCAGAGCCCGCGCGTCGTGGGGATCCCCAGACCGTGCATCGCTTCGCTGCACAGGTATTCGCGTATCGTCGAGCGCAGGACGGCTCGACCGTCCCCGTCCCGGGAGTACGGCGTCTGGCCCGCCCCTTTGAGATGCAGGTCCCATTTGTCCCCGGCCTCGTTCACCACCTCCCCCAGGAGGATGGCCCGCCCATCGCCCAACCGCGGAACGTACTGGCCGAACTGGTGACCCGCATAGAGCATGGCGATCGGCTCGCTGCCCGGCAAGAGGCGGCTGCCGCTGAAGTACTCCACGAATTCCGGACGCGCGGCCTCGTTCGGATCGAGATCCATGAGGGCAGCCGCCGCCATGTTGAAGCTGACCAAATAGGGAGGTTTGGAGAATGGCGTCGGCACAACCCGCGAGTAGAAAGACTCCGGCAGGAGCGTGTAGGTATTGCGGAAGTTCAGCTCTTCAAGTGTTCGCATGAAGGTTGGCTCCCCGGGCAGGACTCGAACCTGCGACCAATCGGTTAACAGCCGATCGCTCTACCAACTGAGCTACCGGGGAACTCATTCGATTGCGGACTCAGGACGTTGCGTACAATAGTAAACAATCCACACCGTCGCGATCAATTCTCTTCGTCCTTAGAATCCTCCGATCCGGCCTTCGTCCTCGTCGATGTCCTCCGTCGAAGCCTCGTCGCCGCCCAGCCCGGCATAATGACGCGCCCAGGACATGTAAATGTGACCGCTATCCCTCAGCGTGTCGGCGTTCTTGACGACCTGCTGGGTTTCGGCAGGGTCCTTGCCTGAGGCCTTCAACTCTTCCGCGTAGTTCTGGAAGGCTTGATTGACACGGGACATGGCTTCTCCGACTTCCTGGATGGACTGCCTGATCTCATCGTTCATGTTGAAGACCCCTTACCGTTCCAATCAAAAAGCCCCACGACGCGCACGCCATGGGGCTTCTCGACGAACTCTCTGGAGACTGCGAACTAACCTGCGTAGGCTTGCCCGAGCCCTGCCGCTTCTCCCTTTTTGTGGAGCAACTTGCCGTCTGCGCCCATGGCCAGCATTTCGATTGCCTGATGCTTGGCCGCATCGCACACGACCTTGCAGAGCTCGCAGCCCTTGCATATATCCGTCACGACCTTGGCCACCATGTTCTTCGTGTCCAGAAGAATGCAGTCCGCTTCCGGGCAATACATGATGCAGAGGCGGCATCCCTTCTTCGCCACACACTTTTCGTCAGTCACCACCGCTACGTTGTACATGCGCCGTCCTTTCCTCCGCCTATGCCGCCGCGACCATCAACTCGACGTGATTCTTGTCCGCCCATTCGACCCCGAGCTCGTACGCCTTCTTCACGGTAGCCAAATTCTTGGCAAGCAGCATTTCCTTCTTCGCAAACTTCTTCGTGATCGCCTGATCGAGGGTCGCGGTACCGCCCGATGCGACATATTTCTTGCCGAACCGATCCTGCAAGGCTAAATCCAGCGCTTCCATAGACACGCACTTGGTGATCCCCGCCACTGACCCGATCATGCCCATGTTCGTGGACAACTCGGTCCCCGCGACCTCGAGCGCGATTTCGGTGGCATTCACGTAATACACGGCCACCTCCAAATCGGCCAGGCGCTGTTTGTCTTCGTCGGTCAACAATTCCATGTTGGAATTGATGATCACCAGCCCGCCCCGCTTGATGCCGGAATAGAACGGCATGGTGTAGCTCTTGCCCTGGTTGATCACCTGCGGATGGAACACTTCGATCACCTCGGGATAGACCAACTCCCCGCGGTCGAAAATCCGCTCGATGCCGATCCGGACATACGCCTCGGCCGGCGCCATGCGCTTCTCGGCTCCGAAGAAGGGATTGGAGATCGCTTGCCTCCCGTCTTTCGAGGCCGCCATGGCCATGACATGGGCTGACGTCACGACGCCCTGCCCTCCCAGGCCGGACATTCGGATGTTGATACGCCGTCTAATCATCGGGGGCCCTCCTCCGCCTCAACGCGTCGTCACGCCTGCGCCAGCGCTTCCTTAGCAGACGCCTTCTTGGCCTTCTCTTTCTCCGCAAGGTCAGCCAGGAACGCCTTCGCCTCGTCCGAGACGTACTCCTTATAGGCAAAGCGCTCGCCGGGTTTCTCGGAATCGCGCATCTCCTGGAGACCTTCCATGCTGTTCTTCCCGATCTCGAGAATGCACGGCGTGTAAAGCTGCAGGTAGGTCGGGCCGATCTCGCGAGCGAGCAGGACCGCATTCTTCACGACCTTCTCGACCAATGACGGCTTGCTGACCGTGCAGTTCACAACATACACGCAGCCCGACTCGCGGGCGATCTCAGGCAAGCGCACCTTGTCGAACTTCTTGCCCATCGGCGCCATCTTCGCCACAAAGCCTTTCTGCATCAGACCGCTTTCCTGACCGCCGGTATTGGCATAGAGCTCGTTGTCGAAGCAGATCGTCGTGAACTTCTCCTGGCGGAACCAGGACTGCAGCGTGTAGTCCAGTCCGATGTCCACCGTGGCGCCGTCCCCGGCCAGCACGACGACGTCCTTGACGCGGTCCGGGAAGCGCAAGGCCAGCGCGCGCTTCAGCCCCGACGCAACCGCGTTCTGATTCCCGAACAGCGAATGGATGTTGTGGATGCCGACATGCGGGAACACCAGGCTGGTGCAGCCGGTGGACCCGACCATGACCGTGTCTTCGGGATTCGGCAGGGACGCCAGAATATACCGGAACGCCATGGACTCGGGGCAGCCGGCGCACAGGGAGTGTTGCTCGATCAACTCCTTGTGGATCCCGACATCTTTCCAGCCCCGGCCTTCTTTTCCCCAGGTGGCGTTGGTCACCAGGTCGCGATATTCCGGCGGCATGATGTCGAAGAACTCTTCACAGATCTGGATTTTCTCTTTGCTCATGGGCTTCTCCTCTTCCTGCAGGCCCTAACGTTTAGGTCCCGGCTGCGTCCTTTCGCTGTCGATAATCAATCAGCTCCCGCGCCCGGCCAAGGTTGCCACGGATTTCCCCAGTGTCCGCTGGATGTGCTCGACGATGACCTCCGGCGGCATCGTCATCCCACCGGCCACATGCGGACCGGCGATCACGCGATCGCTGTCTGGAACGGTGGCCTTGATTTCCCGAGCCATCCAGCCCGCCACGTTGAACTCCGGCACGAAGATGTGCTTCGCGCTCTTCGTCGCTTCACGGATCTCATTATAGGGCCACGGCCTCAAGGATTTGATCTTGACCAGCCCGACCCGCAGCCCTTCCTCGGCCAGCAAGCGAATCGCCTCACGTCCCTGTGACACGGCCGTCCCCGAGGACACAATCAGAATCTCCGCGTCAGTGTTTTCGGTCTCGATCAGGCCGCCCAGCAACGGAATCGTGTGCTTGCGAGACCGCTCGACGGCCGCCCGAACCTCCTGCTGCCAGGACGCGTGGGTCGCGTAGCTGATGTAGTTGCTCTTCATGATGAACGGGTCGCGCATCATCCGGACCGGCGGGCACTCCATGTCCATGCAGGGCACGGGCGACCGGTACGGATCGTACGGCGGCAGGCACATATCCACCGGCGTCAGGTTCACGACGTCCTTCGTGTGCGTGACGAAGAATCCATCACAACAGATCGCGATCGGCAGATGCACATCCGGTTGCTCCGCTACCATGAAGCCCATGAGAATCCAGTCATAGAAGTCCTGCGCCGTCTCCGCGTGCCAGACCAGCATGCCGGTCTCCAGAAGGAAGTAAATCTCCAGCGTGTCCGGCTGAATGCTCAACGGCGAATTGATGCCGCGGCAGGTCACGATCATCTCGATCGGCAAACGCGCCCCCGACCACATCGGAAAATTCTCCATAGCCCGCATGGTCCCGGGCCCGGCCGTCGTCGTGAACACGCGGGCTCCGCCGAACGCCCCCCCCGCGCACTCCGACATCACGCCGAACTCATTCTCGCCGCGCATGTATTCGGCGACATAGCCCTCGGCGTACAGCTCGCCGATCAGCGCCGCGGCTTCGCTCTGGGGAGTGATCGGGTAGGCCACCATCAGATCCACGCTGGCCCGCCTGATCGCTTCCTTGATGACC
>JAXIOW010000092.1:0-37187 GCA_045403215.1 Nitrospirales bacterium | reverse complement strand
CCGTTCGAGGGTCTGCGCGACATTGACGACGCGGGCGATGGGAAGATGCTCGATGGCGCCCGCCGAGGCGCGGGCCACGGTCGCGGTCAGGCCGACCGCCCGCCGGGTCGGCAGGAGCACGCCCTGCGCGCCGGCCGCCTCAGCCGTCCGCACGATCGCGCCGAGATTGCGGGGATCTTCGATGCCGTCAAGCACGAGCAGGAGTGGCGAGTCATGCCGGCGCGCCATTTCGAGAAGCTCCTCCAGAGACAGGTAGGCCTTCGCCGAGGCGATGCCCACCGCGCCTTGGTGCCGTCCGGATCCGGCCCGCCGATCCAGTTCCTCGCGCGCCTCAAAGGCCACGGGCACATGGCGAGCCTTGGCCCGCCGCAGAATCTCCTCAACCTCGCGCCCCCGACGGCCTTCCAGCAGATAGATCCGGTGGAGCCCCACGTCCTTCGCCCGGAGCGCTTCGAGCACCGGGTGCAGGCCATAGAGGAGGTCTGTCGAATCAGTGTGGCTCACCGCTTCCAGCGGGTCGTGCCATCTGGCCGATCCTCGAGGATGATGCCAAACGACGCCAGTTCATTCCGGATCGCATCGGCTCGCATAAAATCCTTGCGTCGCCGAGCTTCGTTCCGTTCTTCCACCTTCTCTTGAATCTCTTTATCAGTTAGCGTGACTGGTTGCGTGATCTCGCCTGCGTATCCCGGATGCCATTTCTTAACTTGCGGCGGGAAGCTCGACTGCGTGCCTTGGTCCATCCAACCACTAAACTCCCATTTCTTAGCCGGCACCTGGAACAGCCCCAAGACCTGTCCGAAGCGCCGAAAGGCTTCACGCGCCTCCGTCCGCGCGCCTCGCGAGAGCCCCGTTTGCAGCCGCGTGTTCAACTCGCTCCGCAGGCGCTGGAACTCCGCGAGGGCCACGGGCGTGTTGAAATCATCCTCCATCGCCTGCTCAAACGCGACCGTGAATTTCGACAACAGTTCTTTGACTTCGCCGTCGGCAGCCTCCTTCGATGGGGTCTTTTCGTCTAGACGGAGCAAGAGGTCGTAGAAGTTATTGAGCCCGGCCCTCGCCTGACGGAGCGCCTCGTCCGAAAAGTCAATCGGGCTACGATACTGCGTCGAGAGCAGAAAGTATCGCACCACTTCGGCGGTGACTTTCTCAGGTGCGGGGAATTTTTCGAAGATCTCCTTGATCGTAAAAAAGTTCCCCAGCGACTTTGACATCTTCTCGCTGTCCACGGTGACAAAACCATTGTGTATCCAGTACCGGGCGAACTCCTTGCCAGTCGCCGCGGAGGACTGGGCGATCTCGTTCTCATGGTGGGGAAAGATGAGGTCCTGGCCTCCTCCATGGATGTCAAACGTCTCCCCCAGATGCTTGATCGACATGGCCGAACATTCGATGTGCCAGCCCGGGCGTCCAGGCCCCCAGGGACTCGGCCAAGCTGGTTCACCAGGCTTGGAGGACTTCCACAGCGCAAAGTCCATAGGGTTGCGCTTGCGCTCATCCACCTCGACACGGGCACCGGCCAGAAGATCCTTCGCCTTTCGTTTGGATAGCCGCCCGTAAGCCGGATATGATGTCACCTCGTAGTACACATCCCCATCAAGCTGGTACGCATGCCCTTTTTTAAGCAGCTTGTGAATCAGCTTGATAATGTCCCCCATGTGCTCGGTGGCCTTGGGTTCCACCGTCGCTTTGCGAACCCCCAGCCGCTTCATATCACGGTAGTAGGCTTTGACGTATGTGGTCGTTACCTTTTGCCACGGTATTCCCAGTTGATTGGCCCGATTGATGATCTTGTCGTCCACGTCCGTGAAGTTCTTGACGAACTTGACCTTCAAACCACGATATTCCAGGTACCGGCGAATGACGTCGAAGACGACGGCGCTGCGGGCGTGGCCCAAGTGGCTGTCGTCGTAGACCGTGACGCCACACACGTACATCCGGACCTGGCCGCGCTTGAGCAGCTCGAACGGCTCTTTCCGGCCGGTCAGGGTATTGAAGATATTCAGTTCGTGTGCGCGTCCCATGCGAAGGCCCCGATGAAGGGGACGAAGACACAGTCGCCCAGGTCGCTGACGACCAGTTGTCCCCGTTGTTTCACGCCCAACTGCAGCCGCTGCACGTGGCGGTCGCCGACCGGAATGACCAGCCGCCCGCCTTCCCGCAACTGCTCGACGAGCAACGGCGGCACGCTCGGAGACCCGGCCGCCACCAGGATGGCGTCAAACGGCGCGGCGTCTCCCCACCCGTAGGTCCCGTCCCCGATCCGGATCGCCACGTTCCGGTAGCCCATCTGGTCAAGCCGCTCGCGCGACTGAACGGTCAGCGACTGCACCCGTTCGATGGAATAGACCCGCGCCGCCAGCTCGGCCAGGATCGCCGTCTGATAGCCGGACCCCGTCCCGATCTCCAAAACCCTATCGGTCTCCCGGAGCGCCAGGGCCTGCGTCATCAGCGCCACGATGTATGGTTGTGAAATGGTCTGCTTCTCGCCGATCGGCAAAGCCGAGTCATCGTAGGCGCGATCAGCCAGGGCTTCTTCGAGAAACAGATGACGGGGGACCTTTCGCATCGCCTCCAGGACCCGCGAATCGGTGATGCCCCGGGGAACGAGCTGCTCCTCGACCATTTTCAACCGGGCGCGGTCGGGATTGATCATCATGAGGAGATGGGGTCAGAGTCGATTTTCCATTTTCCCGAAGGAGGGAAGTACTTCCTCAGACGAGTTCGGCGAATCGAATCCGCAACGGAAAATCGACTCTGACCCCTTTTTGGTCGGGGCGGCGGGATTTGAACCCACGACCACTCGCACCCCAAGCGAGTGCGCTACCGGGCTGCGCTACGCCCCGAACCATTCAGACTTGTCGGGCCGGGATCGACTTACGTCGAATCGCCGAGAACCTTCAGCATCTCGTGGACCTCGTGCTTCACGCGCCGCGCCACCTCGACCGTGTCGCGCGAAGGCCGCCGCTCCTGCACGCCTGCCCGTGTATGCCACCGCCGCTTCAAACCCTCCAGCGTGAACCCCTGCTCGTACCGCATCCGTTTGATCTGGAGGAGCATCTCGATGTCCTTCGGGGTGTACTTCCGCTGCCGGCCCCTGGTCTTCTGGGGACGCAGGAACCCGAGTTCAGACTCCCAGAACCGCAGGACATACGCGGGGAGGCCGGTCAGCCGGCTCACCTCGCCGATCTTGTAGAAGAGCTTCTCGCCGACTACGGCGCTTGTGCCGTGGTCGGATGCTGACGTCCCGGTCGCCATCACAGCCAGCGCAGGCGGCTAGTTCACGTATTTTTTAAAGATTTGGCTCGGACGGAAGGTGACCACTCGTCGAGGGGTAATCCCAATTTCTTCACCGGTCCGCGGATTCCGACCTTTGCGAGGCCCTTTGCTTCGAACAATAAAATTTCCAAATCCGGCGATTTTAAAAGATTCTCCCTTCTGGAGGACGCTCTTAATCGTATCCAGGACCAACTCGACGAGATCCGCAGCCTCCTTCTTCGAAACACCAACTTTTTCGTAAATTTCGGTCGCCAGGTCTGCTTTCCTCATCCCTCACCCCCTCATCCAACCGGGCAAAATCCCTTTAGAGATCATCAGGATACGAAGGCGTTCTCCAGAAGTCAAGCAGAAGTGTGTTTGGCAGAACGCCGGTCTTTCACCATCTTATATTCAATGCTGTCGGCTAACGCCTGCCAGCTTGCCTCCATGATGTTCTCGGACACTCCTACCGTCCCCCACTTTTCCTTGTGGTCTCCCGATTCAATGAGCACGCGGACCCGAGAGGCCGTGCCTTTATTGGCGGCCAGGACACGGACTTTATAGTCAAGCAGCTTCACCTCCCGTAACTGCGGATAGAACTTCTCGAGCGCCTTGCGGATGGCGTGGTCCAGGGCATTGACCGGACCGGTGCCCACCGCTACCGTATGCTCCACCGTGGAGCCGACTTTGACCATCACCGTGGCCTCCGAGATCGGGTTCTCATCCGCCTGCCGCTTCTCCACAATCACGCGGAACCCCAGCAACTCAAAGGACGGCTTGTGCTTGCCGAGCATCCGGCGCATCAAGAGCTCGAACGAGCCTTCGGCCCCTTCGAACTGGTAGCCCTGGTTCTCCAGATCCTTGAGCGTCGCCAGCAGTTCCTGGGCCTTGGGGTCTTTCTTCGGCAGCTTGATGTGAAACTCCTCGGCCTTCGCCGACAGGCTGCTCTTGCCAGCGTAGTCGGAGATCAGCATCCGCTGGCGATTGCCGACCGCCTCCGGGCGGATGTGCTCGTAGGTCATCGGGTTCTTGCGCACCGCGTCAATGTGCATGCCCCCCTTGTGCGCGAAGGCCGAGTCGCCCACGTAAGGCTGGTGCTTGTTCGGAACCAGGTTGGCGATCTCGGCCACGTAGTGGGACACCTCGCGGAGGTGCCGCAACTGGTCCAGTGTCACCGACGGCATCTTCATCTTGAAGTGCAGGTTCGGGATGATCGAGGAGAGGTTGGCGTTCCCGCACCGCTCGCCGATCCCGTTGATCGTGCCCTGCACCTGGAGCACGCCCTCCTGGATCGCGATCAGCGAGTTGGCAACCGCCATCTCCGCATCGTTGTGGGCATGGATGCCGAGCAGCGCGCGGACTTCGCGGGCGACGGCCGCGACGATCCGCTTGACCTCCCACGGCATCGTTCCACCGTTCGTGTCGCAGAGGATGAGCCGCTCGGCGCCGGCCGCCTGGGCTTTCAGGAGGGTTTGCAGGGCGTAGTCCGGATTGGCCTTGTAGCCGTCGAAGAAGTGCTCGGCGTCATAGAACACCTGCCGCCCCTTGCCTTTCAAATACGCGATGGAATCCTCGATCAGCTCGAGGTTCTTCTTCAGCGAGACGCCGAGCGCGTCCGTCACATGGAGGGTCCAGCTCTTGCCGAACAGGGTCACGTACCGGGTGTCCGCATCGAGGATGGCCTTCAAGGTGGGATCGGCATGCACCGCGTTGGTCGCCCGCCGCGTCGAGCCGAAGGCCACGACCTTGGCCTGCTTGAGCGGCACGGTCTTGATCATGCGGAAGAAATCGATGTCCTTCGGATTGGCCCCGGGCCACCCACCTTCGATGAAGTGGGCGCCCAGTTCGTCCAGCTTCTGGGCAACCATGACCTTGTCCTCGGCCGAGAACGAGACATCCTCGGCCTGGGCACCGTCGCGCAGGGTGGTGTCGTAGATCTCGACTTGGCGCGCGTCGTCTGCTTTCATCTCACCCTTTCCCCAACCCGAACGCTTCGTGCAGGGCCCGGATCGCTAATTCTACATACTTCTCCTCGATCACGCAGGAGATCTTGATCTCCGACGTGCTGATCATCATGATGTTGATCCGTTCGCGGGCCAGGGTCTCGAACATCCGCGCGGCCACGCCGGAGTGAGACCGCATGCCCACTCCCACCAGCGAGACCTTGGCGATCTGATCCTTCACCTCCACGCTCCGTGCCCCGATATCCTTCGCGATGCGGTTCGCCAGGTCCACCGCCTTGTGCACGTCAGCCCGCGGGATAGTGAACGACAGGTCGGTCAGATCGCCCTGGCCCACGTTCTGGATGATCATATCCACCAGGATATTGGCCTCCCCGAGCGGCCCGAAGATGCGGGCGGCGATCCCCGGCCGGTCCGGCACTCCGATGAACGTGACCTTCGCCTGGTTGCGGTCGCCCGTCACGCCGGCCACTACCACTTGCTCCATGTCCCGATCCTCCTTCGTTACCAGCGTCCCGTTCCCCTCGACGAACGTGGACTTGACCACCACCGGCACCTCGTACTTGGCGGCGAACTCGACCGACCGGCTCTGTAGCACCTTCGCGCCCAGGCTCGCCAGCTCCAGCATCTCCTCGTAGGAAACCTTCGCCAGCCTGCACGCCGACGGGACCAGGTTCGGGTCCGCCGTGTACACGCCGTCCACGTCGGTATGGATCAGGCAGCGGTCCGCTTTAAGCGCCGCGGCCAGCGCCACCGCCGTGAGGTCCGACCCGCCCCGCCCCAGGGTCGTCACGTCATCCTTCTCGCTAATCCCCTGAAAGCCCGCCACGACGGGAATGATGCCCTTGTCGAGCGCTTCCTGGATCCGGTCCGCCACGATCCGCTCGATCCTCGCCTGCGTGTGCGTGCTGTCGGTGATGATGCCCACCTGGCGCCCCGTAAAGGAGCGGGCGTCGAAGCCCATCGCGCGCAACGCCATCGCCAGCAGGGCAATCGTCACGCGCTCCCCCGTGGAGAGCAGCATGTCCATCTCCCGCTCGTCCGGGAACTCGGTGATCGCGTGCGCGAGCTTGCCCAGACGATCCGTCTCGCCGCTCATGGCGGAGACTACCACGACGACGGTGTCGCCCGCCTGCCGGGTCTTGGCGACAAGACCCGCCACGTGCTTGATCCGGTCGATGCTCGCGACCGAGGTCCCGCCGAATTTCTGAACGACTAATGCCATTTATTTCCCCAGCAACTTTCCGATCAGCTTCGTCGCGTCCGCCAGGACCACCTGCGTGGCCTTGGCGTCCGCCTCGTTAAAGCCCCGCTTTGCATCGGCCCGATCACGGGTCGCGGGCCCCTCGTAGAGGGCGAACGGCACCGGGTCGTTCGTATGGCGTCTGAGCGCGACCGGCGTCGCGTGGTTGCAGACCGCCAGCACGCGATGCGGGCCCCGCTTCGGCAATTCCTTCAGCAAGGTGCCGACCGTGTGCTCGTCGAACGACTCGATGGCCTTCATCTTGGCCTGCACATCCCCCCGGTGGCTCGCGTCATCCGTCGCCCCCAGGTGCACGTAGACGAGGTCACGCTTCTCCAGCTCCTTGAGCGCGCACTCGGCCTTCCCGCGATAGTCGGTGTCCAAGGCTCCCGTGGCGCCGGGCACCTTCACCACCTCGAAGCCGCAGGCGAGGCCCAGGCCCCGCGGCAGGTCCAGCGCCGAGATCATGGCCGCAGAGAGGTTGTACCGCTCGGTCAGCTTCGGCAGCTTCGGCGCCTTGCCGTGCCCCCACAGCCAGATGGCATTCGCGGGGCGCTGGCCCGCCTCGACCCGCTCCTGATTGAACTGATGGCCGCGCAGGATCGCCAAGGCCTCCTCCATCAAGGACCGCAGGACCTTCTCGCCTTCGCCTTTCGGCAGGTACTCGCCGACCGACTGCCCGACGATATCCTGGGGCGGCGTCAGCGTGACGCGGTGCTTGCCCTCGGCCCAGACCATGAGGTTCCGGTACGACACGCCGGGATAGAACTGCACGACTTCGGTGCCCAGTTGCTCGTTGACGACGTAGATCAGCTCCTTCGCTTCCGGCGAGTCGATCTCCCCGGCGCTGTAGTCCTCCATCACGGCGTGGGGCCCCAGCTTCTTCACGTCATAGCCGCCCGTGTCCGCCCTCAGCGTCACCAGGTTGCACCGGTAGGCGACGTCATCGGGATTCAGCGCGACGCCGAGGCCGGCCGCTTCCAGCGGCGCCAGGCCCGTGTAGTACTTCCTGGGGTCGTAGCCCAGGATCGCCAATTGCGTCACGTCGCCGCCCGGATAGAACCCATCCGGCGTCGTCTTCACCAGCCCGAGCTCTCCGTTCCGGGCCAGGAAATCCAAGTTGGGGGTCTTGGCCGCCTGTAGCGGCGTGCGCCCTCCGAGTTCCGCCACGGGGTGGTCACCCATCCCGTCCCCCAGCAGAATCACATATTTCATGCGAACCAGGTGCGCCCTCCCCTGCGCGGTGGTTAGTAGCCCAAGACCCTCACGACGTCTTCGATGTTGGCCTGAATGGTGGCCGGCTTCTGCGACACCGAAATCGCGATGTCTACATCCTTGAGCCCGTGCCCGGTCAGCGTGCACACAGCCGAATCGCCGTCCTTGAACAGTCCCGCCTTCTGCATCTTGATCACGCCGGCCACCGAGGCCGCGGAGGCTGGCTCGCAGAAGATGCCCTCCAGCGCCGCGACCATGCGGTAGGCCTCCACGATCTCGTCGTCCGTCACCAGATCGATCTTGCCGTTCGACTCCTGCATCGCGCGCACCGCCGGGACCCAACTGGCCGGATTGCCGATGCGGATCGCCGTGGCGATCGTCTTGGGCTTCTCCACGACGTGTCCCAGCACGATGGGCGCGGCCCCCGCGGCCTGAAACCCCATCATCCGCGGCAGCCGTGTGCTCTTGCCGGCGCGGAAGTATTCCTGGTATCCCTTCCAATAGGCCGTAATGTTGCCGGCGTTCCCCACGGGGAGAAAATGGTAGGCCGGCGAGTCACCCAGCTGGTCGCACACCTCGAACGCCGCCGTCTTCTGCCCCTCCAGCCGGTACGGGTTGACCGAGTTCACGAGGATGATCCCGTACTTGGTCGAGATCTCCTTCACGATCGTCAGGGCCTGATCGAAGTTCCCTTCGACCTGCAGGACCGTCGCCCGGTGTATCATCGCCTGGGCGAGCTTGCCCAGCGCGATCTTCCCTTCGGGGATCAGCACGAAGACCTGAAGCCCGGCCCGCCCCCCGTAGGCGGCCGCCGACGCCGAGGTATTGCCGGTGGAGGCACAGATCACCGCCCGCGCGCCCTCCTCCACCGCTTTGGAGATGGCCAGGGTCATGCCCCGGTCCTTGAAGGAGCCAGTCGGGTTGGCGCCTTCGAACTTGAGATGGAGGTCGACTCGGGGCGCGATCGCTTCGGCGAGGCGCGACGCCCGCACCAGCGGCGTGTTCCCTTCTCCCAGCGTCACGACCGGGGTGGCTGCGGACACCGGCAGGTAGGCCCGGTACTCCTCGATTACTCCACGCCACGCACCCATGTCACCGGTCCTCACCTTCGATCCGGATCAGCGTGGTCGGAGCGGAAACAAACGGCAACGCGGCGATCTCGCGCAGCGCCGCTTGCACGTTGCGCTCGACGGCCGTGTGGGTCGTGAGCACCACCGGCACGGTCTGCCCATCCTTGCGGCCGCGCTGCAGGACGGAGGAAATGCTGATGTCGTGCTTGCCCAGGACGCCGGACAGCTGCGAGAGGACCCCGGGCCGGTCCAGCACCATGAACCGCAAATAGTAGAGGCTGCTGATCTCCGCGATCGGGCGGATGCGCAGCGGCCGCCGCTGGTCCGGTTGGAAGGCGCACGGCGGCACACGCCGCACCGTCCCCTTGAGAATGTTGCGGGCGATGTCGATGACATCGCCCACCACGGCGCTGGCGGTCGGGAAGCTTCCCGCCCCCTGGCCGTAGAGCATGATGTCTCCCACGGCGTCCCCCGTCACCTGGATCGCGTTGTAGACCCCGTCGACGCGCGCGATCGGCGCGTCCGACGCGATCATGGTGGGATGGACCCTGGCTTCCAGTTCAGCGGGGGCCCGTGCGCCCATCTGACTGGGCTCCGATGCCCCCGAACCCCGCGCTCGCGCCGGCGAAGCCGGACGCTCGCTTTCTCTTTCAGCGCCTCCCTCGTGCAGTTTCGCGATCGCCAGCAGCTTGATCGTGTAGCCGAACTCGGTCGCGTAGGCGATGTCCATCGGCGCGATGCTGGTGATGCCTTCGACGTACACGTCCTTGAAATTCACCGGCGTCCCGAAGGCGAGGTTCATCAGGATCGCCAGCTTGTGGGCGGCGTCGATGCCCTGTATGTCGAACGTCGGATCGGCTTCCGCGTAGCCCGCCTTCTGCGCTTCCTTCAGGACTTCGTCGAACGGGCGACCGGCTTCGGTCATCTTGGTCAGGATGTAGTTCGACGTTCCGTTGACGATCCCGTAGAGGGACAGCAACCGGTTGGCCGCCAGCCCCTCGGTCAGGGCGCGCAGGACGGGAACGCCGCCGCAGACGCTCGCTTCAAAGCCGATGTCCACGCCTGCCCGGGTCGCCGCTTCAAAGAGCTCTTCCCCGTGGACCGCCAGCAGCGCCTTGTTGGCGGTGACGACGTGCTTGCCTTTGGCCATCGCCTCGAGCAGGAACCGCTTGGCCGGATCGTAGCCGCCGATCAGCTCGATGACGATGTCGATCGCGGGATCGTCGATGACCTCGCGGGCGTTCGCGGTGAGAATCCCGGGCGGCAGTGTGATGCCGCGGTCGGTTGTGAGGTCGAGGTCCGCGACCTTCACCAACGCGAGGGGCACGCCGAGCCGTTGCCGGATCACGCCTGCATTGGTCGTGAGGACCTTGGCGACCCCGGTCCCGACGGTGCCGAACCCGATCAAGCCGACTGCGATGCGGTCTCTCACGAAGTCGCCCTATTCTTCCCCGCCGGAGAGTTTGAGCGCCTTCTTGATGCCGCGAATGGCCTGCCGCGTGCGGTGCTCGTTCTCGACGAGACCGAAGCGGACGTGCTCGTCGCCGTACTCGCCGAACCCGATGCCCGGCGACACCGCGACCTTGGCCTCGTGCAGGAGCAGCTTGAAGAATTCCAGCGATCCCATGGCGCGGTACGCGTCCGGGATGCGGGCCCAGACGAACATGGTCGCCAGGGGCTTTTCGACCTTCCATCCGACGCGGTTCAACCCGTCCACGAGGACATCGCGACGCTCTTTATAGAGCTTCACGGTTTCCTGGACGCAGTTCTGGGGACCGTTCAGCGCGATGATGGCGGCGATCTGGATTGGCTGGAAGATGCCGTAGTCGAGGTAGCTCTTGATCTTCTGCAGGGCTCCGATCATCTTGGGGTTGCCCACGCAGAACCCCACCCGCCAGCCCGGCATGTTGTAGCTCTTGGACAGGGTAAAGAACTCCACGCCCACGTCCTTGGCGCCCGGAATCTGAAGGAGGCTCGGGGCCTTGTACCCGTCGAAGACGATGTCCGCATAGGCCAGGTCGTGCACGACATAGACGTTGTTTTCCTTCGCGAAGGCCACGACCTTCTTGAAGAACGCCAGGTCCACGACGGCCGTGGTCGGATTGTGCGGGAAGTTGAGGATCAGCATCTTGGGACGGGGCAGTGTGCGGCGATAGGCCTGCATCAGGTCCTCGAAGAAATCGCTGTCCTGGCGCAGCGGGATCCCCCGCACCTCCCCCCCCGCGATGATGACACTGTACGGATGGATCGGATAGGTGGGCGTGGGGGTCAAGACCACGTCGCCCGGCGACACCATCGCCAGCGCCAAATGCGCCAACCCCTCCTTGGACCCGATGGTGACGATCGCTTCCGTTTCGGGATCCAGTTCCACGCCGTAGTGGCGCCGGTACCAGGCGGTGATCGCATGGCGGAGCTTGGTGATGCCGCGCGAGGCGGAATAGCGGTGGTTGCGCGGGTTCCTGGCAGCTTCGATGAGCTTCTCCACGATATGCGGGGGCGTCGGCGCATCCGGGTTGCCCATCCCGAAGTCGATGATGTCCTCCCCGCGCCGGCGTGCCTCGAGCTTGAGGGTCTGCACCTCGGTGAACACGTAGGGCGGTAACCGATTGATCCTAAAGAAGCTCTCCTCCAACCTTGGCCTCCTCGGTCTCCCTCGTCGTCGGAATGACTGACCCGTCCAGAAGAACATGAATTCTAAGTGAGATGGCCGATTTTGTCAAATAATCTCAAGCCTTCGGCGCGAGGAATGCGTATGCAACTTCACTCGCCCACGCCGCGGGGAGAAGGAAACTCCATGTCTTCATTGCGGTATCTCGCATCACTTGCTAGGATTCGAAAATTGTCTTTCTCCAAAGGGATTTCAGTTCTTCCTATGGCACCCCAGCACGAGCTGATCATCACCGGCGCGCGCCAAAACAACCTCAAGAACGTCTCGCTGCGCATCCCCCACGACCAGGTCACGGTGATCACCGGCGTGTCCGGCTCCGGGAAGTCCTCGCTGGCCTTCGACACGATCTTCGCCGAAGGCCAATGGCGCTACATCGAGTCCCTGTCCACCTACGCGCGGATGTTCCTGGAAAAGCTCGACCGCCCCGACGTGGACCGGCTCGAGCACATCCGGCCGGCCATCGCGATCGAGCAGAAGAACCCCGTCCGCACCGCGCGTTCCACGGTCGGGACGACCACCGAGATCGCCGATCTGCTCCGGCTCCTGTTCGCGAAGGTCGGCCGTCCGGTCTGCCCTGCCTGCGGCACCGAAGCGCGCGCCTACCATCCGGGGGACGTCGCCGAGATCCTACTCAAGGAGCATGGCCAGTCCCGTGCCATCGTGCTGTTTCCCGTCGACGTCAAAGCCGGCCAGGATCCGGCCTCACTCGTCCTGGATTTGGTGCGCCGCGGCTTCTTCAGGCTCCGCGTTCGTGACGAGATGGTGGACGTGACGGCGGAGACCGCATCGGAGATCGCACGCCTGCTCAACGGTTGCCGCGAGCTGGAGGTCGTGTTGGACCGTCTCGTGCTCCGCGAGGACGACCGTGCGCGCCTCGTGGACACGCTGGAAACGGCGTTTCGCGAAGGCGGCGGGCGCTGCGTCGCGGAGATCATCGGCGCGGGACACCATCGGTTTTCCCAGGCCTATAGCTGCCAGTCCTGCGGGCGGACCTTCGAGACGCCGAAACCCGCGCTCTTCTCCTTCAATCACCCCCTCGGGGCCTGCCCCGCCTGCAAGGGCTTCGGCAACATCCTGCACTACGACGAGGACCTCATCGTCCCGGACCAGACCAAGAGCCTGGCGGGCGGCGCCATCGAGCCATGGACGAAGCCCTCGGCCGACTGGTGGCAGAAAGAAATGCTCCTCGCCTTCAAGCGGCGCGGGCTCGACATTGCAAAGCCCTACAACAAGCTCGCCCCGGCCGAGCGGAAACTACTTTGGGAGGGAGAGGGCAAGCTTGAGGGCCTCAATTCCTTCTTCGAGTACCTCGAGGGCAAGCGCTACAAGTTGCACGTCCGCGTGATGCTCAGCCGCTACCGCAGTCCGGTCTCCTGCGACACCTGCAAGGGGACACGCTTGCGCCCCGAGGCGCTGGCCGTGCGGGTCGGCAGCCGGACCATCGCCGAGGTCGCGGACCTGGCCATCGCCGCCGCAGCCGAGTGGGCGCGATCGCTGCCCCTGTCCGCCTTCGAGCGCGAGGTCGCCAAGGACATCCACGCCATGCTGACCGCCAAGCTGGGCTTCCTGCTGCGTGTCGGTCTCGGCTACCTCACCCTCTCGCGCCAGACGCGGACGCTTTCCGGCGGGGAAGCCCAGCGGATCAGCCTGGCGACCCAGCTCGGTGCGCAGTTGACCGGCACGCTCTATGTCCTGGACGAGCCGACCATCGGCCTGCACGCGCGCGACACCGCCACCCTCGCCGGCATCCTGGCGGACCTCGCTAAAGCGGGGAACACCGTCATCATGGTGGAGCACGACCGCACCATGATCGAGTCCTCGCACTTCGTCGTGGAGATGGGGCCCGCGGCCGGAGACAAGGGGGGCGAAGTGGTGTGCGCCGCCCGCTACCCGGAGTTCCTGGCGCATCCGACCGCGCTGACCGCCCGCTACATAAACGGTCAGGAAACGATTCCGGTGCCGCGCCGGCGCCGCCAGGGCACGGGGCGCGCGCTCGTGCTGGTCGGGGCGACGGAGCACAATCTCAAGAACATCACCGTGAAAATCCCGCTGGGCACGTTCACCTGTGTGACCGGCGTCTCGGGCTCGGGGAAAAGCACGCTGGTCGAGGAGACCATCTACCGGGCCCTCGCCCGCGCCTTCCGCGTGGAGAACCTGACGATGGGCCGGTTCGAGGCGATCGGCGGGGTCGAGCACCTGGGCGGAGTCCGCCTGATCGATCAGGAGCCGATCGGCCGGACGCCGCGCTCGAACCCGGCGACGTACATCAAGGTCTTCGACGATATCCGGCGCTTCTTTGCGGCCCTCCCGGAAGCCAGAAGGACCGGTCTGCTGCCGGGCGACTTCTCGTTCAACACGGTCGGGGGCCGCTGCGAGGCGTGCCAGGGGTCGGGCTTGCAGAAGATGGAGATGTACTTCTTCGAGGACATCTATGCGACGTGCGAGGTCTGCGAAGGGCGGCGCTTCCAGCCGAAAATTCTGGCGGTGCGGCACCGGGACCAGTCCATCCACGACGTGCTCAACATGACCGTGGCGGAAGCGCAAAGCTTCTTCGCAGCCTCGACTTCGATCGGCGTCAAGCTGCGCCTGCTGGCCTCGGTGGGCCTGGGCTACCTGCGCCTGGGGCAGCCCGCGACGACGCTCTCGGGCGGCGAAGCTCAGCGGCTCAAGATCGCCGGCGAGCTCGTGGGGTTGACTGGAGGCCGGGCGGCTCGGGGCCTGCTCTACATTCTGGATGAGCCCACCACCGGCCTGCACATGGATGACATCAAGAAACTCCTGGCCGTGCTAAACCGGCTGGTGGACGCCGGGCACACCGTGCTCGTCGTCGAGCACAACCTGGATGTGATCAAGACCGCCGACTGGATGGTGGACCTGGGGCCGGAGGGCGGCGACCTGGGCGGCGAGGTCGTGGCGACGGGTCCGCCCGAAGCCATCGTCACGGAACGCGCCTCCCACACGGGGCGGGCGCTGCAGAAATATCTTTAGGAGCGTGGCTTGTCGCCTACAGCTTCGGGGTCCTGTCACCTGCGGCCGCGTGGTCCTGCCGCCGCGCACCCGGACGTGCTCACGCGGCTTCCCCGTCGCGGCCCCGCGGACTCGGGTGTGCCGCGCTCCGCTCCGCCCGGGGCCCGCTCGGCGTCACCCCGCTGCCTCCGGCGACATCGGCGCCACCCGCTGAGTTTTCGAGTCAGCCCCTATGCGGAATAGTGTTCGGGCCGGCGGCCGGTGAGGAGGTCGTTGTAGGGATTGATCTTCTTGTTGCGGGCGTCCAGCGGGTCTATCTCGACGACGGCCAGCGTCTCCTGATCGGACTTCGCGCGCCGAAGGATCTCCCCGTCCGGCGTGACGACTTCACTGTTCCCGATGAAGGTCAGCCGCTCCTTCCCGCCGCGCTCCTCCCAGCCGGTCCGGTTGCACATCACCGCGAACACGCGGTTCTCCAGGCAGCGCGTGACCATGGAGTCGGGGCAGTGGGGCAGTACCAGGTTGGAAGGATGGGCGATGATGTCCGCGCCCTTCAAGGCCAGCGTGCGCGCCGACTCCGGGTAGAACCAGTCGAAACACACCATCAGCCCCACCCGCGCCGGTCCGATGTCGAACACGGGAAAGCCCGTGTCGCCGGGCGCAAAGAACAGGTTCTCCTCGAAGAAGAGATGCGTCTTCCGGTAGACGCCGATCAGTCCGGCGGGCCCCACCAAGACAGCCGAGTTGTAGAGCCGATTCCCCGCCCGCTCCGCCAGGCCGGCGACGAGGTGCAGGCGCCGCTCGGCGGCGAGCTTCAGCAGCCGCTCGGTGGTAGGGCCTCCCGGAATGTCCTCGGCCAGAGCCTTCGCTTCCTCAAGCGACACGAACTGGTAGCCGGTGTTGAACAGCTCCGGCAGGACCAGGAGATCGCACTCCACCTGTGCAAGACGATTCGCCACGGTGTCGAGGTTGCGCGTGACGTCCCCGAAGACCGGGGCAAACTGGAAGTAGCCGACTTTCATGGTCCTTAAACGAGAACGGGCAGGAAGCAGCCCCTTGCCCGTCCACTCATCCGATTAACTGAAAGGCAAGAACGTTATTTCACCTCTTTGATGTGCATCAGTGCCTCTTCGGCATGCTTCACGCCGCCGGCCGCATCGCCTTTCTTGCCCGAATCAACAGCCCCTTTCAGATGCTTGATGCCCTCATCCATGTGCATGTTGGCTTTCTCTTTCTGCGCCGCCTCTGCGTGTTTCAGGGCCGTCTCGGCATGCTTCACCAGGACATCCGCATGCCCCTGTTTACCGTGCGAGATGGCTTCTTCGGTGTGCTCGACGGCTTCGGCAGCATGCGACTTGTCGGCCCAAGCAACGCCGCTCACGACGAACGTCAGGGCGCCGAGGATCAGCGCCGCCACTGCAAGTTTACGCATCATGACAGATACCTCCTTCTTGAACGTTACCCGCGTCCTTCTCCGGTGACCCGATGCTGTTCCGCTATTTCAGGTGCTTGATTTGACAGGATGGGTCACCCTAGCACGGGGGTTTTTCCGGTGTCAAGAACGGCCGGAACGGTTCTGAGTTGTATTACGGAACGGCCCTGCGGACGGATTCATTCCAGTTTCACCCGCCGTTGCTGCTCATACAGGGCGATGATATCTTGGATGGTGTTGGCGTCCTCCGGATTCTTGTCCTCCCGGAGAAACCCCTGGACCCGCGGGAAGCGTAACGCGTAGCCGACCCCCTCGGCGTTGGACCCACACGTATGCAGGGGGCTGCGGGTGATCTCGTCCGCCGCCACGGTGACGACGTAGGTGGGCTGGACCCACACGTCCGGCTCCATCTTCGAATCCACCCGGGCCGGTTTGTGCCCGACCGCGACTTCGTCGAGCCGCTCCCGCAACTGCACCCATTCCCCGTCGGAGAAGCCAGTCCCGATCCGGCTGACGGACTTGAAGCTGTCCGACGCGGGATCGTAGGCCGCGGCCAGAACGGCCCCGATGCCGAACCGTGCCCGCTTCCCGCCGCCGCGGAAGTACCCGACCAGGCAGAGGTCCACCGTATCGGACAGCTCGCCCTTGTAACTCCGCTTGAGCTTGATCCAATTGAAGTTTCGCGCGCCGGCGGTGTAAGGAGAGTCCGGCCGCTTGGCCATGATGCCTTCGAGTCCACGCGCGACGGCGGACTCGAAGATCACCCGCAACCGCGCCGCATCGTCCGTCTCTTCCATCTCAGCCGGCTCGATGACCGTGTCCTTCGCAATGCGCGCCACGAGCTCCGCCCGGCGCTCGCGATACGGCCGCGGTGTCCAATCCTCGCCGTCCACGTACAAGAGATCGAACCCGTACAGCTTCAGCGGGAACTCCTTGGCGTAGTCCTCCACGCCGTGCTTGCGCTTACGCTGGATCGTGGTCTGGAAGGGGAGCAGCTCCCCGATCCCCTCGTCGAACGCCAGCGCCTCGCCTTCGAAGATGATCTCGCGGGCCCGCACCTGCCGTTTGACCGCGTTGACGAGGTCGGGAAACATCAGCGTTGTGCGTTCCAGGTTGCGGGAGAAGATCTCGATCCGCTCGCCGTCCTTGTGAATCTGGCAGCGAATGCCGTCCAGCTTCGGTTCGACGGCGCAACGGCCGATCTTCGCGATGATCTCCTCAGGGCCTGGGACCCGCTCGCTGAGGGCCATGCGGATCGGATAGCCCACCTGTGCGGCGATCTTGGCGATGGCCTCCCGCCCTCCCTTGCTCGCCACCTCGCCGATACGACCGAGATCGGAGCAGAGGTTGTAGGCGCGTTCGAGGTCGGGCTTGAACTCGCGGCTCCCCAGCTTGGCGAGCGCCAGCGCTTCCAGGACGGTCGCATCGCCCACGCCCAGGCGGAGCCGCCCGAGGACGAACCGCGCGATGTACTTGGCCTCGCTCGGCGACGCGAGGGCTAGGAGGTCCGCCAGGTTGCACAGCTTCTTCTCGACCGAGCCTTCCCCGCTCGTGCGGGCGATGCGCAGCAGCTCGGCGTACACCTGGGCCACCGTCGATCCTTCCCCGGCCCGCCCGGCCAGGAGCGCCTCGGCCGTCGTGCCCAGGTCGCCGGTGCCTTTGAAATGGGCGAGCACGTCCTCGGGCGCGCGCTTGGCCGCCTGGGCCAGGGCCCGGGTCAGGAGCTTCTCGGACATGCCGAGCTCCAGGCCGTGGAACGCCGGCAGGAGCTGACCCTGGCTCATGTAGATGATCGGAGCGATCTCGTCAGGAGTCGTCCGGCGGAAGAGGTCGGCCAGGATCTCGAACATCTCAAGGCGCTTGGTGGTGGCCTCAAGCCGTTCGAAGACCGTGACGAGATCCTGGAAGCGCATCACCAGAGGGAGCGCATGCTCTCGCTCAATGAGCAGTCGGCGGTTTGTTGGGCATGGTGCGCTGAATCGGAGGCCGCTGCTGTTCCTTGAGGTTCACCACCGGGAGGGTGTAATCGTTCCCCCATTCCCACCACGAGCCCGGATAGTTCCTCACCTTCTCGTAGCCGGCCAGTTCCAGGATGAAGTAGAGCCAAGCCGAACGGACCCCGCCCGTGCAGTAGCACACGACCGCTTTCCCGGACGCGACGCCCTGCTTCTCCAGAATGGCGCGGATCGCCTCCACCGGCTTGACAGTCCCGTCGGGGGTGCAGAACTGATTCCAGGGCACGTTCACGGCGGAGGGAATGTGGCCGCCCCGGGCGATCCCCTGCTGGTACGCTCCGTTATATTCTTCGGTCGACCGGGCGTCGGCCAGGATGGTGTCCGGATGGGGCCCCTCGGCCAGATTGCGCACTTCAGCCTTGTTGGTGATCAGCGACGGAGCCACCTTGGCCTTGAAGACCGCAGGACGAGGATGGGCCGGCCCGCACTCGAAGCGCCGCATCTCGGCGGACCACTTGACCCACCCCCCATCCAGGACGCGGACGTTCGGATGCCCCAGGTATTTGAGCGTCCAGTACATGCGCCCTTCGTCGCCCCAGTTGTCGAAGGGGTTGGAGTAGACCACCACCTGGCGGTCGTTGCTGACGCCCAGCGCGCCCAGTTTCTTCTCCAAGCGGCCGATGTCGGGATCCAGCAGGCCCTTGATCGCCGAGTTCGGATCGCTGAAGTCATGCCACGTCGCCACCACCGCGCGCGGGATGTGCCCGCTCGCCATGAACGCCATCTTGGACCGGACATCCACGACCACGAGGTCATCGCGGTCGAGCATGGCGTCGAGTTCTTCCGTCGTCACCAGCATCGGATGCACAGCACTCTCAACCTTTCTGGCTGCAGGAAGCCGCGCCGGCGCGCGGGACTCCTAACGGGATGAATTCCGCCGACAACGGTCCCGACAAGGACGCCTCCCGCTCGTAGATCGCGAAGGAGTACGGATGGTCTCCCTGAAGCCCGTAGCGCTCTTTCAGGGTATGGTACGCCTTGTCGGTCAAGATATGATACCGGACCCGGACCTGCAATTTCAGCCCTGCGATTTCGTCGGACGATTCGGGCATCCTGTATGTAAAACGATAGTCCCGACTGGCCAGCGGGGGCAACCGGTTGTCGTACAGCTCCACAATCACGGGCTGCCAGAGAATCCAGCGCCCCATCGAATCGGTTTGATCCTTGACCACGCGGCCGGTCCGATCGACCACCCGGAACCCCACGGTGAAGTACCGGTCGGGATCGCCGGTGGGCAGCTTGTGCCCGGCTCCCGCATTGATCAGCGTCAGCGTGAAGGTCGCCGGCTGGCCCGGGCGCGGTTGCGGCGGGTCCGCCGCGAGCTGCACGGCCAGCGCGCTCTTGATCTGCTCGGGATCGTGACCGCCCCGCCACAAGTGTTGCCGCCCCCGCCGGATCGGCCCGCCCTCGGCCATCGGCCGCTCGATCTCGGGCATGTGGCAGCTCTGGCAGATCAGCCCGCGCTCCCGCGCAAAGTACGTCCCCTCGTATTCCGGAAAAGTCCCACAGGGTCCCACGTTGTAGAACTGGAAGGGACCCTTGGGGACCTGATGACAGCGGTAGCAGATCTCGGTGGTGCGAAACTTGGGATCGAACTGCGTCGGATGCGGGGCCACCGAGTCGTCGAACGGGCCCAGGATGACGCCGTCGCGCACGTGGCAGCCGGCGCAGTTGATGCCTTCCTGCTGGAGGGCCGGGTCGAAGTTCGGATTCGGCGCCTTGACAGCCTTCTCCACCCGGTTGCGGGGAATCTCGGTGATCAATTCCGGCTGCTGGTTGGCCAGCGGAGTGTGGCAGTTCAGGCAGATCCAGACCTCGCCGTCCTTCCTCCAGTAGGCGCGGAAGAAGGGATCGGTGAAGGCCTGAGCATGATAGGAGGTCTTCCACTCTTCGTAGATCTCGCGATGGCACTTGCCGCAGTCCTCGGCTTTCAGGCTGGGGATGCCGGCAGGAACTTTCTGAAGCGGGATGGCCTGGGCGAAATCCTGTCGCAGGCCGAAAATAACTTTGGGTCTTAACTCGCTATAGAAGAGATAGACCCCGGCCGCCGCGAGCAGGAGGATCCCCAGCGAGGTCCATTCGCACACGCGGCAGAAGGTGCGGAACCATCCCCGCTTCTGCGGTGCCTCACCGCTCACGCCTCCTGCAACACGCGAAGGTGCCCTTCTACGGAAGCGGCGAGCGCCGCGAGGTTGTAGCCGCCTTCCAGGCAGGACAGCACGCGCCCTCCTGCATGCTCGCCCGCGATTTCCTTTACGACCCTGGTGAGCGTCTTGTAGCCCGCATCGGTCAGGTTCATGCCGGCCAGGGGATCGTCGCGGTGCGCGTCGAAGCCGGCGGAAATGATGATCGCGTCCGGTTTGTAAGCCTTGAGCGCCGGCCGCAGAACGCGGTTGAAGGCGTCCAGATATTCCGGATCGCCCTTGCCGGCGGACATGGGCACGTTCAGCGTGTAGCCCTCGCCCTTGCCTTCGCCCCGCTCGTCGGCCCCACCCGTGCCGGGATACCAGGGATACTGATGCGTGCTGAAGAAAAAGACCGACGGGTCCCCGTAGAAGGCGTGCTGGGTCCCGTTGCCGTGGTGGACGTCCCAGTCCACGATCGCGATCCGCTCCAGCCCGTACCGCTTCTGGAAGTAGCGCGCCGCGATCGCCACGTTGTTGAAGAGACAGAACCCCATGGCGTGGCCGGACTCGGCGTGATGGCCGGGGGGGCGCACGGCGCAAAACGCGTTGTCCACGCGCTTCTCCATGATGGCATCCACCGCCGCCAGGGCTCCGCCCGCCGCCAGATAGGCCGCCCCCAGCGAGCCGGGCGACATTGAGGTGTCGGGGTCCAGCGAGACACGGCCGGACTGCGGCGCCCGCTGCCGCAGTCCCTTCACATACGTATGCTCATGGACCTGGGTGATCCAGTCGTCGGTCGCCGGCTTCGGAGCAATCCGGACGAGACTCGGCAGGAACCCGGTCTCTTCGAGCCGGCCGACGATCGCGCGCAGCCGCTGCGGGGACTCCGGATGGGTGTGTCCCATGTCGTGTTCCAGATAGTCGGGGTGATAGACGAAGCCGGTGCGCGCCATGAGCCGAATGTAACACACGGTCCCCACGTAGACAAGGCACGGAACCCATGCTAGAGTGCCGCGATGGCGAACCCGCGCATCGAGCAACTGAAGAAATTGGTTCAGATGGTCCCGAACGACGAGGTCGCGTTGTTCGGCCTGGGAAAGTTTCTGATGGAGGAAGGCACGTTCGCGGAGGCCGCCCAGTATCTCGAGCAGTGCATCAAGGCCAAGCCGGACTACTCGGCAGCGTACCTCGCGCTCGCCGAGTCCCTCCTGAAGATCGGCCAGAAGGACCGCGCCAAGCAGGTCTGCCAGGACGGCCACACCGTTTCGCTCAAGAAGGGTGACCTCCAGGTCACGAAGAAAATCGAAGCCCTCCAAGCCACGCTCGCCTAGCGCCCAAACATTACCTTGCGGAAGCGCCAGAAGTCCCGGAGCCCCCGGAGATACCCCACGCGCGCCCGGAGCTTTCGCGCGATGCCCCGGTGGATCTCGGCCTTTGATTTGTTGTCAGACATCGTGAAGTAGTCCCGCAGCATCTCGACCGCCAGATCGGGATACTCGTTGAAGAATCGCGGGCTCTCGTGGCACCAGGCCGAGAGATGACGCTGGGCGCGCAGGTCCTTGAGGACGGGGCTCCGCTTGAGCCGCTGCACGTAAGACTTGAGGACGCTGGCGGTGTAATTCCCTTGCCGCCGAGCGTCCAGGATGGTCTCCGCCGCCAGCCTCCCGGAGAGCAGCGCCATCGAGGAGCCCTCGTGGTAGAACGTCCCGCCCACGAACCCGGCGGCGCTCCCGCACACCAGGAATCCGTCCCGGACCAGCAGCGGGATGCCATAATAGCCGCCTTCGGGAATCATCTGCGCGCCGTACTCCACCCGCTCGCCCCCCCGCACCCAGCGGCGCACCGACGGATGCTGCTTGAACTGGGCCAGCAGCTCAGCCGGCGGGATCCCACCCTCGATCAAGGACTCCACCGAACAGCTCAAGCCGACCGACAGCGTGTCCTGGTTCGTGTACAGGAAGGCCGACCCGACGAGGCCTTTCACGGACTGCCCGAAGAATTCCATGGCGACGCCTTCCTGACCCTCCAGGCCGAACCGTTCCTGAAGGACCTCGCGGGGCAACGCCAGCACCTCCTTGACGCCGACCGCGACTCTGCGGGGCGAATAGGGGCCACGCAGGCCGGCCTTCTCGACAAGAAAGCCGTTCGTGCCTTCGCAGGACACCACCACGTGGGCCGCCAGGCACAGGCCTCCGCGGTGCCGGACCCCCACCACCTGCTGCCCTTCCCAGCGCAGATCCTCGACGAGCGCTTCGGTGAAGACAGTCGCACCGGCCTCCGCCGCTTGCAGGGCGAACCACCGATCGAACCGGGAGCGCAGCACGCTGAACGTATAGTTGTGGGGCTCGTGGTTGAACTCCTCGAAGCGCAGGTCCAGGGCGACTTCCGAGTCCTGCGCCAGGATCGAAAAGCGCCGCCTGGTGATGGCGCGCTCCACCGGCGCGTCTTTCCAGAACGCAGGGATCAGGTCCGCCAGCGGGCGGCCGTAGAGGATCATGCCCGAGAGGCTCTTCTCACCGGCCCAGGCGCCCCGCTCGCAGACGCACACCCGCACGCCGCTACGGGCCAGGGTGAGCGCGCAGGCCGATCCTGCGAGGCCGGCCCCGACGACGATGACGTCAAAGGAATCCGGCATACCCTACTTGTGCGCACCGCGCTTGACGAGCGCGGTCACCTCCGCCACGCGCTTGCCCAACTCGCGCGCCGCAGCCAACTCCTTCTCGTCAATGCCGGGAGAGTCCCCTTCGGTGGTGGCGCTGGCGCCGAACGCGCCGCCCCCGCTGACGACGATCATCTGGTTGCCGAGCATCGCCGCCAGGATGGTCAGCATCGTGACCTCCTTGCCGCCCGAGACCTGCCCGCCGGTGGCGAACGCCCCGCCGACCTTGTTGCGCATCTTGAACTCGGGGAAGACGCCGAACTTGAGCTGCCAGTTGTCGAAGAAGGTCTTGACCTCACCGGACATGTTCGACCAGTAGACCGGCGAGCCGACGATGAGGGCGTCGGAAGCGAAGAGGTCGTTCCCGGTCACGTCGCCGACCCGTTTCAAGGCGACGCGCGCGCCGGGCACGCTCTTCGCCCCGGTGACGACCGCGCGGGCCATTTTCTCAGTGTTGCCGGTGAGCGAGTGGTAGGTGACGAGGACCGCGAAGGGGAGCGGTTCGTCGGCGGCCAAGGCCGGCGTGGAAACGAGCAGCAGCGCAGCAACGCATGCGCCGAAGAGCCCCCGGGCTAAGGAAAGCTTCCCCAACGCCGTTGCCCGCTTAGTGGCGGCGGGTCTCTTCGTCGAGTTGCTCTTCGACCGACACGTGGGTCAACGAGCCGCGATAGTCGCACTTGTGGCAGCGGACCCGCCACTCCTCAATCCATTTCTCCTGGACGTATGACTGCCGGCATTGCGGGCAGACGAAGACGCCCTTGACGTAATGGACCATCCGCTTCTCTTTCATGCAAGGCTCCTTCCGAATGACGGCCCAACTCGACAGCGCCGTATTCAGGCTACGGCCTGCAGAGCTGGCATTTCAACTTGTACTTGGCCGCGCTCAGCTCCAGCGCTTCGTAGGCCCGCTCCTTGTCCGGAATCTCCTGCCAGACCCCCGTCCAGTGGTCATGGACGGTCACGTTCTCCGGCACTTCGATGCACCGGTCCCGGTGCAACACGGCCTTGTCAATCGCCATCGCGGTATGCAGTAGGTACGCCACGGACCAATCCCGTTATTCAATGACGGTCACGCTACGGCTCGTCCTCGGAACCGGCGCTCGTGACGCCCGTCCTGACGGCCGCGCGCTGCAATTCCTCTTCGAGCAGTTTCCGGCGCAGCACCTTGCCGACCAAGGTCTTCGGCAGCTCCGTGCGGAACTCCACCTGCTTGGGCACTTTGAACTTCGCCAGCCGCTGCCGGCAATACTCCAGGAGCTCCGTCGAGGTCGCCGACACGCCCTCCTTCAGCACGACGAAGGCCTTGATCTTCTCGCCCCGCAAGTCCTGGGGAATGCCGACGACGCAGGCCTCTTTGACCTTCGGATGCGCGCAGAGGCACTCATCCACTTCGCGAGGATAGACATTCAGGCCGCCCGACTTGATCATATCCTTCTTGCGGTCGAGAATGAAGAAAAACCCGTCCTTGTCCATCCGGACCATGTCGCCCGTCGAGAGCCAGCCGTCCCGCAGCACCGCCGCCGTCTCTGCTTCCTGGTTCCAGTAGCCCTTCATAACCTGCGGCCCCCTAACCTGTAGCTCCCCGCCGTCTTCCGGAGCGGCCACGGGATGTCCGGTCTCCGGATCCACCACACGCGCATCGGTATCAGGCACGGGCAGCCCGATGCAACGGGCGCGCCGTTGGCCGACAATGGGATTGCAATGCGTCACGGGCCCCGCCTCGGTCAACCCATATCCTTCGATCAAGCGCGCCCCGGTCAGCTTTTCAAAGCGCTCCTGCACTTCGGCGAACAACGGGCCGGCACCGCTGATGCAGAAGCGGGTGGAGGTCAGATCGTACTCTCCCACCTTCTGATGGTTGATCAGCGCCATGTACATCGCCGGGATGCCGGGGAAGGCCGTGGCGCGATGCGCGGCGATCGTCTTGAGCACTTCGTCAGGCTGGAATCGGGGCAGGAGAACGATGGTCCCCCCGATCAGAAATGCCAGGTTCTGGCAGGTCGTCATACCGTAGATATGGAAGAAGGGCAACACGCCGAGAAAGACCTCCACTCCGTCCCGCATCCCCTGCAACCATCGCCGGCACTGGATCGCGTTGGCGACCAAATTGCGGTGCGTGAGCATCGCGCCCTTGGGTACGCCTGTGGTACCACCGGTGTACTGCAGCAGAGCGATGTCGTCTGCCGAGACAGGCACCGACGGCGGCTCCGCCGGCGCCGCCTGGAGCAACGCGCAAAAGTCGTAGAGTGGTGGCACGCGCTTCACGTCAACCCACTGTCCCTGACGGCGAGCCTTGAGGGGATAGAGGAGTCGTTTCAGCCAGGGGAGGTAGTCGGACACGCGGGTCAGGATGATCCGCTTGAGCGGCGTGCGCGTGCGCACCTCTTCGATCCGCGGATAGAACTGGTCAAGCGCAAGGATTGTCTCCGCGCCGGCATCGGTCACCTGGTGCGCGACTTCCGTGCCTACGTACAGGGGATTGGTCGCCACCACCCACGCCCCGGCCTTCAGCACGCCAAAGTATCCGATGACCGTCTGAGGGCAATTGGGCAGCATGAGGGCCACCCGCTCGCCTTTGCGGATGCCCAGACGGATCAAGGCCTGCGCAAACCGGTCTGTCAGGGTATTGAGCTGGCGGTAGGAGATCCGCCGGCCGTAGAACTCCAGCGCCGTGCGGTCCGGGTGGCGGCTGGCTGAGTCAATCAAGAATTGGGACAGGGGAATGTCCGGATAAGAGAGGGTGGCAGGAACCCCCGCCTCGTATTGCCTGAGCCAGGGCCGTTCCATGGCGGCACCGTACCCCACGTCTTTCAACCTTGTCAAGCCAGCGGAACTTACCTATGATGCCTCCCGATGAGCGGGCAACGCCCCTTCTGCTTCACCGTGCTGGTCGCCGCCGCTCTTTTGATCGAAGCCCCCCCGCTCATCACGATGACTTCTCCCAACGGGGCCCGCATCCTCGCCGAAGTGGCCGACACGCCCGCCAAGCGGGCCAGCGGGCTGATGTTCCGGGACCGGCTGGCTCCCGACAGGGGCATGCTGTTCGTCTTCGAGGAAGCCGGCGAGTGGGGCTTCTGGATGAAGAACACCAAGATCGCGCTGGACATCCTGTGGCTGGGGCCGGACAAGCGGATCGTCTACATCGAGGAGAACGTTCCGGGGTGCCGCCAGGATCCCTGCCCGGAATACACACCAAACAGGGAGGCCTTGTACGTGCTCGAACTGCCGGCCGGATCGGTGAAACGGGAGAAGCTCGCCAAGGGGATGAAACTGCAGTTCAAACTGCCGAAGGAGCAAAAACGGTGATTAGATCGGGACTAACTCCTTGATCGCGGCGAGCAGCTCTGTTTGCTTAAACGGCTTAAGGAACGTGCAGTGGGCGCCGAGCACTCTGGCGGCAGCGAGGAAGTCGAAGTCTCCCGTCGGTCCACCGCCTGAGATGGCAATGATCTTGGCGTCTGGGAACTTGACTCGTAGCATATGGATGAGAGCCACACCCGATACCTTGGGCATCACGAGGTCAACGATGAGAAGGTCAATATGTTGCTCACAATATAGGGCAAATCCCCTTTGGGCATCAGGCGCGTCGAGCACCTCATAGCCCGCATTCTCCAAGATTGCGCGAACTAGCGCGCGGAATTCCTCTTCGTCGTCAACGATCAGAATACGCGGCATGTGGCCTCCAAGCGATACGAGAGCACCTAGCAAGGACCACGCCAGGAGAGTGTTGAAGGTTTCATCGGGCGAAAGCGCCTTTTCCCCCTAGACTTATGAGGGATTGAGCTTGTAACAATTCCAGTGCGACTTCGCTGGGGGATCAGTCGGCGTGCACAAAGGGACAGGCTACGCTGCTCTGGAGGTGGCATTCCGGTCCCGAATACTGACACCGCCGCTGTTTCTCTGAAAAAGGCGGCAACCGAGGCCGGAGACGATAGTCCTCTCCCGGGACAATCAGAAAAGTTGACAGTCCGCCGCTTCTGTGCCAAATAATCTATGTTCTTCTGATTCAATGACATTGCGCAGGCGGCGCCCTCTTTGAACCCAGAGTTTCCGCAACGGAGGCGGGTATGGCAACGATCCTCGTCGTAGACGACGAACGGGTTTTGTGCGATCTGCTGAAGACGGTGCTGGGAAGTCACGGCCATGAAGTCTTGACGGCGTACAACGGGCGTGATGCGCTCGACTTGTTTGCTCGGCATCGCCCGCAGTTCACCTTGCTGGACCTCCGCATGCCGGAGATGAACGGGATCGAAGTGCTGCGGCAGATTCGCGCCATCGATGCCAGCGCCGCGGTGATGATTCTGACCGCATGGATGTCTGATGACCTAGAAAAGCAGGCCCGCCAGCTTGGCGTGACCGATTTTCTGAGCAAATCGCTCGCACTCGATACTGTCGTTGCTTCCATGGAGCGGTTTCTCCCCCCGACAGAGCACGCGGAGTCTCCTTCACCCTCTGCGGAAAAACCGACGAAACCACGCGTCCCGTTCAAAGGCCGAGAGACCGATCGTATCTTGCTTATCGAGAGCAACCCGGACGCCAGCAGATACCTCAAACAGGTTTTGACAGAGCGAGGGTTTCACATACAAGTCGCCCGTGACGGTCCCACAGCCTTGGAACTCGTGAGCAAGGAAATGCCGCGGCTCATTGTTCTAGACATGGACCTTCAAGGGATGGGGGGACCAGCGCTCATGCGAGAATTGCGGGCCAAGAAATACACGGGCGGAATCATCATGTTGAGCAGCGCTGAAGATGAGACCTTGGTGAACCTGGCAATCGACATGGGGTCCGTCGACATTTTGGGGAAGCCCGTTGATCCCGAACGACTGGCGGTGGCGCTCCAGGTCGGCATGCTGCTTATGATGAAAGAAGCTAGCGAAATAGCAGAAGCGAGACTGAAGTGCCCCAATGGGCATCCGGGTCGGCTGACTCCTATGCAGAGGCAGCCGTATGACGGCGTTTCTACTCCTCAGCCGGGGTGGATGTGCGAAGTGTGCGGGGCTACCGTGATGCGCTGTATCTGCGGTTGGCCGCTGTATCGTAACCCATCAACGCTAGTCTTTGAGGAATGCAGGAATCCAGACTGCTTATTGGCGAAAAAGACTCTACCAAAGTAAAGGGAGAAGAAACGTAGTAGCTTGACAGGTCCCGGAGGGTGGCCTAGTCTCTGACCCAACTGTCACGGAGGATGACGATGGCGCCTCCCCATTGCTCTGTGTGTCGGAAGCAATTTGTTCGGCGGGCTCACCGCAAGGGCCTGATCGAGGTCTGTTTGAGCCTCGTTTTCGTCTATCCCTTTCGCTGCCAGCTTTGCGGGCGTCGGTTTCTCGCCCTGCAGTGGGGATACCGCTACGTGAAAGAGCCTGCTAGTGCTCGGCAATATGACCGGATTCCGGTGCGGTTCCCCGTAACCTTTTACAACGAACACATCCAGGGAGAGGGAATCTTGCTCGACCTCTCGATAAAAGGCGGGGTGATGGAGACAGCCACCCCGTTACACAAGGAGGAAGTTCTGTGTCTCAGTATTCAGAAGACTGATGCTCATCCGCCGATTGAGATTGAAGCGGCAGGGGTTCTGTGGGTGTCGCGGATGCGGGTGGGGCTTGAATTCCTCAGCGTCAACGTGAACGCAAGTGCAAACCTCCGACAGGTTATCGAGAACCTCTCCGCCACGCCATGACCAAGGTAGAGCTGCGGCCAGTATTTCTCGCGCCGGTCTCTGCTGGCTTTCCCTCTCCGGCGGACGACTATATCGAAGGAACGCTCGACTTCAATCAGTACCTTATCAAGCATCCGGCTTCCACCTATCCCGTGCGCGTCACCGGCGATTCCATGATAGGGGCCGGGATTCATTCAGGAGACTTGCTGATCGTGGACCGACAACTGGAACCGAAGGATGGGAGTGTGGTGATCGCAGTCATTGACGGGGAACTCACCGTCAAGCGCCTCGCCATACGGCAGGGGAAGCCGGTCCTCATGCCGGACAACGACAAGTATCCCCCGGTCGAGGTCCACGAAGAAAGCTCCTTCGAGATTTGGGGAGTCGTCACCTACGTCATTCACGCACTCTAAGGTCTTATGCCGTCCGTCTTCGCGCTCGTTGATTGCAATAACTTCTACGTCTCCTGCGAGCGGGTCTTTAACCCCAAGCTACAGGGGGGGCCGGTTGTGGTCCTCTCCAACAACGATGGGTGCGTAGTGGCCCGTTCTGAGGAAGCGAAAGCCCTGGGGATTGCGATGGGCGTCCCGGCCTTTCAGATCCGCCACCTGATCCGTGCTCATGACGTGCAGGTGTTCTCCTCGAACTATGCGCTGTATGGCGATATGTCCCGGCGCGTGCTGGACACGCTCGCGCAGTTCACTCCGAACCTTGAGGTCTACTCGATTGACGAGGCGTTCCTGGGCCTATCCGGGTTCACGTCACGCAACCTGACCGAGTACGGACGTACGATCCGCGCAACCGTGAAGCGGTGGACAGGTATTCCGGTGTCAGTCGGCATTGCGGAGACCAAGACACTGGCAAAGATCGCGGGCGAGATGGCGAAGCACTCGCGAGACGCGGGCGGCGTGTGCGACCTGGCCACCTCCGTGGACCGCACTGCACTGCTCGCCGGGATTCCAGTGGAGGACGTGTGGGGAGTAGGGCCGAACTACGCCCGGTTCCTGAAGCGGCACAGCATCACCACGGCGCTGGCCCTGCGCGATGTGGATGAGCGTTGGATCGGGCGGCACATGGGCGTCGTGGGGCGTCGGCTCGTCATGGAACTGCGCGGCATTTCCTGTCTCGCCTTGGAGGACTGCCCTCCGCCTAAGCAAGGGATCACCGTCTCGCGGTCGTTTGGCCGCCCGATCACCACACTGACTGAGATGCGGGAAGCTGTAGCGACCTACACAGCGAGGGTTGGGGAGAAGCTACGCCGGGCGCGGTTGGCCGCCACCGTGCTCACGGTGTTCCTGACAACCAACCCGTTCAAGGATGAGCCGCAATACAGCAACGCGGTAACGATCAAGCTCCCCGTCGCCACCGACGCAACGCCCGAACTGCTGCGGCACGCGCTCGGTGGCATCGAGCACATCTACCGGGACGCCTATCGGTACAACAAGGCAGGGGTGATGCTGACGGCCCTGGTCCCCGCAAGCCAGCGTCAACTCGATCTGTTCGAGGACCAAGACCGTGAGCGGTCAAGTAGGCTGATGCGTGTCCTGGACCGCATCAATACCGAGATGGGCGCTGGGACGCTGCGGTACGCGGCTGAGGGCTATGTGAAACACTGGCGGACGCGGTTTGAGCGGCGCTCGCTCGTCAACACGACGAACTGGCGAGACCTGCCGGTCGCCAAAGCGTCGTAACGGCTGGGCGTCAATGACTGATCCAGAAGGAGACCGTCATACATACCTAACATTGACCTGTCCTCTGTGAACCGGACTAGGTTCATCGATGTGCGGACGCTATTCCCTCAAGACACCGGTTGAACGCCTGTCAGAGAAGTTTCAGTTCCCCAAAGTCATCCCGATCAAGCTCCGTTACAACATCGCTCCTTCACAGACGGTGGCAGTGGTCCGATGCTTGCCGGTCGACAGCGATCGAAAGCTCGCCATGCTGCGGTGGGGCTTCATCCCTTCGTGGGCGAAGTTTCCCAACAGTGGCGTACAGCCGATCAATGCAAAGGCTGAAACCGCAGCCGGGTTGCCGATGTTCCGTGACGCTTTCCGTCGCCGCCGCTGTCTTGTCCCTGCTGATGGGTTCTACGAGTGGAAGCAAGAAGGCGGGCGCAAGCAGCCGGTCTATGTCCGTCTACAGGACGGAGAGCCGTTTGCCATCGCCGGGCTATGGGAGCATTGGGAGGGCCAGGACGGGCAGGTCATCGAGTCCTGCACCCTGCTGACGACGGAGCCGAACGACCTGCTCGCGCCGATCCACAACCGGATGCCGGTGATTCTCGATCCGGGGGACTATGCGCAATGGCTCGATCCCGACCTTCAACAGACGGATCGCCTCAAGCCGCTACTGCAACCGTTCTCAGCAGAGCAGATGATGGCGTATCCCGTCAACCTGCGCGTGAACAATCCGAAGCATGACGACCCGCTGTGCCTTGAGCCGATTTCAGGCCCCGCCTCCTAGCGCGCGGGCGCCCCGAAAAATCTACGGATGCGCGCGCCCAGGGACTTCCGCCTGTGCTCCACGCCCTCACTCGACTCGACCCGGTGCTCGAGGTTTTCCTGCAAGGCCACCAACTCGGACTTTCGTTCCGCCAATACCGTGCCGATCCGCTCCGCAAGGAGGGGATTCCCCATGATCGGCCGCTCGAGGACCGCTTTGGTGACGACCACCACTTCCAGCTTCGTCCGCGCGACGATGGTGGCCGAGCGCGGCTCGCCGGTCAGCAACGACATCTCGCCGAAGAACTGCATCGGGTGGAGCATCGCGACCGTGGCGACCCTGTCCCCTTCGCCTCTGCGAACCTCGGCAGAGCCCCCCAGGATGATGAAGAATTCCGCCCCCGCATCGCCCTGCTGGACAACGGCCTCGCCCGGCAAGTAGACCCGGATCGCGGCCCGCTGGGTGACGGCCTCCAGATCCTCCGGACTGAGGACCGAGAGAAAGTCGATCCGACGCAGGGCTTCGAGGATCCGTTCCCGTTGGGCCGCCATCACTTGACGCTCGTCCTCCGCCTTCATGATGTGGATCGTGCGCTGCGGGAACGGGATCTCGATGCCGTGGCGCTGGAAGGCGTACCAGACGTACGTCAGGACCTGCCCTTCGACGATCCCCGCGTACGCGTAGTCCTTGATCCAGAACGTCAGGCGAAACTGGATGCTGGAGTCCTTGTAGGCCGCTACGAAGGCCAGCGGCTCCGGGTCGGCGAGGACGCCGGGAACCGCCTTAGCCGTCGCGACCAGGACGGTCTGCACCTGCAACGGAGGCGTCGCATAGCTGGCGTCCACCAGCACGGTCCGCGCGTGTTTCGTGGTGGGCTTGTTGTAATTCAAGATCTCCTGCTGGGCGACGAGGTTGTTGGGAATCATCACGAGATCGTCCGTGCGCGTCTGGAGCGTCACATGGCCCAGATCCACCTTCATGACCATCCCCTCCCTGCCGGCCAAGCATACCCAGTCCCCGACCCGCACCAGCTTGCCGAGCATAATCCCGGCGAAGAACCGCTTCAGGGTATCCTGTAGCGCAAAGCCGATGACGGCCGTGGCGATGGTCGGAATGGCCACCAGCGCCACCACGTTGATGCCCATGACCGTCCTGAGAAAGATTATGCCTGCGACCGCCAGCACACCGAGCAGAATCAGCAGCCGCAGCAACTCCGGGATGTAGAGTCCTTTCTTGGCGATGAGGTAGTCTTCTAAGAGGAAAATATCCAGCGCCTTCAAGAGGAAGAAGGCGGTGCCGAAATAGGCGGCGAACTTCGTCCACAGGTAGACCCCCTCCCACAAGTTGACCCACCCGACCAGTTCGCTTTCGTTCAAGATCAACAGGACATACAGCGCGAGCGTGACAACGTAGGTGGCGAAGAAGCCGCGCGGGACCTTCTTGGCCCGCTTGCGGGCCATCAGCATGTAGACTCCGAACAGCGCTGCCGCCAGGGTGAACGTGACACCGAGCTTGAGGACCAGATCATGAAGTAGCTTGAGTTCGTGATCCATCACGTTTCGTCAAACCTCGTCCGAAATGTAGGGACCCCTTCTTCTGTAGGGGTTGCGGACCGCTTCCTTCTCGAGTAACTTCACAATGGGAAGCATGCGATCCACAAATATCACATTTTCGTCCGTGCGGGTCCAGTCCTTTTGACCGTGGGCAACTCACAGCACAGGAGCGCTGAAAAGGCTTCGGACTACCATATCCTGTGAAAAGATAGGATTCTTCTACCAGATATGGTATATTCTTGCTCCGACCTAAACAATTAAGCCCTCACAGGTGATTCCATCAGCACCGCTCTGCACGTCCTGATCATCGACGACAATCCGGACGACCGCGCGCTGGTCATGCGCGAGCTCGGCCTGGAGTACCTCGATCTCCACGTCAGGCAGATCACCGAAGATCGGGCCTTCGCCGATGCGCTCGAGGGAGGCAATTTCGACCTGGTGACGACCGACTCCAACTTGCGCTGGACCGATGGCCTGTCGGTCCTGCGTGCGGTCAAGGCCCGACACCCCGACGTCCCGGTTATCATGCTCACCGGCACTGGGAACGAAGAGCTGGCGGTGGAAGCGATGCGGGCCGGGCTGGACGACTACATCCGCAAGACGACCCAGTCCGTCGCGCGCCTGCGAACCGCCGTCCGGTCAGCCCTGGAACGCGCCGAGTCCCGGCGGCGCGCCGGTCGCCTCGAGGCCCGCCTGCACGCGCTGCTGAATCGTCTCGGAGTCGGCGTCTTCCGGTTGTCCCGAGACGGGCGCCTGCTCGAGGCGAACGAAACCTTCCTCAGCCTGCTCGGCCTATCTTCCATGCAGGAGGCCCAGCGCGTGGACCTGACTGCGTTGTCCGGCGACCTTCCGGCGCGCTACGCGGAGCGTGTTTCCCGCCAGAGGCACGAACTCCAGTTGCGCCGGGCTGACGGTACAACGATCCGGGTCTCGGTGACCAAGACCGTGGGGCGGACTCCGACTGGAGAACCTGTCATGGACGGTTTGCTGGAGGAGGTCGCTCAACCTGTTCCCGGGATGCCGAAAACCGAACGCCGGCGGTGGCTGCGCGTGGAGGCCCATCTGGAGACGAGCGTGCGGCCCAATGGAGAGACGTCATCCGGGACCGCTCCCAACATCAGTCTCGGCGGGGTCTACGTAGTCTTGGACCGCCCGGTTCCCATCGCCGAAAACCAGCCGATCCAATGGGGCCTCGTCACCGAAGTCAGCGTGCTGGAGGTCCGCGGAAGGATACACCGCATTCGCGCGGCAACGGGCCGAGCGGTCGCTTCGCCTGAGCGTCTCGGATCAGGCTTCGCCGTCGAGTTCGAACCGCTCGACGAGACTAAGGCGGCCCTCCTTGCCTCGCTCCTGGACGGATTGCGTGAGCGAACGGCGTCGGTGAAGCTCACCGGCCACCTCATTCCCCAAACGACCTCACGCCTCCTGCTGGAGGCGAGCGCACCCAGCACCGCGCCGGCACAGCCCGGCGAGGGCCAACCCGGTCGCCGGGAACCTGAAAGCGCCGTGCTCCCGGAGCATCGGCTGCTAGCCAGGGTAGACGTGGCGATTCCGGTGCACGTCGAATCGAACGGCGGCCTCCACCATGCCCGCACGACCGACCTGAGCGCGACCGGGGCCTGCCTCCGGATGCTCGCCGGACAAACGGCTCTGGGCGCGGACCAACGCGGTCAGCGCCTCGTGTTGCGCTTGCTGCTGAGGCAGGCCATGTCACCGATACCGACGCCGGCTTCGGGCGATGTCCCTGACCTCGCCCTCCCTGGCGAGATCGTGTGGAGCGCGCCCAATGGGACGGAATCCCGAACGCCTCGCGTCGGCATCCGCTTCCTCCACGACAGCGCCAACGTGCAAGGCACGCTCGCCGAACTGGTCGGGAAGCTTCTCACGCTCGGCGGCCAGACTAACGACCGGCCCGACATGGTGCAGATCCTCAGCCGCCGTGTGGAATGCCTGACGGGCGACGGCCGTCGCATCGCGGCCTGCTATGACAGCTCCTCGGAATCGTATCCGGACACCCCGCTCGTCATCATCGCCCCCGGCTACGGCGAGACCAAGACGGACTATGTGACTCTCGCGTACCACCTCGCCGCCAACGGGTTTCACGTCCTCCGCTACGACCACACAAACCATGTCGGCGAGAGCGACGGCGAGATGGCGGAGGCGACCCTGTCAAGCATGAACCAGGACCTCGGCGCCGTCCTCGACTATGCGAAACGCACGCGGCCGACGAGCCCGATCGTGGTGCTCGCGGAGAACGTGACGGGCCGCATCGCCTTGAAACGGCTCGCCCAAGACCACCGGGTCGCTCTGCTGGTCGTGCTGACAGGCATCATGGACCTGCAAGCCGCCTTGCGGGCTCACCAAGAGGATTCTATCGTGACCTTCCTGCGGAGCGCCGGGCTCGGAACGACGAACCTGCTCGGACTGAATGTCGACGGTGACCGCTTCCTGAGCGACGCGATCAAGGAAGGCTATGCCGACCTGCTCACCACGATCGAGGACGTAAAGCGGCTGCGGACCCCCGCGCTCTTCTTTGCCGCCGAGCGCGACCCCTGGACGCCACCGGACACAGTGAAGAAGGTGCTGGCCTCCCTGCAAACGCACCCGGGCCAATTGTACCTGATCCCGGAGGCGCTCCACCGGCTCCAGGACAACCCGCGACAGACCCTGGGACTGGTTCGCCTGGTGGCTTCCTGCTGTGTGGAACGGTTCTTCCCGGATCGATCCCGCAACGGCTTGGTAGAGCCTTCCCCGCGGACGATCGCGGCCCAGATCCGGTTGGAACGGGAACGGGCAAGGGCCCGCCACGCGAGAAGAAAACCCGGGTTACGGGAGTTCTGGCAAGCCCACCTGAACCTCACACGGAACCTCGTGAACGTCTCCGCCTATTGGCATCTCCTGGAGCAGATCGCGCGTCTCGCCGGCCCTCTCGAACAAGGAGAACGGGTGTTGGACCCCGGCTGCGGGAACGGCAATCTGGGCCTGTTTCTTCTCACCCAGGAGGCCTACCGCCTGCGGGGCGAGCCCGGCCCGAAGTTTCTTCCGCCGCACTACGTCGGTCTTGACTTCGTGCCAAGCGCGCTCACCGCGACCAGGACGAACCTCGCGCAGGCGGCTACCGAGATCCGAGATAAGAGTCCGGCGACGGTCATGGCTCACCCGCTCCTCACAACGACGCTCCTGTCGGCTGATCTTGACTGTCCTCTTCCCATTCGCGACAACCAATTTGACCGAATCGTTTGCAACCTGGCGATCGGCTATCTTCAGGATCCGCTGTTCACCCTCCGAGAATTCGTACGGGTGCTATCCCCGGGCGGAAAGATGGTGATCACGAGCCTGAAACCCCAGGCCGATCTCTCCCAGATCTGCAAGCTAACGGCGCAACAGCCTGGGCAGCCGGAGGCGCTCGAAGCCGCCAGACAGATGTTGATCAGTTTCGGCACGATCAAACAGGCCGAGCGAGACGGGATGTTCCACTCCCTCACCCGTCAGGAGCTTGCGCTGTTGCTCTTGGCCAGCGGAGCGGTGCAGATCAGCATGCACTCCGCCTTCGACGACCAGGCGTACCTGGCTATCGCCGAGAAGCCTCTGCGTTGACACCTCCTCACAGGCTACGCCTTTTAAGACAAACCGCTTCTGTCAAAATTAATGATTCACAATGATTACAACAACTTGGAGAGTCTTTATCGCCGCACGAGGGCAGCCAAAAATTCAGGAAACTGAGGCCCGCGGGAGTGGGAAAGGGGCTACAAGTCTCCAATCTTCTTAAGATATCTTGACTTCTGAGGAAAATCTACTACACTAAGTACTCTCTTTTTTAGAATTTAGTGAGGTTTTGCAATGGCGGTGAAACAGGCAGCGGCGCGACTGGCAGGAATTCGCAGGACCCACACGAAGCAAGCTACATCACCGCCTCGACAGCCACAAGCCGCTCCGCCTATCCCGCCCCAACGGGAATCTCTCAAGATTCCATTTGAAATGCCGATGCGAGATAAGGAACTTTCCGGGCTCACCGAGAATCTCACCCCAGAATGCCTGCGGTTTGTCAGCGACGCTGCGCTGCGGCCGGGAACGGCCATGACCATCCAATTCACGTTCGGCGAAAACGTGTGTTACCTGAATATCGCGGGGCGGGTCGTCTCGTGCGAATCTTGTGGAGAAGCCGCTGCCAAGAAGCATGTGACCGAAATCAGATTCGCCGCGGTCCGGGAGTGGGAGCAGAAAATTCTGGTCTCGGCGATAGAAGCAATGAAGCAGAGTTCGTCGATGCAAGAGCAATCGCTGGTGAAGATCCAGGTCTCCCATGACACTTTGGCTCTGGAAGCAGCACAATTGCCTGCCCACACTGCTGAATCCGATCCGGCGGAAAGCCCCAAGGAGGGGAAGACAAGGAAGGGCTTCACCCCGCACCCGGCCTGGGTCCAGGACATGAATCGGCACCTTGAGCCCTATCGGAACGCAATCCTGGAATGCAAACTGGTTCAGGGAGGTTCAACCGGCATACTGCCGTTAAAGAAGATGAGGGCCTGGATTATCCAGTTGTATCCTTTCATTGAAACCTTTCCTAAGTGGATCGCGCTCAACATCACCAAGACCCATGATGCCCGTTCACGCGGATATATGATTGACAATGTGCGCGTCGAGAAAAAGCATGCGGAGCAGTGGGTTAATATGGCACAGAGATTTGGCATCGATCCGTATGTGCTAGACACCGTTCAGCCCCTTCCAGAAGTCGAGGCTCTGACGCACTGGCTGTGGTCAATCAATACCCGCGGTTCTTTGGCGGAGGCGGTGGGTGCAACGAATTACTCAATTGAAGGCGTAACGCAGGACATTGCCAAGCTCATGGTCAAAGGCTTCCCCTACTATGATGGGCAAGAAGGAATCTGTCTGGACAAGAAAGCCTATTGGTGGGCGGAGGC
>JAXIOW010000095.1:0-9837 GCA_045403215.1 Nitrospirales bacterium | reverse complement strand
GCGGGTGGTACTCTTGCCGGTGGCGCCAATGTCGCCGGAGGCGCAGGGGTGGCAGCGAGTGGGACCCTGGCGGAGCGGAAAGCGGCACACCTGAGTCTGCGGGGCTGCGACAGGGAAGCCGCGTGAGCACGTCAGGGTAGCTCGCTGACAGGACCCCGCAGCCGCAGGCGATAGGAGTGAAAACGGGGACAGGCAACTTTTCGAAAGGCAGAACCGAAAAGTAGCCTGTCCGCTTTAGACCCAGTCCGAGTCGTTGCGGGATTTGGTAGGAGCGGCGGGTAAGGCCGACAGACGTTCGACGATGGCGCGGATCTCTGGCTCAAGCGCCCGTTCCTCGTCGACGCCGGCGATCCGGGCCGTGCCGGCGGCCAATTCAATGCGGTAGTGGTTCTGGCGATCCGAGAACCATTCCAGGTAGGGATGCGGCGGTAAGTGCGGATGCGGGTCGAAGGACATGAGGCTGACATCGCCGGTCTGCGGATTCTCCATGTCCCCGAGGACGTGACCGGCCAAGTCGTCGTCCATGAAGGCAGGATTGCGGAAGGTGATCAGCCGCCCTTTGATCTCGCCCGTAAAGTCGCCGCGAAGGAGGAATTCCACCGGGCCGACCGCCGCGAAGATGATCCGGCCGGCGACCCGTGCCGGGGTGCGGTTGTCCAGAAACCCTTCCTGGACCCACCGCCCGTTGCTGAACTTCTGCGCCAATCTGTCAATCCGGGATGAGCTGCCACTCGTCCTTCTCGATCCAGACCCACTTGCCCGTTTGGAGCTTCTTCACGTCTTCCTTCTCAAACAGCTTCAGGTACCGTTCGATGCGCTCCGGCTCGTCGATCCGGTCCTGCTGCATCACCCCGTTGGGAAGCTTGAATTTCCTTAGGAGCACCGGCATGTGCGAAAACCTCCTTCGCCCAAAGACTTGGGGAAAAGTGGGGTCAGAGTCCCTTTCGTAGAAGTTTTCGGCTGCCCTAGATGAAAGTGGACTCTGACCCCCCTTTTCAGATTCGCAGACTACCCAAGGGAGCCAACTGGTGTCAAGTTGAAAACCTGGATTTAGCGGCGCGCTCCTGCGTATAATAGCTCTCTATCAGGACCACTCACCGGGGAGACGCGCCATGCCGCTGTACGAGTACCACTGCGAAGGATGCGGACGGGATTTCGAGGAGCAGCAGTCGCTGAACTTCAATAAAGCCGATACGGAATGCCCCTATTGCTCGCAGAAGAAGGCGGTCCGGAAGATCTCGGCGGTGTCCATGTCCATCAAAGGCCCGACCCGGAAGCCCCGGACCTCGGACATCAAGGCCGAGCAAGGGATAAAGAAGGCGCACGACGTCCTGAGCAAGCTGCCGCCGGGCTGGGGCAAACGGGGCGACACCACTCCCAACATTGACTGATCGGTCGCAGGCGACGGTCATGTTGACCACCCGCAGACCGTCTGGTACCATGACAATCTAGCCTCACATCCGATACAACTGAGTGGGGGGGATCATCCATGGACACGAAAGCCTCGAGTGTGCTCGTTATTTTTGCCATGGCGTTGGGCCTAACCTTCGGATTCAATGCAACAGCCTCCGCCGATGTCAACATCCCAGGGATGGGCTCCGGCGCGTACGATGTGCCGTCAGTGGGGGGGCCCGGCGACTCCGTCGACAAGGCGCCCGTCTGTGACAACCGCGCCCGGCCCAAGATCACGAAGGTCGAGCCGGATCCCATGAAGCCTGGGGACAAGATCACGATCAAGGGTGAGAACTTCGGCACGAAGGAGTGTTTCCACGGCGTCTCCTTCGGTGGCGTGGCGGACAGCACCAAGATCTCCTTCAAGTACGTGAACGAGACGACCGTTGAGGCGACGGTGCCGGCAACGAAGCCCGGCCTGAGCCGGGTCAACGTGGTCACGGGCGGCGGCAGCGCGCAGCAAGTCATTCTGATCCAGGCCAAATAACCCGACGGGGCCCGGCAACCTCAACAAGTTCCTCCCTCCCTGCTGAAAGCCTCACGCCTGCCCGCGAGCCCCTCGACTTGCTCGCGCGCCCTGTGATACCCTGGCGCACTTTCTGAGGGCGAATGTTTAAGAGAATCCTCATCGCCAACCGCGGCGAGATCGCCATGCGCATCATCCGCGCCTGCCGGGAGCTCGGGATCCGGACCGTCGCGATCTACGCGGAGTGCGACGCCACCGCCATCTACGTGAAGAAGGCGGACGAGTCGCACCTCGTCGGACCCGGACCGGTCCAGGGGTTCCTTGACATGCAGGCCATCGTGGACCTGGCCAAACGGGTCGGCGCGGACGGCATCCATCCGGGGTACGGATTCCTGGCCGAAAACGCCGACTTCGCGAAGCTCTGCGAGGCCTCCGGCATCACCTTTATTGGCCCCTCTCCGGAAGCCATCCGGCTCATGGGCAACAAGGTGCAGGCCCGGGAGATTGCCCGGAAGGCCGGGGTGCCGATCGTGCCGGGGACCGAGAAGAGTGTCACCCATCCGACGGAGGCGCTCAGTTTCGCCGCGCGGACCGGCTATCCCCTGATGGTCAAGGCCTCCATGGGCGGCGGCGGGCGCGGCCTGCACGTGGTCCGCAACGACCAGGAGCTGCTCGCCCAGATGGAGGTCGCCCGCCGCGAAGCCCTCTCGTCGTTCGGGAACGGCGAGATCTTCCTAGAGAAGTACATCGAGCGGCCGCACCACATCGAGTTCCAGATCCTCGCCGACAAGCACGGGAACATCATCCACCTCGGCGAGCGGGACTGCTCAATCCAGCGTCGCCATCAAAAAATAATCGAAATCGCCCCATCGCTGGTCCTGGACAAGGTGCTGCGGGCGCGCATGGGCGAGGCCGCCATCGCTGTGGCCAAGGCGGTGAACTACGACAACGCCGGCACAGTGGAGTTCATCCTGGACCAGAACCACAGCTTCTACTTTATCGAGATGAACACCCGCATCCAGGTGGAGCACACGATCACGGAGCAGATCACCGCGATCGACCTGGTGCGTTCGCAGATCGAGATCGCCGCGGGCCGCCCCCTGGAGTTCTCCCAGGAAGACGTGACGCTGCAGGGGTACGCCATCCAATGCCGGATCAACGCCGAGGACCCGCGGAACAACTTCCGGCCGTGCACCGGCACTGTGACCGCGTACTACTCGCCGGGCGGCATCGGCGTGCGCATCGACGGCATGGCGTACAAGGACTACACGATTCCTCCCTACTACGACGCCCTCCTGGCCAAGCTGGTCGTGCGGGGTCGGACCTGGGAGGAGACAGTGAGCCGGGCCCATCGCTCGCTGGAGGAATTCGTGCTGCGGGGCGTGAAGACCACGATCCCTTTCATGAAGCGGATCATGGAAGAGCCGGACTTTCAGGCGGGCCGGTTCGACACTAGCTATCTCGAAACGCATCCTGAGGTCTTCAATTACGCTGACTACACGGACCCCGAGGACCTCGTCGTCGCCCTCTCCACGGCCATCGTGGCCTACGAAGGACTGTAACGCGTGAAGAAGCCCCTGAAGAAAATGAAGCCGACAGCCTCGAAGCGCCGGCCCGCTCCGCTCGAACTCGAGGCTGCGCCCGCCAAGCAGGTGCTCCTGACGGACGTGGCGCTGCGCGACGGACACCAGTCCCTGCTGGCCACCCGCATGCGGACCGAGGACCTGCTGGAGGTCGCCGACCGTCTGGACAAGGTCGGCTTCTGGTCGCTGGAGGTCTGGGGCGGGGCCACCTTCGACACCTGCCTGCGGTTTCTCAAGGAGGACCCCTGGGAACGCCTGCGCGCGATCAAGCGCGTGATGCCCCAGACGCGGCTCCAGATGCTGCTGCGCGGGCAGAACCTGGTGGGTTATCGCCACTACCCCGACGACGTCGTCGACGCCTTCGTCGAGCGGGCCGCCGCCAACGGCGTGGATGTCTTCCGCGTCTTCGACGCGCTGAACGACATCCGCAACATGGAGGCCCCCATCGCCGCCGTCCGCCGTGTGAACAAGCACGTCGAGGCCGCGATCTGCTACACCACCAGTCCGGTGCACAGCATCGACCGGTTCATCGATCTGGCCAGACGCCTGGAGGATCTCGGCACCGACACCCTCTGCATCAAGGACATGGCCGGGCTCCTCGCGCCGATGGACGCCTACCGGCTCCTCAAGGGCCTCAAAGCGGCGGTCCGCGTGCCGATCCACCTCCACAGCCACTACACGTCGGGCATGGCCTCGACCAGCGCCCTGATGGCGATCCTCGGAGGCCTCGACATGCTCGACACGGCGCTCTCTCCGCTCTCCGGTGGCACCTCGCACCCGCCGACCGAGACCTTCGTCGCCCTGCTCCGCGGGACGCCGTACGACACGCGCCTGGATCTCAACACGCTGCCCCCCATCGCCGAGGTCCTGCGCATGGCCCGGAAAAAGTACTACCAGTTCGAGAGCGACTTCGCCGGCGTGGACTCCGAAATCCTGATCTCCCAGATTCCCGGCGGCATGCTGTCGAACCTGGCCGCGCAGCTCACCGAGCAGAACGCGCTGGACAAGATGAAGGCCGTGCTCGAGGAGGTCCCACGCGTGCGCCAGGACTTCGGCTATCCGCCATTGGTGACGCCGACGAGCCAGATCGTGGGCACGCAGGCAACCTTGAACGTGCTGACCGGCGAGCGCTACAAGGTGGTGACGACCGAAACGAAGAACTACCTCCAGGGACTCTACGGCCGGCCGCCGGGGCCCGTTGATAAGACCGTTCGCAAGAAAGCACTCGGCGACGAGCCTGCCATCGCGGTGCGGCCCGCCGACCTGCTCGAACCGGAACTGCCGAAGGCCGCGCGGGAAGCTGCGGACAAGACCCAGCACCCGGAAGATATCCTGTCCTACGCCTTGTTCCCGACCGTCGCCAACGACTTCTTCGACGAACGCGCGAGCGGGCAGCTCAAGCCCGAACCGCTCGCGCCGCTGCCGCCCAAAGGCCCGGCGGTCGCGCACGAACTGAAATTGGCCCCGCTGGAGTTCAAGGTCACCGTCCACGGCGAGAGCTACCACATCAAGGTGTCGGGCACGGGCCGCAAGGCCGACGGCAAGAAGCCGTACTACATCAAGGTCAACGACCGGCTGGAGGAAGTCTATCTGGAACCGCTGGTCGAGGTGCTCACCGGCACGCCGGAAGCTCCGGAGATCGGAGGCGAGAAAAAGCCCGAACGCCCCCGCCCAAGCGGTCCCGGCGACGTGACCACCTCCATGCCGGGCAGGGTGATCAAGGCGCTGGTCAAGCCGGGCCAGTCCGTGAAGAAGGCCGAGCTATTGCTGATCATCGAGGCGATGAAAATGGAGAGCCAGGTGAACGCGCCGATCGCCGGGGTCGTGAAGACCCTCTACGTCAAAGAGGGCGACGACGTGAAGCCCGATGAAACGCTGATTGCGTTGGAGTAACGCTGCTGCTGTCCGCCCTCCCGCCGCTCGACCGCTACCCGCTTCAATTCGTCAGCGTCAACCAGCACCGCACTGCCTACATCCGGCATGGCGACGGGCCGCCGGCCATCCTGCTCCACGGCTACGCCGGCGCCATCTGGAACTGGGAGCACCAGATCGAAGCCCTGGGCCAGCACGCGACCCTGTTCATCCCGGACTTGTTGGGACAAGGCCTGTCGGACAAACCCCGGATCGCTTACACACCGGCCCTGTACGTGGAGTGGCTCCGTGGTTTCCTCGACGCCCTGGGCATCCAGCGCGCTACTTTCATCGGGCACTCGATGGGAGCAGGCCTGGCGCTGGGCCTGGCCCTCACTCATCCCGACCGTGTGGACCGGCTCATCCTGATCTCGGGATTCCCCCAGGGAGTGCTGACGCACGTCCGAGGCCCGTACTTGCGATTCTTCGCACGGGCCGGCTCGGGGCTGCTCTTCGGACTGGCCTACCGTCTCCTGGGCCGCCGGAACTTCCGGAAGTTCTTGGGGAGCATCGTCTGGGACCGGAGCCTCATCACGCCCGCAGTGGTCGAGCGGGCCTACCGGCTGCGCAAGCAGTACGGCAAGGCCCTTCCGCTGTGGTCGGCCTTAAAGCATGTCGCAGAGTGGGAGACCAGCTATGCGCCGCGGCTGAGTTCGGTGACGACGCCGACGCTGTTCCTCTGGGGCCGCGACGATCGCTTCCTCCCGCTATCCGCCGGCGAGACACTGCACCGGACCATCCCCGGTTCGCGCCTGGTCGCCATCCCCGACACCGGCCACCTGCCCATGTGGGAACGCCCCGCCGAGGTGAACCGCTTGATCCTGGATTTCCTCGCCGCGGGTCCTGTCGCCGCATCACCCTGACGTGCTCATGGCCTTTCGCCGTCGCAGCCCCGCAGACTCGACTGCAGGCCATTCCGCTCCGCCAGGGTCCCGCTCGGCGCCACCCGCCAGCCCATACCATTCCTTGACCTTTTACTGAGCCGGGGTCTATAAACTTGCATTGATCGCTTTGCTCAAGGAGGCTCTACTATGAATCGCGTCAACTCCCATTCAATCTTAATTTCATTCTTGGCACTGGCCGGAACGGGCTTCATTTGGGCCGGCTGCGCCGCCAACAGCTTTTCGTACAAGGATTTCCCGGTCTCGAAGGGCAGCGCGGCAGCCGGCTCCGGGAGCACCGTCGCCTTCAAAGGCTCGCCCCTGCAGCTCGAAGGAACCCCCATCAAGGTCGGCGATACGCTCCGCGATGCCAAAGTCGCCGGCGGCGATCTCAAGCTGGTCAGCCTGACCGAGGGCAAAGGCAAGGTCCGCATCGTCAGCCTCGTCCCTTCGCTCGACACCAAGGTCTGCGAGCAGCAGACGCACTACCTGAGCGAAAGGAACAGGGGCCTCGACCGGGAGGTCCAGCTCATCACTGTGAGCGTGGACACGCCTTTCGCCCAGAAACGTTTTGCCGAAGAGGCGAACATCCGCAACGTGACCTTCCTCTCGGACTACCGCGGAGGCGACTTCGGGCGCGCCTACGGCCTCCTCGTGCCTGCCCTCCACCTGCTCGCCCGAAGCGTGATGGTGGTGGATAAGGACAACGTGGTCCGCTACCTCCAGGTGGTGCCAGAGCTGGCGTCCATGCCGGACATGGAGAGGGCCTTCGAAGAGGCGCGCAAGGTGGCCGGCCTGCCGCCGCCCACGATGTCATCGTCAATGGGAGCAGGCTGGAGCTACTGATTAATGCGTGAATTCGACCTGCTGGTGATCGGCAGCGGTCCCGCCGGCCAGAAGGCCGCCATCCAGGCGGCCAAGCTGCGCAAGCGGGTGGCGGTCATCGAGAGGGATCGGGTGCTCGGCGGCTCGTGCATCAACACCGGCACGCTGCCGAGCAAGACCCTCAAGGACGCCATCTACTACCTGCACGGGTTCAAGCTCCGCTCCTTCACCAACATCACGTACTCCCTGAAAAAGAACATGACGCTCCGGGACCTGATGGCCCGGAAAGACCTGGTCATCAAGCACGAGCAGGAGGTCATCACCGACCAGCTCGAGCGGAACGACGTGGAAATTATCCACGGCACGGCCTTCTTCGTGAACCCGCACACCCTGAAAGTGTCCACCGAGAGCGGCGACGAAGATGTTCTCACCGCGCCGTTCATCGTCATCGCCACCGGATCGCGCCCGCGCAGGCCGGAGGAGATCCCGTACAACGACGTGACGATCTGCGATTCGGACTCGATCCTCTCCACGGAAGTCATCCCCAAGAGCATGATCGTCATGGGCGGCGGGGTGATCGGCTGCGAATACGCGTCCATGTTCGCGGCGTACGGGATCAAGGTCACCCTCTTCGACAAACGCAATGATTTGCTCCGGTTCGTGGACCAGGAAATCGTCCAGGCCTTGATCTACCACATGCGGACCAACGGCGTGACGATGCGGCTGGGCGAGGAGCTCGACAAGGTCACTACCGACGAGAGAGGCCGGGTCGTGACCGCCCTCAAGAGCGGCAAGACCATCGTCACGGACGTGCTGCTGTACGCCATGGGACGGATCGCCAACACAGACATGCTGAACTTGGCCGCCGTCGGCATCACGCCGGACAAGATGGGCCAGATCAAGGTGAACGAGCGCTACCAGACCGAGGTGCCGCACATCTACGCCGCCGGGGACGTGGTCGGCTTTCCGGCGCTGGCCTCGACCTCCATGGAGCAGGGCCGGCTCGCCTGCTGCCACGCCTTCCACGTGGCGCAGTCCACGCTGCCCACGGTGCTGCCCTACGGCATCTACACGATCCCCGAGATCTCCACCGTGGGCAAGACCGAGGAAGAGCTGACCAGGGAAGGGGTCCCCTACGAGATCGGCCGCGCCTTCTACAAGGAGATCGCCCGCGGGCAGATCGTCGGCGACCTGGACGGGCTGCTGAAGCTCATCTTCAACCGCAACACGCTCGAGCTGCTCGGCGTCCACATCATCGGCGACGGGGCTACCGAGCTGGTCCACATCGGCCAGGCGGTCCTCACTTACGGCGGCAAGGTGGACTTCTTCGTCCACAACGTCTTCAACTACCCCACCCTCGCCGAGTGCTACCGCACGGCGGCCCTCGACGGCATCAACCGGCTAGCACGCCCGTAGCGCACGCTCATTCCGGTAGGGGCACGGCGCGCCGTGCCCCTACGGCCGTCATCTGTGGAGGCTCCCATGTTTCAGGAAGAAAAGACGTTCACCTTGCGCTTCACGTTAGAGGCTGTCTTCCCGGACGATTATGACGGCGATCAAGACGGCCAGATGTGGGTCAAGGAGTGGGAACAGCGGCTCAAACCGGAGCTCGTCAAAATGGTCTTCGACTACCTCCGCCAGCACCCCGCCTGGAAGGTCCACGTCCGCAACCGCGGCGCCTCGCCAGTGGACGAGATCGAGATCGCCATGGTGAAGGAATTTTAAAGGGGCCTACTGGTCTCGGTAGAGGCGCAGGTAGGGGTTCGGGTGGAAAATCACGTTGTCTTCCTGGATCACCTCGTTGCCGTTGATCCCGTCCTCTTCCGGGTCCTTCCATAAGGCCCGCCCCCACCAGATGAAGATGGGATTGGGCACCAGTTCGTAGCCCGGCGTTCCATCCGGGTTCATGATCACCCTGAGCACCTTCCGGGCGGTCGCGTAGTCCACCACCTCAGGGTTCTTCGTCGCGTACAGCTCGATCCAGAGTTCCAGCCGGTTGTCGAAGACTTCGGCGACGCGGAATTCCGGCGCCGGCAGCGCCGGCAGTTTTCGGGGTTCGCTGGCGGAAGTGCTCGCTGCTATCGTCACGGCTAGGAGTCCGCTCAAGAGGAGTGTCCGCAGGCGCATGAAAACATTATACCGCAGCGCTCCTGCACTTGCGCCATTAGCTTGTTTTCGCTAAGGTGAGGTCTCCCAAGAGGAGTATCAGTGAAGTTCAGCCAGCACTTGCGCTCGGTCGCCGAGCCGATCTGGGCCGCCCAGCTCACCCATCCGTTCGTCGTGGGGCTCGGCAACGGAACGTTGCAGGAGCGGAAATTCAAGTACTACATCCTCCAGGACGCGCTGTTCCTCGGTGACCTGGCCGAGGTCTTCGCGATCGCTGCTGAGAAAGCCCCTGATGCGGTCTCGGCGACCCAGTTCGCCAAGCTCGCTGAGGAGACGCTGGTCGTCGAACGCTCCCTCCATGAGACCTACGGCAAACGCTGGAAGCTGACACGTCAGCAGATGGCACGCGTCCCGATGGCGCCGACCAATTACGCCTACACGCGGCACATGTTGCACATGGCCCAGAACGGCACGGCCCTCGACGCCACGGTCGTGGCTCTCCCCTGCGCCTGGATCTACTGCGTGGTGGGCCAGCACCTCCTGCGCAAGGGGAAGCCGCCGAAGTCTCATCCGTACCGGGATTGGCTGCTGCTTTATGCCTCGCCGGAGTTCG
>JAXIOW010000081.1:0-9553 GCA_045403215.1 Nitrospirales bacterium | reverse complement strand
CAGCCGGAAGTGCTCCTCAGCGCCATTCTCTTAGCCTTGCGGGTGTACCGGGACAAGGAGGAGTGGCAGGCGCTGATGCGGCGAGGGATGAAGCAGGACTTCTCCTGGCAGCGCTCCGCCAAGCAGTACGTGGAGCTGTATCAGCGCGCCCTGGCCATCTAATGGACAAAGCCTGCGGCAACTGTGGAAACATCACCATCGTGCTTGATCGACTGAAATTGGCAGGACAGCGTGTTAGGCGCGAACTGAGAGCCTATCGGTTCATGCTCCAAGACAGTCGAGTGCCGAGACCGGCAAAGTGGTTGCTCGGCCTGGCTGTCGGGTATGCGGTATCCCCCGTTGACCTCATCCCTGATTTTATTCCGGTCGTCGGACATTTGGATGATGTCATTATCATTCCTGGGCTCGTCTTCCTGGCGCTGAAGATGATTCCACCGGAAGTCATTGAGGAGTGCAGGACGAGGGCGCAACAGGATTAAAACGGTACTGGTTGTGAAGTGACGCGGGCTACTTGAAACTTGTCACGAGAAGTTGCGGTAGTCGAGGGCGGGGAAGAGGTTGTCCTTCTCTTCGATGTCTTTCAGCCTGGCTGCGTCGATGCGGCCGGATCGGAGTTGCTCGTAGAGGCTGGTGAACCGGGTGAGGTGCTCCTTCGTGCGCTTCACGGCGTACTCCACCATCGTGCCTGTCTTCATGATGAAGGCCCAGTCGGAGCTCTGCGCGAGCAGGAGTTCCCGCCCGGCCTGGGTCAGGGCGCGCCGCTTCAGGCCCTCCGCCCGCGGGAACGCGCGTGTCAATTCCTCCATCCGCCGCGCCGCGGCGTGCAGGTGGCGGTAGATCCAGTCGTTGCCGCCGTTCAGCCAGACCTCGTAGTAGCCCTTGTACCCCCAGGACGAGCCGCAGGGCGTGCAAACCTGATTGACGTCGTGGCGCTCTAAATATTCGGCGGGCGTGATCGGTTTGACGGTCTGCTGGTCGAAGTGCAGCTTGCGGAAGAGGAAGTCCAGCCACTCCGGCCCCTCGAACCACCAGTGTCCGAAGAGCTCGGCGTCGTACGGGGCGACCACGATCGGCGGGCGGTCCATGGCGGGGACGAGCCATTCCACCTGGCGCTCGCGGTTGAACATGAAGTTGCCGGCGTGATCCGCGGCACGCTCCAGCGCCCAGGCGCGGTCATACACCTGCTTCTGGTCGGTCTTGCCAGTGATCCGGAAGTACTTGATGCCGGTGTTGATCCGCTTGCCGTCCACGTGGATGTACGGCTTGATGTAGTCGTAGTCCAGGTCCCAGCCGATGTCCCGGTAGTAGTCGCGGTAGGCCGGATCGCCGGGGTAGCCCTCTTCGGCGCTCCAGACCTGCTTCGAGGAATCGAGATCGCGCGCGAAGGCGGCGACGCCGGTGGGACAGAACACCGGCGCGTGCACGCCGTACCGTGGGCGTGGGTCGGCGTACAGCAGCCCGTGGGACTCGGTGAAGAAGAACTGTAGCCCCACGTCCCGCAGCACCTCGTCGAGGCCGGGATAGTAGCCGCACTCCGGGAGCCAGATGCCGTGCGGCGGCCGCCCGAACGTCTCCTCGTAGTGCGCTACCGCGGTGCGCAACTGCGCGCGCACGGCGCTCGGGACCGCGTTCAGCAGCGGCAGGAGGCCGTGCGTGGCGCCGCAAGTGATGATCTCCAGCTTGCCCAAATCTTGTAGGCGCGCGAAGGCGCCGACGAGGTCGCGTCCGTGCTCTTGCGCGAACGCGTGCCGGGTCTGGAGGAAGCGCTCCAGGTAGATGGTGGCGAGCCGGTGGAACTCCGGCTGAGACGCGGTGCGGTGCACTTCTTTCGACGCGAGCTCGATCAGTCGGTTGAGGTGCCGCTCGTAGCGGGAGATCAACAGCGGGTCCCGGAGCATGGAGATCAGCGGGGGGGAGAGCGTGGCTGTGAGCCGGAAGTCTACGCCGTCGCGGACCAGACCGTTCAGGACCCGCAGGAGCGGGACGTACGTGTCGGTGATCGCCTCGTACAGCCAGTTCTCCTCCAGGAAATGCTCGTGCTCGGGATGCCGGACATAGGGGAGGTGGCAGTGCAGGACGAGACAGAGATAACCAGTCGGTTGGGTGGTCATCGTGATCCCTGAGACAGCGAGCCTGGTGACGTTCCGCTGGCGAATTCAGCCGCGAGCCTCGCCTGCTCGCGCGCGCGGCGTTCCAGGAGCGCGCGAAGCTCCTCCGGGGACAGGTGCCCGACGAAGGGTGGGGCCGGGACGAACTCCAGCGATCGGGCGGGGTCGGGCTTCCGCCGGCGGAGGAACCGCACGCGCATCCAGCGCTCTTCGTCCCGGGCCGACACGCCCGCGCGGGGCGTGTGCACGCTGTTCGAGCGGGTGATCGAGTGGAACCGGCCGGAGCGGGCGACGAACCCTAGGTCCGCGCAATAGGATTTCTCCGCGGACCAGAGGTGGACGTACCAGCCGTGGGCTTCGAGTCCGATGTCGATATCGAAGGTGTGGTGGGCGTTGGTTCCGTCGAAATGGATCAGCGAGACGTCATAGAACCGCAGGACTGCCCGCGCGCCCTCCATCTCCGCGCCCAGCGCGTCCTGGGCCTGGCGCAGGCTCTCCGGGATCACCTCCCAGTAGGCGAACAGGAGGAACGGGTCCACCACCATCAAGACCAGGTCGGTCCGGCCGTAGCGATCGGGCAGCTCAGGTGTCATGGTGAAGGGTTATCGTCCCTCGAGCTTCATACCCTTGGAGATGACTACGATGCCAGACTCGGTGACCGTGAAGCGCTTGCGGTCCGTCTCCGGGTCATAGCCGATGTCGGATTTGGGCGGAATGATCACCCCTTTGTCGATGATGGCTCTCCGGATCCGGCAGTGGTCCCCGATCACGACGTTCTCCATCACGATCGACTGCAGCACCTCGGCGTGGTCGTTGACGCGGACGTTGCCGGAAAGGACGGAGTTCTGCACCCGGCCGCCGCTGATGATGCACCCGCTGCTCACGATCGAGTCGAGGGCGATCCCTAGGCGGCCGCCGGGGACTTCCTCGGCGAAGACGAACTTGGCCGGCGGGAACTGCCCCTGATAGGTGCGGATCGGCCAGTTCTGGTCGTAGAGGTTGAACAGCGGGTCCACAGAGACCAGGTCCATGTTGGCTTCCCAGTACGCGTCCAGGGTGCCGACGTCGCGCCAGTACTTGACCGCCTTGCGGTTCTCGTCGCGGAAGTTGTACGCGAACACGCGTCGGTTGGCGATCATGCTCGGGATGATGTCCTTGCCGAAGTCGTGCGAGGAGTCGCGCTCTGCGTCCGCTAGCAGGTGCTCGTGCAAGGCCGAAGTCCGGAACAGGTAAATGCCCATCGAGCAGAACGCGCGCGTCGGATCGCTCGGCAGGGGGGTCGGCTGTGCGGGCTTCTCGTCCCAGCGGGTGATCCGCGAGTTGCTGTCTACGGTCATGACGCCGAAGTTCGAGGCTTCCGCCAGAGGGTATTCAATCGCGCCTACCACCACGTCGGCCTGCGTCTGCTGGAGGAAGCCGTACATCTCCTTGTAGTTCATCTTGTAGATGTGGTCGCCGGCCAGGATCAGGACGTACTCGGGCTGCTTGTCCTCGACGATGAACCAGTTCTGGTAGACCGCGTCGGCCGTGCCCTTGTACCAGTCCTGGCTGATGCGCTGCTGGGGGGGCAGGGAGAAGATGTACTCGCCGACTTCGGGGTTGAAGACGTTCCAGCCGCGCCGGATGTGGCGGTCCAGGGAGTGGGATTTGTACTGAATCAGGACGATGATGTTGCGCAACCCGGAGTTGATGCAGTTGCTGAGGGAGAAGTCGATGATCCGGTACTTTCCGCCGAAGGGGACGGCGGGCTTGGCGCGGTCCGCCGTCAGGGGGTGGAGGCGCTCGCCCCGCCCGCCGGCCAGGATCATGGTCAGGGCGTTTTTCATGTGGGCAACGATTGTAGCTGATCATTGACATCCTTTCAATCGCAACCCTAGAATTCGCAGCAGCGGAGGGCAGACACAAGGAGTGGACGAAGCCAGCGCCGACGCAAGCATCGTCATGCGAGAGGTGACCAAGAGCCACGGGGACACTGTGGCGGTGGACCATCTCTCCCTCACCATCCGCAAAGGCGAGTTCTTCGCGATCCTCGGCCCCAGCGGCTCCGGGAAGACCACCACGCTCCGCCTCCTGGCCGGGTTCGAACAGCCGGACTCCGGCGAGATCATCATCGAAGGGCGGCCCATGCAGGGCATTCCGCCGAATCGCCGCCCGGTCAACCTCGTGTTTCAGCACTACGCGCTCTTTCCCCACATGACCGTCGCCCAGAACGTCGCTTTCGGGCTGGAGATGAAGGGCCTGCAAGCCGCCGAGATCGGCCCGCGCGTGGCCGAGGCGCTCGAGATGGTGCGGCTGGCCGGCAAGCAGGACCGCCTGCCGGCGCAGCTCTCAGGCGGGGAGCAGCAGCGGGTGGCGCTGGCCCGCGCCCTGGTGAACCATCCGGCCGTCCTCCTGCTGGACGAGCCGCTCGGCGCCCTGGACAAGCAGCTCCGGCTGGAGATGGAAGTCGAGCTGAAGGCGCTGCAGGAGCGCGTGGGCATTACCTTCGTCTGCGTGACCCACGACCAGGAAGAGGCGCTGACCATGTCTGACCGCCTGGCCGTCATGCACCAGGGCCGCCTCTTGCAGGTGGGCACGCCCGAAGAAGTCTATACCGCTCCAGCCTCGCCGTTCGTCGCCAGCTTCATCGGGGTGTCCAACAGCCTGTCCGGGCGGGTCCAGACGATCGACGGGCAGCGGGCCACTGTCGCTGTCGAAGGGATTGGGCTGGTCCACGCGCCGGCGTGCAGCGGTTTGCGTGCTGGGGCGCCGGTCCTGCTGACGATCCGGCCCGAGCGCCTGCACCTCTCCCGCGATCCGGCGACGGACGGCTATCAGAACCAGATCGCGGTGCGGGTCGCCAAGGCCATCTACTCCGGCAATGAGATGCACTACCTCGTGACGCTCCCCAACCACCTGACCTGGAAGGCACGGGTGCCCAACGCCGACGGCACGGCCAAGCGGTTCCATGCCGGCGAGTCCGCCTACCTGAAGTGGCGGACGGCCGAAGCCGTGCTGCTCCCCGAATGAAAAAGGTTATCAAAGCTCATTCCTTCCCTTGGCTGGTTATCCCACCTGCGGCGACGCTGCTCCTGCTCTTCGGGCTCCCGCTGGCCCTCGTCTTCGCCGTTAGCTTCGCCTCGCGGGGGACGTACGGGGGGATCGAGTGGGCGCTCACGCTCGGCAACTACACCAGCATCGCGGACCCGCTCTACTTGCGCATCTTCTGGCGCTCCCTGTGGCTGGCCGTCCTCACGACGGTCATCTGCCTGGTCATGGGTTTTCCGCTGGCCTACATGATCGCGCGCGCCCCCAAGCGCTGGCAGGGCGTCCTATTGCTGCTCGTCATCATTCCGTTCTGGACCAACTTCCTGGTCCGCACCTACGCCTGGATGTTCATCCTGCGCTCCGAGGGGCTGCTGAGCACGGCGCTCTCGGCGCTGGGCCTGACCCATGAGCCGCTCAATCTCCTGTTCACCGACACAGCCGTGCTGATCGGGCTGGTGTACGGGTACCTGCCGTTCATGGTGTTGCCGCTGTACGCGGCCCTGGAGCGGCTGGACCCCTCGCTGATCGAGGCCGCGTGGGATCTCTATGCGAGGCCCCATCGAGTATTCACGCGCGTCGTGCTGCCGCTTGCCAAGCCTGGCGTCATCGCCGGCTGCGTGCTGGTCTTCATCCCCTCGCTCGGGGCCTACGTGACGCCGGACCTGTTGGGCGGAGCGCGGAGCATGATGATCGGCAACCTGATCCAACACCAGTACCTCGTGGTCCGCGACTGGCCGTTCGGCTCGTCGCTCTCGTTCGTGTTGATGGCCGGGGTGCTCGCGGCGGTCCTGTACTACCTGCGCGCGGGCGGGGCGAGGAGCCTCACGTGAAGACCGGACGCTGGGTGATCGCGGCGAGCGTCGCAGATCTGCTGTTCCTCTACCTGCCGATCGCAATCCTGATCGTATTTTCGTTCAACGCCTCGAAGCTCTCCGCCCGCTGGCAGGGCTTCTCGCTGCGATGGTATGTCCAGCTCTTCACGGATCAGGCGCTCTTGGCGGCCACCGTGAACAGCCTGATCGTCGCAACGGTCTCGACGGCCCTTGCCGGCGTGTTGGGGGTGCTGACCGCCGTGGCGTTGGAGCGGCAGCCGTTCCGCTGGCAGGGCGCCTTCGAGGGGTTCTTGCTCATGCCGATCGTCATCCCCGAGATCATGATGGGGGTGGCGATGCTGCTCTTCTTCGTGATGATCAAACTACCGCTCTCACTGGTCACGATGATCATCGCGCACACCGTCTTCAATTTCCCGGTGGTGGCGCTGATCGTGCGCGCGCGCCTGCGCAAGCTGGACCCGCGGCTGGAAGAGGCAGCCCGCGATCTGGGCGCAACGCCCTGGGTCGCGTTCAAGCGGGTGACGCTGCCGCTCTTAATGCCCGGCATCATCGGCGCGCTGCTGATGGCCTTCACGTTGTCGCTGGACGACTTCATCATCAGCTTCTTCACGGCGGGGGCGGGTTCGACGACGCTGCCGATCAAGGTGTACGGCATGCTGAAGTCGGCGGTGACGCCGGAGGTGAACGCGCTGTCGGCGATCCTGGTGCTGGTGTCGATGGGGCTGGTGGCGGTGGCGACCTGGGTGCAGCGAAAATGAGCGGGTCCAGCCCCCGCATAGCCCAGCGCAGCCGGGGAACCCGTTGCTCTCGGAGTGGGTCCTGTCGCCGAGCAGCCCCGCTGAGCAGCGCCTTTCGCCGTCGAAGCCCCGCGGACTCGGCTGTAGGCGCTCTGGCTCATCGGGGCGCCCCGCTCGGCGCCACCCACTCCAACTGCAACGGGTCGAAACGCCGTCGAGGCCCCGCAGACTCGGCTGTAGGTCATTCCGCTCCGCCAGGGTCACATTCGGCGCCACCCGCCAAGAAAATCCTCGCCACCACGGTTGTGTTCATCATGTTCGCGGCTCTCGTCGCCTGCTCGCCTGCCTCCGACGGAAAAGGGGACGCTAAGGTGACGCTGCATCTGTTCACCTGGTCGGACTATACGGAGGAAACGGCCGTCAAGGAGTTCGAGCGGCGGTTCGGCGTCAGGGTGGTGACCGATACCTTCGGCTCGAACGAGGAGCTGCTGGCGAAGCTTCAGGGCGGGGCGTCCGGCTACGATCTGGTGGTGCCCTCGGACTACATGGTCTCGATCCTCATCAAGCAGGGGCTGTTGGCCGAACTCGACCGTGCCAAGATTCCGAACCTCGCTCATGTCTACAAGCACCTCAAGGACCTCTACTACGATCCACAGAACACCTATTCGGTGCCGTATCTCTGGGGCACGACCGGCATCGGCTACAACGCCGACCTGGTCACGCCGCCCCCGGAGAGCTGGCAGGCGCTGTGGGATGCGCGCTACAAGGGCAAGATCAGCCTGCTGAACGATGAGCGTGAAGTGTTCGGCATGGCCCTGCGCGCGGCCGGGGAGTCCCTGAACGCGACTGAACCAGCCAAGCTGGAGGCGGCCAAGGTGCGGCTGATGGCGCAGAAGGCGCTGGTGAAGACCTACACGAGCGAGAACTACGACCAGCTCTTAGTCTCCGGCGAGGTCGCCCTGGCCCACGGATGGAGCGGGACCATCATGCGGGCGGCGGACGAGCGGCCGTCCATCAAGTACGTGATCCCCAAGGAGGGCGGGACGATCTGGCAGGACAACCTGTGCGTCCTCAAGTTGTCGAAGCACAGGGACGAAGCGATGACGTTCATCAACTTCCTGCTGGAGCCGCAGATTGCCGCCCTCACCACGTCCAAGGTGAAGTACGCCAGCGCCAGCGAAGAGGCGCGCCTGTTCGTACCCAAGGAGATCGCGCAGAACCCGGCCATCTACCCGCCCGAATCGGTGGTCGCGCGGCTCGAGTGGATCAAGGATGTCGGCGAGGCGATCAAGCTCTACGACCGCGCCTGGACCGAGCTCAAGGTCAAATAGCCTCCCTCGATTTACCCGGATTCGGTACGGTATACTGGCTTCACAATTGCGTTGGAAGGAGTGTAATCCGGGGTGGTACGAATTGTGGGAATCTTGCTGGTGGTGCTGGTGGTGGGTGGTCTGGCGCGCGCCGACTTCCAATTCCAGGATTGGTGGTTTGACCGCGATCAGCCCGGTCAGCCTCCCTCCGGGTTCGCTCCCGACTCGGCCAACGGGGACGTTGGGCGATGGGAAGTCAAGGCGGACCCGCAATCCGCGTCCCCGCCGAACGTGCTGACGCACATCTCCTCGGACCAGGCGGGCCTATCCCCGCAGGTGCTGTTTCTGGAAAAAGTGGAGGCGGCGGACCTGGAACTGTCGGTGCGGATCAAGACGGCCCAGGGCGATGAGGGCCAGGGGAGCGGCGTGATCTTTCGGGCCCAGGATGACCGCAACTACTATGTGATCTGGCTCAGCCCGCAGGAGAACCTGGTCCGCCTGGACAAGGTGGTCAACGGCGAGACGAAGACGCTCCAGGACCTCACGGTCGAGGCCACGCCCGGCGTGTGGCAGGTGCTGCGGCTGTCGGTCCGAGGGCCGGTGTACGAAGCGTTCCTCAACAATAGGTTCCTCTCGGCCCGTGAGGAAGCGTGGGAGTTCGGACGGTACAAGAAAGGCAAGCTCGGCCTCTGGAGCCGCGGGAAGGGCGTCGTCTATTTCGACAACGTGCGGTTCACCATCATGGACGGGGGCACAGGGACCGTCCCTCTGGGCGGTACGGAAACCACGATCATCAAATGACACGCCATGCCTCTTTGATAGTCGCCCTTGCTCTTGGCCTAGCCCTGGTACTTGGGCCGGGGCAGGCTGCGCTCGCCCTGACCGAGGAGGAGACGAAGCGGGCGGAAGCCCTGATCCCGTTGCTGGACGGCAAACAGGAGTTCTGGGCCATCGGAGAGTTAGTCCACATCGGGTCGCCGGGCATTCCGGTTCTCGCCAAAGCCCTCCAGCATCCGAGCCGGCGCGTTCGGATCAACGCCATCGAGACGATGTCCATGATCAAGGACAAGGCGGCGGTGCCGATCCTCAACGTGGTGGCGGCCAAGGAAGAGGAGATACCGGCGGTGCGCGAGAAGGCCCTGCGGGTCGCCGTCCGGTTGGATCCGGTGCACGCGGTGCCCGCGCTGCAGGCCATGGCCAAAGACCCGAGCGAGACGATCAGGAATGCCGTGGTCTCCGAGAGCCGGCTCGTGAAGGACAAGGCCGTGATTGACCTGCTCATCACCCTGCTGGCCGACGACTCGAGCAGCGTGGCCGACGGCGCGTTTCGTACGCTCTGGAACTTCACCGGCCGGATAGTCGAGAGGCAGGACTTCGTCCAATCGACGAAAGAGGAACGGGTGGCGTGGGCCAAGGACTGGGCGCGGTGGTGGGCGGACAACCGCGACAAGTTCCAGTTTGCGCCGGACCGGCCCGCAGAGCCTCCCCCGATCATGATTCCGCCGGGCGGCTTTCCGATGCCCCCCGTCGACAAGTCG
>JAXIOW010000082.1:0-1344 GCA_045403215.1 Nitrospirales bacterium | reverse complement strand
GACGCCGCCCGAGGTAACGATGCGCTTGACAGACGTTTGCGGTTGACTGAGATAAAACGTCACGCGTTCGTCCGGTCGGGCCAGGGCGAAGGCCTCTGCGATCTGCTGAGACAAGAGGGCGAGTTCCTCAGAACGAAACGCCGGCGTCAGCGGTGCCTCGCCCTGCAGCCATTTCTGTAACCAGATGCGATGTTCTTTGACCGAGATGCCGCCGAGGATACGAGCAACGTCCTCGACACGCATCGCCTTTGGATGCGCATGCGCGCTCGGAGGCCACTCCGGCAGGACGGCATCATCCACCTCCAGTCGAACGTAGTTCACCGGATCTTCGTAGACCGCGCGATAGGGCACCATAGGAATGGCGCAGCCGGACAGGATAAAAACTGCACAAAGAAGTGATGCGTGATGCGTGATGCGTGATCGGTAAATCCATGAAAATAACGTCGTCTTCAACAACTCATCACCCTTCACACATCACCCATCACAATTTCCATTAGTCCGTGATCGTCACAGTCATCTCCACACGCTCCAGCGGATTGTCCCGGCCGTCCCGCTTCATGTTCACCACCTTGTCCGCTACGTCCATCCCGCTGACCACTTCACCGAACGCCGTGTACTGCCAATCGAGAAAATTCGCGTCCGCGACGCAGATGAAAAACTGCGAACCGGCGCTGTCCGGGTCGTTCGAGCGCGCCATGGAGAGCACCCCGCGCTTGTGGGGCTTGCTGTTGAACTCGGCCTTGACCTTGTGCCCCGGTCCCCCCGTGCCGTGCGACGCACGGTCAGGATTCTTGCTGTTGGGATCGCCGCCCTGGATCATGAAACCAGGAATGACCCGATGAAACGTCGTGCCATTATAGAAGCCTTCTTGGGCCAACTTGGTAAAGTTCTTCACATGCCCTGGCGCCACATCATGAAACAATCGCAACACAATCTCGCCCAGCTGGGTCCCCTTGCTGCTGACGGAAATGGTTGCTCGTGTTTTCTCTGTAGGCTCTGACATCGTCCTCTACCCTTTCTTGGTTAGCGAAAACGGAAGGGTGCCGGAGTCTCCCCTCCCTCAAGCCCCTGATTAATGGGATTCCACGTCCGTCCGTCGTCGTCGCTTCGGAATGCCCCGTCGCTCGTACCCGCATAGAGCACTCCGGCGCCGGACTCGATCAAGACTTGGATGGCCATACTCGTCAACCCCTTATTGAGCGGTACCCACTGACGCCCCTTGTCGGTCGTTTTGAAAATGCCGTGCCCCGTCGCCACAAAAAGCCCCCGGCTGTTGAACAGAATCCCGCGAATCGAATCGTTCGGGAGCGCCCGGCTGATGGGCCGCCAGGTTACGCCCCCATC
>JAXIOW010000060.1:0-3906 GCA_045403215.1 Nitrospirales bacterium | reverse complement strand
GGTCCGGAGTTGATCCCGATGCGCGCGACGATCTCCGGAGAGCCTCGCGCCGTCCACTCCTCCCGCAGCCGGGCGAGCGCCGCCTGGTTCTCCAGGGCCGCGAAACAGGCCAGCGAGGCGTGTGTGGGCTCGCCCAGGGGGGCCCCGAAGAACGCCATGATGCCGTCGCCAAGGTACTTGTTCACATTACCGCGATGTCGGCGGATGATATCGGTCATGGCCGACAGATACTCGTTGAGCAGGAAAACGAGGTCTTCCGGGTCCAGTTTCTCGGAGATCGTGGTGAACCCGGCTATGTCCGAGAAGAAGACGGTCAGTTCCTTTTTTTCGCCGCCGAGCTTGATGCTCTCCGGGTTGCGCATGATCTCATCCACGACTTCCGCCCCCATGTATTTATCGAAGACGGCCCGCAGCATGCGGCGTTGCCGGCCCTCGGTCAGGTACTCCACGGTGGCGGAGACGGCGTAGGTCAAGGCCAGGGCCCCTTCGGGAAAGACCACTTCCATCCAGACACTGTGGTCTGTGAAGGCGTGGACGACGAGCCCGTAATAGGCGATGGCCAGCCCGGCGATGAGCAGGAATTTGAGTGTTTGGCGTTGGACCAGCGCGAAGGCCCACGCGGTGCCGACACAGAGCAGCAGCGTGGCCAGGACAAAGGCCCAGTGGGGGGCCGGTTCCAGGGCTTGGCCGCGGAGGAGGTTGTCCAGCGCGGTCATTTGGATCACGACGCCGGGCGTGAACGGGGAGAGCGGCGTCACCCGGAGGTCATAGGTGCCGGCGGCGGTCGTCCCCACGAACACGATCTTGTCCTTAAAGAGGGCAGGATCGAGCAGGGGGCGTTCACCCTTCCGCATTTCGGTGTAGGAGCGCAGGACCGCGCCGATGGAGTAGGCCGGGTAGGCCTTCTGCTCCAGCGCGCCGTGCCAGTCGAGCACGATGTCGCCATCCCGTGTTATGGGCACCGTCGTCGGGCCCAGCCGGAGCGTGCGGCCGTCCTGCACGGCGCGCTCGGCGCCCAGGATGTACCGGGCCACCGCCGTGGCCAATTGGGAAACGGCGCCCTGCGCAGTCAGGACCAACGGCGGCAAACGGCGCATCGTCCCGTCCGGATCGGGCGTCAGAGTGATGTGCCCCAGTCCGCGGGCGGCTTCTGCCAGCGGCGGGATGGGCAGCTTCATCCCCTGGTACGGATTCGCGGTGTTGGCCATCCGCTCCGGCTGCCAGTCCACCGGAATCGTCGCCTTTTTCAAAAGCGGAGCGGAGAGCGCGGGTGATGGATCGTGCTGGAGCAGGAGCGGCAAGAAGACGTTTCCCGCGGCGCGCGCCTCCTCGGCGAAGACCGCATCGAATACTTCATCGTTGGCGTCGGGCTCTAAGAATAAAATATCGAAGACGATAGCCTTGGCCCCCGCTGCATGGAGGTAGCGCACCACGTAGCCGAAGCGGTCTCGCGACCAGGGCCAGCGACCGTAGGTGGCGAGACTTTCCTCGTCGACGGTGACCAGCACGAGGCCCTTGTCGGCCTTTGCCGGATCGGCGTACTGTTTGAAGCGGAAGTCCAGGGACTTCAACTCCGCGATGGTGAGGAGGCCGGAGGCGTGAAGCGCCGTCGCGGCGATGAACACGGCCAGACCGATGGCGGAGGCGATGAGCCTCTTTTTGAAGATTTTGGACAGCGGCATCGCGTCCAGTATGGCCGAGCGCCAATGTTCTTGCAAGGAGGCGACCGTGCTATACTTTTCTCACTATGCCGCATGACTTCATGCCGGGACTGGCGGGCGTGCCGGCCGCCCGCTCCAGGATCAGCGATGTGGACGGCCAGGCTGGCGTCCTGGAGTACCGCGGCATCCGCATCGAAGAGCTCGCCGCGAAAAGCACGTTTCTCGAGACGGCCTGCCTCCTCCTCTTCAACCACTTGCCGACCCGTCTGGAGCTTGAACGGTTCACTGCGGATATCACAAGGCACCGGCGGATCAAGTTCAAGGTCATCGACCTGATCACGTGCCTGCCGGAGACCGGGCATCCCATGGATGCGCTCCAGGCGGCCGTGGCGGCCTTAGGGATGTTCTACCCCGGCCGGAACGTCCGCGATCAGGAGAACAACTACTGGTCGGTCGTGCGGCTCATCGCGAAGCTTCCGACCATCGTCGCGGCCTTCGCGCGCCTCCGCCACGGCGACGACCACGTCCCGCCGCGGGACGACCTGAGCTTCAGCGAGAATTTCCTGTACATGCTGACCGAGCGGGTGCCCGACCGGCTCGTCGCGGACATCCTGGACGTGTGTCTGATCCTCCACGCCGAGCACACGATGAACGCCTCCACGTTCTGCGGGCTCGTCACCGCTTCAACACTCGCCGATCCCTACACGGTCGTCGCCTCGGCGATCGGCGCCCTGAAAGGGCCGCTGCATGGCGGGGCCAATGAAGAGGTCGTGGCCATGCTGCGTGAGATCGGTACGGTCGAGGGTGTGCGTCCGTACCTGCAAGCCAAGCTGGAAAAGAAGGAGCCCATCATGGGGTTCGGCCACCGGGTCTACAAGGTCAAGGACCCGCGCGCCGTGATCCTCCAGCAGCTCGCGCAGAGGCTCTTCGCCCAGTGCGGCAAGTCCCCGCTCTATGAACTGGCCGAGGAGGTGGAACGGGTCGGCCTGGAGCTGCTGGCCCACAAGAAGGTCTACCCGAACGTGGACTTCTACTCTGGCATCATCTATGACCAGATGGGCATCCCCGGCGACACGTTCACCCCGATCTTTGCCATGGCCCGGGTCGCAGGCTGGCTGGCCCACTGGCTCGAGCAGTTGAAGGAAAACAAGCTCTACCGGCCTGACCAGATCTACGAGGGGGAGCACGGGCGTCGGTACCTGCCGCTCGACCAGCGTGGCTGATCGCGTTCCCGGCCCAGCTGCTCCCGTGCTTGTTGCTTGAGCCGCTCCCCGGACTGGATTACAATCCCCGCGCCGGACGAAGCCGTTCCACCAAGGATGAGCGTTTTGCAAAAGGGGGATGCGTGAAGAAGAAGCCGCGGAGCAAACCTGCCGGGAAGCCGTTCCAGGGGAAGGTCATCTATCTGTCCAGGCAGTCGTCACAGAAAGCGGCAGGCGGGGCCACGCGGCTCGAACGAGATACGCTGGGCGAGCTCGCCGTCCCCGCGGATGCCTACTACGGCGTGCAGACTGCCCGCGCGATCGAAAACTTTCCGATCAGCTCCCTGCGGATGCCGCGGTCCATGATCCGGGCGTTGGGGTTGATCAAGTGGGCCGCCGCGCGCGTCAACACGGAGCTGGGGTTCCTGGACCCCAAGCTCGCCAAGGCGATCCGCCAGGCGGCCCAGGAAGTGATCGAGGGCCGGCTGGACGAGCAGTTCCCCGTGGACATCTTCCAGACCGGGTCCGGGACGTCGTCCAACATGAACGCTAACGAAGTGATCGCGAACCGGGCGGCCGAGCTGCTGGGCGGGAAGTTGGGCGGTAAGCTCGTGCACCCCAACGATCACGTCAACATGGGCCAGTCCAGCAACGATGTCGTTCCCTCCGCGATCCATCTGGCGGCCTTGGAGCAGATCGACAAGGCGTTGATTCCGGCCCTCAAGCGGCTCTATACGGCGCTGGCGGCCAAGGCCAAGGAGTTCGATCCCATCGTCAAGATCGGGCGGACGCATCTGCAGGATGCGACGCCCATCCGACTCGGCCAAGAATTCTCGGGCTACGCGCGACAGGTCGAGCTGGGCATTCAGCGAGTGGAGCGGGTGCGTCCCTCGCTGGGAGAATTGGCGTTGGGGGGGACAGCTGTGGGGACGGGTCTCAACACCCATCCCGAATTTGCCCTGCGGGTGATCGGCCTGCTGACGCGTGAAACGAAATGCCCGTTGCGGGAAGCGCGCAACCATTTCGAGGCGCAGGCCGCGCGC
>JAXIOW010000122.1:0-8009 GCA_045403215.1 Nitrospirales bacterium | reverse complement strand
CGGGGTACCACACTCCCCGGCACGCCTCATTCGCGCTGCTTCCCGTTTATATGCCCGCTGCTTGTCAGAGTCTTTATAGGCCATCGGCTTCAAACCTGGTTGCGGATAGTTGCGTCCTTGCGTGCCCTGTGCTACCGTGTGCCGCAATCTGCAAACGCAAGCGATTGAAACTCAAGAGAGGCGTGGCTTTTCACGCAGTTCGTAATCAGCAGGTCGGTGGTTCAATCCCACTCGCCGGCTCCACAGGACCCATCTTTGTCCATCATCTTTTCGGAAGGAGGCCAGCTATGATGAAAGGAAGATTGCCAGTCACCGTCCTCTTTATGGTTCTTGTCGGGTTTGCATTGCCCCCGGGCGTGGCGCTCGCGGGCCCGGAGCAGGACGCCGCGGAGACCGGCCGGCTCTTGGCGATTCTCTTGGATTCCGGTCGGGTCGCGGTTGGGGCCAACCAAGCTCTCATCAACGATGCCGAAAAGGGCGACAAGGGCTTTACGCCAGCGGTGTTCGAAAAGCAGTTGGTCGAGAAGTTCAAGGAACGGTCCGGAGTCGACCTGAGCAATCTCACGACCGCCAACGTGCCCGAGTCGGCCAAGAAACTGTTGCCCCAACTGGTGGAAGCGTCCAAACAGACCGTCGCCGAGAATCAACCGACCATCAATAAGAAGGGGGTCGGCTTTAAGGGCTTCATACCGGCGACCTTCGGCACCAAGGCGGCCGCCAAGTTCAGTGCCAAGGCGGGAATTTACCTCAAGCAGACCACGCACGACGGGTTGTTGCGGAACCCCGCCAACAAGGCCGACGAGTTCGAAGCAGGCGTGTTGAAAACGTTTGCCGATGCGGCGTACCCCCGCCAGGGCGAGAAAATCATCAGCGAGGCAGCGGATGGCGGGAAAACCCTCCGGGTGATGCTGCCCCTCTTTTACGGCAAGGGATGCCTCGCGTGCCATGGGGAGCCCAAGGGCGAGAAGGACATCTCGGGCTATAAGAAAGAAGGGGCGAAGGAAGGGGATTTAGGCGGAGCGATCAGCGTCAAGCTGCCGCTGAAGTAATTCCCGCGCGTCTCACTGCTCGTCGTTGGCGAGGGCCCACACCAGGGCCAGGGTATAGCGTGTCATCGCGGCGAGGAGCTCGGGCTTGATCTTCTCGGGCGTGTCGGTCGGCTGATGGAAGTCCGGGTGGGACCCCGCCGTCACGATGGCGGCGGTAGGCAGGCCGGCCTCCGCGAACGGCACGTGGTCCCCGCCTGGAAACAGGCCGTACAGCTCCAGCTTGTCGCCGGCGGCGACCTTCTCGGCCGCCGCCTGTGCGACGGCCTTCTCGAGTTTCGAGAGCCCCACCGTGATGTGGCCGTTTCCGACCCCCGCGTGATCGACATTGATCATCGCCTTGGCGGCGCTCAGGGGATGGCGCGGGTGGGCCACATAGAACCGTGACCCCAGCAGGCCCTGTTCTTCACCGGCGAAGGACAGGAACAGGAGGCTGCGCTTGGGCCTGATGCCGGTGGTCGCGAGGACGCGGGCGATCTCCAGCAACACGGCCGTGCCGGACGCATTGTCGTCCGCGCCGGGGAAAACCAGGCCGGCCTGGACTCCGAAGTGATCGTGGTGAGCGCCCAAAATGATGGTCTCCTCGCGGAGCGCCGGATCAACGCCCGGCCACAGCGCGAGGATGTTCGAAGCCGTCGCGTCGAGCCGGCGTCCGGCTATCTCCATGAGTAACTCCGTGCCTGTGTCCACGGATCGTGCGGCGAGTTGCCGGTCCATCTCCTCTTGAAAGGACCGGACGGAGCGGCCGACGGATTGCAGGATGGCATCCGCTGCGGCGGGCGTGATCCACAGCCCGGGCAGGGCGGCAGACGCGGGCCCTTCGTATAAAGCCATCGGCCGGGTTGTCATCCCACGACGCTCCTCGTAAGGGCTCAGGATCGGACCGGTGACGGTCAGGTAGGCCACAGCGCCCTTGGCGTGGGCGGTCCGGACCTTGTCCGCGTGGGTCACGCGGCCTGTAAAGCCCTTAGGCTGTCCGCGGAGAAAAAGCACGACCTTACCATCTGCCGAGAGACCCCGGTACTCGTCGAGACCCTGACTGAGAGCGGCGATTCCATAGCCGACAAAGACCACTGGAGCGGAGATTCGCCCCCTGGGAGCCAGGTTGATGATCGGGAGGAAGTCCTGGCCTTTTTCGAGAGCCACGACGCGCCGGTCGACCCGAATCTCCGCGCGTAGGAGCGTGTCGATGTGCACCGTTGTGATCGGAAACGGTTGCAACGCGGCCTCGGGTAAGCGGCTTGCGATGTAGGCCGCGGTCGCCTGGCCGCCGGCCGTCCCGGATTGTCGCCCGTCGAAATTGGAAAGCTCCCGGACGGTTTGCATGAGTTGAGGGGGGGAGATGTGGGCGGCCAGCTTGGCGAATTCGTCGGGTTCGGCCGAGTGCCCCGGCGAAGTGATGCAAGTCAGGATGATGACCGACAAGACTCCCCGCACGCGCATGGCGCGGGATTATAGCACGAAGCTTGCAAGAGCCTCGTCCGAGCACATTTTGACCAATCTTTCCTCTTGCTTTCTGTCCGGTCTTTCTGTAGAGTCACCCGCGTTTGGCCGCCTCCAGAGGGCCTCGGAAGAAGGTACTGCTAGCACACAACACTTCAAATGTGTCGTCGTTACGATTCATTTTAATTACCGCTCGTGAGGTGAGGCGTGGAACAAGTTGCAGGAGGCGGTGAGCACGCGCGCGTCTCGTATGATTACCTTTCCATATCGTTGTTCGGGCTGGTCGTGGCCGGTGCGTTGGTCGCCGTACCGGTGTTCGGGTATTACGTTGGCTATACCTGGATAGACTGGGCGCTCCTGGTTGTCCTGTATTTCGCCTCGGGGATGGGGGTTACCGTGGGGTATCACCGGCTGATCGCCCACCGGAGCTTCGAGTGCCAGCCGTGGGTCAAGGTGGCGTTGTTGATCGCGGGAGGCTGGGCGCTGGAGAATTCGGCTTACAAGTGGGCGGCCGATCATGTCCGGCACCATGCGCGGTGTGATCGAGAAGAAGACCCGTACAATGCCATGCGTGGCTTCTGGCATAGTCATGTGTTGTGGATCTTCTACAAGGCCCCGCTCGATCTTCACGAAAAATACGAAGCGCAGTTTCGGAAGGATCCCATTGTGATGTGGCAGCATCGCAACTATGCGTTCGTCGTGCTGTCCGGACTGGCGCTGCCGTTCGCGGTGGGGGCGACATACGGCGGGTGGAAGAGCGGGCTCGGCTGTTTCCTGCTGGCCGGCGTCGCCCGGACGTTCCTGGTCCTCAATTCGACCTTCTGCATCAATTCCGTCTGCCATCTCTGGGGCGAGCAGCCCCATATGAAGGCGGACTCGAGCCGAGACAATTGGCTGGTGTCGCTCGTCACGTTCGGCGAGGGCTACCACAATTACCATCATGCGCATCAGCGGGATTACCGCAACGGGCCCCGCTGGTACAATTTCGACCCGTCCAAGTGGTTCATCTTCTGGTTGTCGGTGACGGGGCTGGCATGGAATCTCTATCGGATACAGCCGGAGAATATCCGGTATCAGGCGTAGTCATCATGGGATGAGCGGATAGTGGCATTCATCCCTGAAGATCCCGTTGGGATCGGGGAAGGCGTTCAACAAGTTGATGAGCCGCGCGGCGGTTCAACAGTGGAAAGGAGTCGGGTATGGCGAAAGCGATGACGAAGTTTCAGGTTACCGAGCACCTGTCCGGCAAGGGTGGAATCACCAAGAAGGCGGCGGGCCAGTTTCTCGACGAGCTGGCCAGCCTGGCCTATAAGGAGGCCAAGAACGCCTTCACCTTGCCTGGTGTCGGCAAACTGGTGCTGGTGAACCGGAAAGCCCGGATGGGCCGTAACCCGCAGACCGGAGAACCGCTCAAGATTCCGGCCAAGCGAGTGGTAAAATTTCGGGTCGCGAAGGCCTGCAAGGACGCGGTCTTGGGGAAGAGATAACGACAGCAGTACTCACGGAGTTTTTCCTCAAAGGGCCGCCCGATGCGCATCGGGCGGCCCTTCTTTTTTCAAGGCAGGAACGCTTACAGCAACGCTTTGATGTTCTCGGGAGGGCGGGCGAGGACGGCCCGGTCCCCTTTCTCGATGATCGGACGCTGGATCAACTCCGGATAGACCACCATCAGTTTGATCAGCTCCTCATCACTCACGTCTTTCTTGTCCAACTCCAGCGTCTTGTAGCGCTCTTCGTTGGCGCGCATCAGGTCGCGAGGGGAGACGCCGAGCTTCTTGATCAATCGACGCAAGGTCGTCGACGACATGGGGGTCGCGGTATAGTCGATGGTCTCAAACTTGGCCTTGGCTTCACGCAGGATGGCCAGCACTTGGCGGCAGGTGGAGCAGCTCGGCTTCTGATAGACTGTCATCTTCTCCATGAACGGTGCCTTCCGTCTGGCGGTACTCTCGGTAGATGTAGCAATGGAGAAGACAGGTTGTCAAGTAACCGGTGAAACCTCGAGCGGGTAAGGTGTCGGGAAGCATCGGCATCGGGCTGGTGGGGCTGGGCCGCCACGGGAGCCGGTATGCGCGGCACCTGTTGGAGGGGATCCCGGGGTGCCACCTGGCGGCCGTCTCCAGGCGAGACATGGGCGCAGGGCGTGCCTTCGCTGATCAGCACGGGCTCCTGTTCGTGCCGGACTGGCGCGAACTGGTGACGCGCGCGGAGGTGGAGGCCGTGGTGGTCGTGACGCCCCCGGCGTTGAACCGGGAAATCTGCCTGGCGGCCGTACAGGCCGGCAAGCCGCTGCTGATCGAAAAGCCGCTGGCGTTGACGGTCGCCGAAGCGCGGGAGATGGTTCGGGCTGCGCGCGATGCCGGCGTCACGCTCATGACGGCCCAGACGCTCCGCTTCACACCCGTCCTGGCACGCCTGCGGGATCGTCTGGCAGACGTCGGCCCGCTGGAGTACCTTGTCCTGGCGATGCGGGCCGAACGGCCGCCGCACCGCTGGTTGGGCGATCCGAGTCAGGCGGGCGGGGGTGTCCTTCTGGAGATTGGGATTCACCTGTTGGATCTCATCCGTTTTCTGACGGGTACCGAGGCGGTGGAAGCGGTCGCCGACTTCGCGCAGCGTCATACCAGTCGGGTCGAAGACCTCGCGCTGGCCCGGCTCCGGTTGTCCAACGGAGTCTTCTGTTATGTGGAAGTCTCTCGGGTGTCGGGAGGGCGCGTCTGCCGCGTGGAGGCGGTCGGAGGGGCCGGTCAATGGATCGCGGATGTCGATCGGAGCCTGCTGACCCGGATCAAGGGACGTGCGGTCGCGGAAACGGAGGCAGTGCCGGATCGGTCGACCGTCATCACGGTCCTCGAGGCGTTCGCCAAGAGCCTCTCAACCGGAGCCCCCGTACCGGTGTCTGGAGAGGACGGCCTCCGCGCGGTGGCGATGGCTGATGCCTGCTACCGCGCCGCCCGCGAAGGAAGGCCGGTGCCGGTGGTGATCCCACCCTGGCCAGCTTGACCCCCTCTGAAAGCGGGTGGTATAGATAGCGCCATGCCGGGTGCTGAAGAAGGACCGTTCAAACAGGCGAGCAATTTTTCGGTGGCGACCCCCCCGGCTCGGAACCTCCGGGATCTCCGGAACCGAAAGTACGGGCAGCCGGTCTACGTCAGCTCGGATCATCCCCTGGCCCGGAAGGGACAGACGGCCACCTGGGAAAAGTTCAACGTCCGGCTGGCGGTCGTGAAGTTCCCGGACGGCGTGGTGCTGGGGTACGACCCGGCCGACCTGCTGCTCCCGACGCGCTTTGAAAATGACAAGCCGGTGTTCGAGGTCCGCACCTGCGAATTGTGCCGCGCGGCGTTCACCATGACGCAGCAGGAAATCAAAGAAAAGAACGAGCCCGCGCGCTGTCTCGCCTGCCTGGAGTTCTAGATCTTAGCGCGCACGCGGGCGAAGCGATCTTCCAGCAGCACGCCGTTCGGCTTCCACCCATGTGTGTGGATGACCTCCTGGACGACGTTGAGACGGGAAGAGAAGTTAGGGTGGGTCTTGAAGAAGGCCTTATCGTCGCCTTTCAGCGCGCGCAGGCGGTTTAAGAGCCCCACGTACGCGGTGGGATCGTAGCCCACGCGGGCGGCGAACACCTCGCCGAGGCTGTCGCCTTCAAGTTCTTTCTCCTGATCGAGTCCTTCATCGAGCAGCTTCTTGGCGGCCGCATCGATCAGGTTCTTGAACACGTCGGGGTTCTGATGGGCGTAGGCCAGCCCGGCCTCGGAGACGCCGGCGATCTGCTTGCTCCGCCGGATCACTTCGAGGATGTGCTTTTGGCTGACGTGCGCGATCTCGTGACCCAGCACCGCAGCCAGCTCGGCTTCGTTGCGGATCTGCTTGAGCAGGCCGCGGGTCACGAAGATGTAGCCGGCTGGCGCCGCGAAGGCGTTGATCGAGTCGGAGTTGAGCACGGCGAAGTGATAGGGGATATCCGGCCGGTCGCAGGTGAGGGCCACGGCCCGGCCAACCAGGTTGACGTAGTGGGTGAGGTCCGGCTGGTCGTACACGCCCCCGTAACGGGCGATTACTTGTAATGCGATCGCCGCGCCGATGGACTGCTCTTCCTCATACCCGATCGGCAGGAGCCCCCTGACGAGGGTTGTTCCGCCGTGAATCATCTTGTCCAGTCGCTCGTTCCCGGTAGAGAGCTGAATCTCAGCGCATCCGCTCCATCCTCCGGCCATTACGAGCGCGACGCACGCGGCGGCGATTGTCTGTGTGGTTTTACCTTGCATACTCGCCGAGCCCTCCGCTCTTCAGGAAATCTTCGACCTCTTGGTCGGGTATGCGATACGCTGCCATGCGGTCCACCGCGTCCTGGTCTCGCTGGGTGATGCCAACGCGATTGGCGTATCCTTCCGAGACCTTGTCCAGACCGCGGGCGCCGGCTGAGGCGGTCACGTCTCCGGCTTCGGTCTTTCTGAAGCTCTTGCCGAGCTTGGTCAAGGCATCATCCTCGCTGCTGGTGGGTTTGGTGGACGTCGTCTTGCCGGCGAAGATCCAGCCCTTGGCCCCGCGCGCGGTCTGGACTTTCAACCAACTCCCCTCCTTGCTGAGCACTTCGAGCGGCTCCCCGAACTTCAAGTCGGCCACCACGCTGTCCAGGGACGTTTTCCCGGAGCGAAGCTTCGCGGTCTTGCTCTGGACGAAAACGGTGTCGGCTAGCGCGACTCCGGTCAGACCATACAGGCTCAACAACAGCAGGGTGACGAGCGGAGTGGCAAGTCGTGAATGGCGTTTCAACGGAACCTCCACACGCGGCTATTTGGACTTCAGCACGTACACGCCATCCCAGTCGGGCGGGGGAGGGGTCGCCAGGTACTCCTGCGTTCGGTGCAGGTAAACCTTGGACGGCCCATCGGACGGATCCAGAGCCAGCGCGGCTTCGAAGCGCTCCGTTGCCTTGGCGAACTCCCGCTGCTTGTACAGAGCCAGGCCTTTCAAGTACGCGTCCACCACATGCCGCTTCTCCGCCGGAAGCGCCCCTTTCTGGGCCAGCAATTCATACACCACCACAGGCTCCAGCTTGCCCTTTACTCTTAGCATATCCACTTCCCGCGCCTCAATATCGTGCTGAGCGAGTTCGTACGTCCGGGGGCCCAGGAGGATCAGCGTGTCGTAGAACTTATTGGCCCCTTCCAGGCGGGACGCCAGGTTCACGCTGTCGCCCATGACAGTGTACTCCATCCGTGCCTGCGACCCCATGTTGCCCACGACCAGCGGTCCGGAGTTGATCCCGATGCGCGCGACGATCTCCGGAGAGCCTCGCGCCGTCCACTCCTCCCGCAGCCGGGCGAGCGCCGCCTGGTTCTCCAGGGCCGCGAAACAGGCCAGCGAGGCATGGGTGGGCTCGCCGCGCGGCGCGCCGAAGATCGCCATGATGCCGTCGCCAAGGTACTTGTTCACGTTCCCACGATGCCGAAGAATGATGTCCGTCATGGACGACAGGTATTCGTTGAGCAGGAAAACGAGGTCTTCCGGGTC
>JAXIOW010000102.1:0-47822 GCA_045403215.1 Nitrospirales bacterium | reverse complement strand
AGCCGGTCTTCCGCCAGCGCGTCGGCGGCCTGGGCCGTGGTGAGGCCTTCCGCGCGCGCCTTGCTGAAGATCGCGTGGAGCGTAGCGGGGATCTGCCTGACCAGCCGTTCGGCCCTGGCCCGGTCGTAGCCTTTGCGGCCACCCTGGAGACCGACCAGGATGTTCATGATCCCGCCGGCGTTGACCACGTAGTCCGGCGCGTAGAGGATGCCGCGCTCCTCGAGCCGCCTGGCGTCGGACGGGTCTTCCATCTGATTGTTGGCGGCGCCGGCGATCGCGCGACAGCGCAGCTTGGGGATCGTCTTGCGGGTGAGCACGCCGCCCAGCGCGCACGGCGAGAGGACATCACACTCTGTTTGTAATATTTCGTCGGGCTCGACCCGCCAGGCCTCAAACTCGCGTCGCGCCAGCATGGCCCGCTGTGGATCCGTATCGGCAATGATGAGCCGGGCGCCGGCCGTCGCCAGCAGTTCTCCCAACTGATAGCCGACCTTCCCGACGCCCTGGATGGCCACGGTGCGATTCTGCACGGACGGATCCCCGTACACCTCCTTGAGACACATCTCGATGGCGTAGAGCACGCCCTTCGCTGTCGGATAGGACGGATCGCCACTGCCGCCCTTTTTCTCCGACGTGCCGGTCGCGTACCTGGTCTCCTTGCGGACGATCTCCATATCCGCGACGGTCATGCCCACGTCTTCGGCGGTGAGATAGCGCCCGTTGAGTCCCTCGACCGCCCTCCCGAACGCCCGCAGCAGGCCCTCGGTCTTCACGCGCCGGGGATCGCCGATGATCACGGCCTTCCCGCCGCCGAGCGGGAGCCCGGACACCGCGGCCTTGTAAGTCATGGCCTGCGCGAGCCGCAGGACGTCCCGCAACGCCTCCTCCGACGAGGCGTAGGGCCACATGCGGACCCCACCCACGGCCGGACCCAGGACCGTGCTGTGGATCGCGATGATCGCGCGCAGCCCCACGGAGTCGTCCTGACAGAACACGACCTGCTCGTGGCCACCGTGCTGCATGTCTTTCAGGACATCCATGGCCTCGCTCGTGTGAAGGATCCCGCACACCTGTGCCGAAAAAACGAGCGGAGTATAGCATAGGGGGACACACTTCGGCATGCGACGCGTGCCCGTTACGACAGGCGATCGGGAACCTCAGCCGTGTTTGACAATGTCAGGGCTTCTCGATAGACTCCCCCCATGACAAAGCTGACCGCCTCCGAGCTCGGACATCTGTCGGAGGCAGAACTGCAGTCGCTGCTGACCCCCGACCTGCTGCCCCGACACATCGCTGTCATCATGGACGGGAACGGCCGCTGGGCCGCCCAGCGGGGGCTGCCCCGGATGGCTGGACATACCGAAGGGATCAAATCCGTTCGGGAGATGATCACCCTCTGCCGAGACCTCGGCATCAAGGCCCTGACGATCTACGCCTTCTCTCAGGAAAACTGGAAGCGGCCCGCGTCCGAAATCAACGCGCTGATGTCGCTGCTCGAGCACTACCTCCAGATGGAAATGGAAGCGCTCATCGAACAGGGCGCCCGCTTCCGAGCCATCGGGCGCATCAACACCCTGCCCGAATCCGCGCTGGCGTGGGTGCGCAAAGTGGAGCGGGCGACCGCGCACCTCGACACGCTCAATCTGACCGTCGCGCTGAGCTATGGCGGACGCTCGGAGATCGTGGACGCCGTCCGCCGGCTCGCCGAGGACGTGAAGAACGACGTCGTCAAGCCTGATCAGATCGACGAAGACCTACTGGAAGGCTACCTCTCCACCCACGGGCTTCCGGACCCGGACCTCCTCATCCGAACGAGCGGCGAGACGCGCATCAGCAACTTCCTACTCTGGCAACTCGCCTACACGGAGATGTACTTTACGCCCACGCTCTGGCCGGACTTCCGCCGGCGCGAGGCCCTGCTGGCCCTGCTCGACTACCAGCGGCGCGAACGGCGCTTCGGCCAGACCCGCGATCAACTCGACCCTCCGGACGACCAGGTTGGTAAAAGGACCGCTTAGTGGATCCGCGGCGGGTCTACTCGGCCCTCGTCTTTTTTCCGCTGTTCTATCTGCTGGTTCGTTACCTGCCGCCGGTCGCCTTCACGATCTTCGTCGCCACCGGCATCCTCCTGGCCCAATACGAGTACTACCGCATGCACTTCCCGCACCGATTCTCCCCGCCCATGGGTCTTGGTCTTCTCTGCGGGCTCCTGATCACCACCGGGTTCGCCGTCCCCAGTCGCCTGCCCGAACCGGCGACCCTCACCCTCATCATCATGGCGATTCTCCTGAGCCACGCGCTATCAGGCCGCGACCTCAAAACCGGGCTTCTCGACACCGCCGTCGTCGCGTTCGGGGTCTTCTATGTGGCGTGGCTTCTCGGCCACCTGATCCTGATTGACCGGCTCGCCAACGGGCCGTTTCTGATTTTCTTCCTCTTCCTGGTGACGTGGGCCAACGATACGGCCGCCTATTACGTGGGCACCCTGCTGGGGCGACATCCCCTGGCGCCGGCCATCAGCCCGAGGAAAACCTGGGAGGGAGCCGTCGGCGGGTTGCTCGGGTCCGTCGCGACCGCGTTCGCCTGCCGCGCCTGGTTCTTGGACTCACTGAGCCTGAGCGAGACCGTCTGGTTGGGCCTCCTGATCGGCCTCGCGGCGCCGCTCGGCGATCTCTGCGAATCAGCCCTGAAGCGCAGCGCCAGCGTCAAGGATTCCGGCCGGCTCATCCCCGGCCACGGCGGCATGCTGGATCGCGTGGACAGCTTGATCTTCACAACACCGGTATTCTACTATGGCCTTCTCGCGCTACGAGCTTCCTGAGGCACCGACACGCATGAAACGCATCGTCATCCTGGGTTCCACCGGGTCCATCGGCACCAACACCCTGGACATCATCTGCAAATTCCCTGAGAAGTTCCAGGCGGTCGGCCTCACGGCCGGCAATAACGTGGACAAGCTCGAAGAGCAGGTCCGGACGTTTTCCCCAGCCGTCGTCGCCATGGCCGACCAGGCCGCCGCGGAGCGCCTGCGCGCGCGGTGCAAGGGCCTGAAGACGACGATCCTGAGCGGGACGGATGGGCTCATGCAAACCGCCACGCTGGCGGAAGCCGATCTCGTCATCTCGGCCATCGTCGGCGGCGCTGGGCTCGTGCCCACGCTCGCTGCGATCAAGGCCGGCAAGTTCATCGCCCTGGCGAACAAGGAGCCGATGGTGATGGCGGGGCGCCTCATGCAGGAGGAGGCCCGCAAGCGCGGAGTCCGGATCTTTCCCGTAGACAGCGAGCACAGCGCGCTCTTCCAGTCCATGGAAGGGCACCGCGTGGAGGACATCCACCGGCTCATTCTCACCGCCTCGGGCGGCCCGCTCTGGAACCTGACCAAGGAGCAACTGCGTGACGTCACGGTCGAGCAGGCCCTCAAGCATCCGAACTGGAAGATGGGCGACAAGATCACCATCGACTCGGCGACCCTGATGAACAAGGGCCTGGAAGTCGTGGAGGCCCGGTGGTTGTTCGACATCCCCGCCTCGAAGATCGAGGTGGTGGTCCACCGCGAAAGCATCATCCACTCGCTCGTCGAGTATGCGGACCGCTCGGTGATCGCCCAGCTCGGCCTTCCGGACATGCGGACCCCGATCGCCTACGCGATGAACTACCCGGAGCGCGTCCCGCTGGATCTCCCTTCTCTGAACCTGGCCCAGATCGGCACGCTGACGTTCTTCAATCCCGACCACGACAAGTTCCCCTGCCTCCAGTTCGGCTACGAAGCCCTGCGTGCCGGGGGCACGATGCCCGCCGCCATGAACGCCGCCAACGAAGTGGCTGTGCAGGCCTTCCTGGACCGTCGGATCGGCTTCCTCGGCATCGCCGAGACCATCCGCCGGACCATGGACGCGCACAACCCGGTCGAGGTCTCGACGATCGAAGACGCGCTGCACACGGACGCCTGCGCGCGCGCGAAAGCCGGTGAGGTCGTGAACTCGCTGTCGGCGCCTGCCGCGGTGAAGTAATCGCGTCCGCCTCTGTGATACACTAGGGAGCACGTTCGCAAGAGACACGTCGCGCATGCAAGCCATCCAGCACTACGGGTTCTACGCGCTCGCCTTCGTGATCGCCCTCGGCGCCCTCGTCGCCTTCCACGAATTCGGCCACTTCTGGGTCGCCCGACGCTGCGGGGTCAAGGTCCTGAAGTTCTCCATCGGCTTCGGGCCGAAACTGGCCGGCCGCCAGGTCGGCGAGACCGAGTACGTCATCTCCGCGATCCCGCTCGGCGGCTACGTGAAGATGCTGGGCGAGGACCTCGGTGACGAGGTGAGCGAAGAAGACAAGAAGCGGTCGTTCGCCCACGCGCCTCTCCTCAAGCGCACGGCCATCGTCGCGGCCGGTCCGGTCTTCAATCTCCTGCTGGCCTACCTCATCTTTACCGCCTGGCTGGCAGCCGGCGCGCCGCTGTTCGTGCCCTCCTTCGCCGACTTGGCCTCCAACGTGGAAGCGGTCGTGCCCGGCTCCCCGGCCGAGGCCGCCGGCCTCCACAAGGGCGACAGGATCGTCCAGATCGGCGACAAGCGCATCACCACCTGGAACGAGATGACGGACATCGTCAAGCGCAGTGCCGGCAAGCCGCTGCCGCTCGTCGTCGAGCGCGACGGGCGAACCGAGACCCTGACGATCACGCCGGCCCCCAGGAAGGAGAAGCTGGCCGACGGGACTGAGATCGAAATCGGACAGATCGGCATCACCAAGGCGAACAGGGCCCTCCTCCGAAGCGAGCATTTCTTAATGGCGCCGGTAGACGGACTCGAAGCTACGTGGGGCTGGACTAAGCTCACCATCGTGGGGATCGCCAAGATGATCACCCGCGAGATCTCGACCGACAACATCGGCGGTCCGCTGACCATCGCCAAGATCTCAGGGGACGCCGCGACGCAGGGCTTCTCGAACTACGTGTTCCTGATCGCCATCCTCAGCATCAATCTGGGCGTGCTCAATCTGCTGCCGATCCCGGTCCTCGACGGCGGGCACCTGGCGTTCTTCGCGATCGAAGCGGTGAAGCGCCAGCCCTTGAGCATCCGCAGCCGCGAACTGGCCCAGCAGGTCGGGATCTTTCTCCTGATCTGCCTGATGCTCTACGCCTTCCGCAACGACATCCTCAACCTCTGGCCCCGGTAATGCGTCAGTCGCAGCTGCTGATTCCCACCCTCCGGGAGGATCCGGGGGAAGCGGAGATCGTCAGCCATCGGCTGATGCTGCGCGCCGGCCTGATCCGCAAGGTCGCCGCCGGCATCTACACGTACCTGCCGCTGGGCCTGCGCGTCATCCGGAAGGTCGAACGCATCGTCCGCGAAGAGATGAACAAGGCGGGGGGGCAGGAGGTGCTCATGCCGATCGCCTCGCCGGCGGAGCTCTGGCTGGAGACCGGCCGCTGGGACTTCTACGGCAAGGAGCTCTTCCGGTTCAAGGACCGGCACGAGCGGGACTTCTGCCTCGGGCCCACCCACGAGGAGGTCATCACGGACCTGGTGCGGCGCGAAGTCCGCTCCTACCGGCAACTGCCGGCGAACTTCTACCAGATCCAGACCAAATTCCGGGACGAGATCCGGCCGCGCTTCGGGCTGATGCGCGGGCGCGAGTTCATCATGAAGGACGCCTACTCGTTCGACACTGACGAGGCCGGCGCGAAGGAGAGCTACCGGAAGATGTACGAGGCGTACAAGGCCATCTTCACCCGCTGCGGCCTGACCTTCCGCCCGGTAGAAGCCGAGACCGGCCTGATCGGCGGCACCTCGTCGCACGAATTCATGGTCCTGGCCGACACCGGCGAAGAGGGCATCGCGATCTGCGACGCCTGCGAGTACGCCGCCAACGTGGAGCGGGCGGAGTTACAGGAACATGCCCATAAGCCCCCTCCCGAAACGCTGCGCGAGAAACGGCGCGTCCCCACGCCAGGGAAAAAGACCGTCGAAGAAGTCACGGCTTTCCTGAAAGTGCCGGCCACCCAACTCGTGAAGACGTTGCTGTATCACGTGGACGGGAAGACCGTCGCCATCCTTGTCCGCGGGGATCACGACGTCAACGAGACCAAGCTGAAGAAGACGCTGGGTGCCACGGACTTCGTCATGGCCGATCCCACCACGGTCGAGCATTTGACCGGCGCGCCGGTGGGCTTCGCCGGGCCCATCGGACTGTCCGGCGTTACGCTGATCGCGGACCTCGCCGTGAAGCCGCTGACCAACGTCATCGTAGGAGCAAACGCCGCGGACACCCACTGGATGGACGTGACGCCAGGCCGCGACTTCACGCCGCACCGCTATGCCGATATCCGCAACGCCGTCGCCGGTGACGCCTGTCCTCGCTGCGCGAAGCCTCTGCGCATCGTCCGCGGCATCGAGGTCGGCCACGTCTTCATGCTGGGCACCAAGTACAGCGAGAAGATGAAGGCCGTTTACTTGGACAAGCAGGGGCAGGAGCAGGTCATCGTGATGGGCTGCTATGGGATCGGCGTGGGACGGACCGCCGCGGCCGCTATCGAGCAGAACCACGACGCGAAGGGCATCATCTGGCCGGCGCCGATCGCGCCCTTCCACGTGCATGTGCTGCCGCTCGCCGACAAGGGCAAGGTCCTGGAAGCCGCCGTGGCGCTGGAGACGGAGTTAGGGAAGGCCGGGATCGAAGTGCTGATGGATGATCGGGACGAGCGTCCCGGCGTGAAGTTCAACGACGCCGACCTGATCGGCTGCCCCTACCAGGTGGTGATCGGCGAGAAGAATCTCTCTCAGGGCCAGGTCGAGCTGAAGGAGCGCCGCACCGGCACCGTCACGAAACTCGCCCCAGCCGATGTTGTCGCCCGCCTGACGGAAGTCCTCAGAACAGTTTTGTATTAAGGCTTCTTCGTGCCGACGATGAGGCGGTCGCCGGGTTTGACGCCGTCGTTGGCAGCGAGGTCGTTGAGTTCGCGCAGGGTCTTCACCGAAATCCTGTAGCGTTTGGCGATGCCAGCGAGAGTCTCCCCTTGCTTGACCTCGTGATAGATAGAGGCAGGCCCTCCCGCCAGTTCGTCCAGGCGATCGGGCGGTTCCGTGGACGCCGGTGGGACGCCCCGCGCGTTCGGCATGGAAGCAGCAGCGCCTGACAGCTCCAAGGAGGCGGCTCGAGCTTGTTTGATTTGGTCTTGGAGCCGGCCCACCTCCTCCAACGACCGCACCACCCTGGCCTTGGAATCGTTGAGCTGGGCGGTCAGCGTTCGACTCTGGGCTTCCAGTTCAGCGACCTGATTTTTGAGGCGGGCGATTTCGGCCGTCAGACCGGAGCTGTGCTTCTCTTCCTCCGCCAGTTGCCGCTGGAAGTTGTTCGTCCGGTTGACCTGCGCATTGTAGGTCTCCTTCGTCACGCAACCGGTTACGGCGATGACAGCGGCGCTGAGGAGGGCTACGATGCGTGCGGGGCCCATGGCGCGGCGTTCACGCCTTCTTCTGCTGGAAGATGCCGGCGTCGCACATCATGTACTTCACCTGCCGCATCGGGATGATGATGACTTCCTTCGGGGTATCGATCTCGAGGATCTCCATGTCGTCGCTGATGGTGTGCCGGACGACGTTGTTGTAACGCAGTTCCTCTTTGTCCGTCAGGACGACTCTCACCCAATATTCCACGGGAGGCTCCTTTGGTTGGTCACGCCGCGATAGGGATCCGCTCGAATTCTCTCGAGGCCGAGTTGGACAAGTAATCGCGGATGTAGTGGCTCAGGTATCCATGTTGCCAGAGTTTCGTGTCGGCGAGCTTCGTGTTCACCTTGTGAAGAATCCGCACCTTGCAGCGCGCCTTGGCCTCGAACTCCTCCAGGGTCACCCCGCTGATATCGCAGTCGATGCCGCGCGGGCTCTCGATGACGACCTTGGGCAGGTGGATGACCTTCTCGCCATTGAGCCGCTTCAGGATGTCGTCGAAAGTCAGGAGGATCGTGCAGTCGGAATCCCCGCCCAGGGTCGCGTTGGGCACGCACAGGAACCGCGCGCGGTTCTTCCGGTACATGGTCAAAATCCGGTACACGCTCTTGGCCATCACCACGATGTCGCGCTTCTCCAGCCCCAGCGAGTCAAAGAGCGTGATGATCTTATGGCGATTCAGGAAGGCCGTGATATTGGGCTCGGTGTGGATGGTCTGGATGTTGGGCAAGCCGGCCTCATAGACCCGTAGCGCCTCCTCGGGCAGGTGTGACTTGCCCTGGCGGAGGATCTGCACGGTTTTTTCCTCCATGCCCTTCAGCGGCGTGAGGCAGCCCATCCACAGGAGGACGTTCGTGTTGATCCCGGAAATCGTCCTGGCATCTTCGGACATCGTGTGCGCATCGAACGAGTAGAAGTTGGCGGAGGTGACCGCCGGCCCGTCCAGGACTTTCATCAAATGATTGACCGACGGCGCATGCGGCATGAGCGCCTTCCGATAGTCCTTGTGCAAGGTGATCACCGACAGGTCAAAGTTCATCCGGTTCGGATACTGGGCCGCCAATTGGTGAATCTTGGGCACGTGCACGTAGCCGACCGTGAACATGTGCAGGCTCTTGTCGGTGTACTTGAGGAAGTCCTCCAGCCACTCCATCGCCTTGGGGTGGAGGAAGAGGTCGGTCCACTCCATGTACTCGTTCCCGCCCCAGACCCACAGCTCCCCCGAACGAGTCGGCTTCTTGCTGATGTAGTCCAGGATGAAGTCCCAGTCCTCCTGGGTCGTCTTGCCGGGCTCGTCGGTCTTGCGGTAGCTATGGTCGATCTCGTAGCAGAACGTGCACTTCACCGGACAGGTCTTGCCGATGCTGATGGGAATCTTCCGCTTCTCCATCTCCTTGATGAGGACGTCGCGGGGATTGGACGGGCGCTCGTAGACCAGCCTGGCGTCAGTGGGGATGACGGGAATTTCGGTCGCCATAACACACGTACTCTACCTGAGTGGGCGCGGGACCCGCAAGTAGGGGCACGGCGCGCCGTGCCCCTACTCCGATCCAAGTTCCCGGGAGCGCTTCGTCGCGGCTTCGACGGCCTCGATCAGCGAAGCCCGCAGGCGGCCATGCTCCAGCGTATGCAGGCCGGCGATGGTCGTGCCACCCGGAGAGGCCACCCGGTCCTTCAGCCTTCCTGGGTGCTCGCCGGTCTCCAGGACCATCCGCGCCGCGCCCAGCACGGTCTGCGCGGCCAGGGCCAGGGCCGCGTCGCGCGGCAACCCCATCTTCACACCCCCGTCGGCTAACGCTTCGATGATGACAAAGATGTAGGCTGGCCCGCTCCCGCTGAGACCGGTCACAGCGTCCATGAGGCGCTCGTCAACCAGCACGACCTTGCCGACCGACTCGAAGACCGCGCGGGCAAGCCGCTCATCCTCGCGCGAGACATTCCTGCCCAGGGCAATCGCCGAGACCCCGGCCTGGACTTCGGACGGAGTGTTCGGCATGCAGCGGATGACCCGGACACCCGGTGACAGGTGCGCGACGATCCGGCTGATCGGATAGCCGGCGGCCACCGAGAGGATCAGCTTCGTATCGGTCAGCACAGAACGAAGGTCGTCCAGAACAGAATCCAACACTTGAGGTTCAACCGCTAAGATCGTGATATCCGACCAGGCCGCGGCGGCCTGGTTGTCCATCCCGACTTGGATCTGATACCGGGCTTTGAGGTGCTCCAGGCGCTGGGGCAGGATGTCGGTCGCGTGGAGTTCGTCCGGCGCGGCCGACTTGGCGGCTAGCATCCCGGCGATCAGGGCCCCGCCCATATTGCCGGCGCCGATGATGGCAATCTTTTTCCCGGGGGCCATGGGAGGATTAACGCTCCGGATGATGCCTGGAGTCGAGGCGCACCAGCTCTTCGTGGATCAGCGTCCTGGCCATCTCGGTGATCTGGGAGACCACGGCCGGCGGAAGGTCCGATTTTCGCGAAGCCAGAGCCGTGCGCACATCTCGGTTCTTGAGCTTGAGCCGCACGGCGATCCGTTTGGCGAGGGCATCGAGCGTCATGACCTTCATCGCAGGCCGGTGGACCCGAACCCGCCCGCACCGCGCGCCGAACGGGGCAGCACGTCGGTCACCTCCACCTCCGGCGAAGCGAACGGCAAGACGAGCAACTGCGCGATCCGCATGCCCTCTTCGACCACGAAGTCCCGGTTGGAAAAGTTCTTGAGCTCGATCTTGAGCTCCCCACGGTAATCAGGGTCGATCCAGCCGGCGCCGACTTCGATGTTGTGGTGCGTCGAGAGGCCGGACCGCGACCCGATCCGGCCGACATGGCCGGACGGCAGGCTGATGGCGATGCCAGTCGCCACGAGGGCATGCCCGATCTCCACCCGCCCGTCCCTGACCATGGACGCTGGTATGACAGTCGCCTCGCTCGCGAACAAGTCATAGCCGGCCGCGCCGTCCGAGCCCTTCACTGGGAGCCTGGCCTTGGGAGAGAGCCGGATGATCTTCACGGACGGTTGAGCGTGATGACGCCCTGCTGCGTGGCGACCACGGCGAGGTCGGCGCGCCCGACGAAGAGCCCCGAGCAGACCACCCCAGGGGTCATCTCCAGTTCGGTCTCCAGTCTCGCCGGGTCCTCGATCTTCTGGAACCACAGGTCCATGATGAGATGGCCCGCCTCCGTGATGAAGAGCGTTCCGTTTTTCATCCGGGGCTCCACCCGGCAGCCGAGCCGCTCCAGCTTCCTGGCCACCGTGCCCCAGCCGAAATGCACGACCTCCACGGGGAGCGGGAAGGCGCCGCCCAGCGCCGGCACCCGCTTGGTTTCGTCCACGACGACCACGAACCGGGCCGCCGCCGACGCCACGATCTTCTCCTTCAGCAGCGCTCCGCCCCCGCCTTTAATGAGGTTCAACTGCGGGTCCACCTGATCCGCGCCGTCCAGGGCCAGATCAATGGCCCATTCACCGTCATCGGCCAGCAGGGGAATACCGGCGTGCATCGCCAGACGCGCCGTCTCGAGGGAGGTCGGCACGCCCCGGATGCGCAGGCCTTCCCTCACCCGCTCGGCCAGTTTGGCGACGACATGGCGGAACGTCGAGCCGGTCCCCAGACCGACGATCTGCCCGTCCCGGACGTACTCGACCGCCGCTTCGGCCGCCATCATTTTGAGCGCATCCTGATCCAGCACGTCTTAACGCCTGCCCTTGCGTGAAGTCGCGCGCGTGGGTTGTTTCTTGAAGGCCGCGATTTCCGCCCATGCCCGGAGCAGTTCGGCAACGGTCCAGGCCTGCGCGATGCACCCTTGCGGCGTGAAGGGAGGATCGCCGTCGAAGATCTCGCTCAGGGTCCCGAGGCCGTGTGACCCGAGATGTCGGATCATGGGTTCCAGAAACGACTGCGCCTGGACCGGGTCCCGATAGACTTTGAGGTGCGCCGTCACGAACGGGCCGAGCAGCCATCCCCAGACGGTGCCCTGGTGATAGGCCGCATCGCGGCTGCGCTGGTCCCCGCCGTACTGGCCCACGTACGCCGGGTGATCCGGAGCCAGGGTCCGCAGCCCGTACGACGTCAAGAGATGACGGGCGCAGACATCCACGATGGCTCTCTGACGGTCCAAGTCGAAAAGGCTGGCCGGCAGCGACACCGCGAAAATCTGATTCGGCCGCAAGGACGGATCGTCCCCGTCCGGCCCGTCCAGCACGTCATTGCAATACCCCAGCGACTCGTTCCAGAACCGGTCGAACCCGGCCTCGGCGCGATCAGCCAACTCTGCGTATTCCCCGGCGGGCTTTTGGGCGATCCGGGCGAACGCCGCTATGGCCCTCAGCGCATTGTACCAGAGGGCATTCACTTCCACCGGCTTGCCCATGCGCGGCGTGACGACCCAGCCTCCGATCTTGGCATCCATCCACGTGAGCTGCATGCCCTCCTCGCCGGCCCGGAGCAATCCGTCGGCGTGGTCCAGGTGGATGCCGTAACGGGTCCCCCGCCGGTGCCAGTCCACGATTTCGGCCAGCACGGGGAACAGCTCCCGCACCAGCCGGTCATCGTCTGTTGCCGCATGATAGGCGCGGATCGCCTCCACGTACCAGAGCGTGGCGTCCACGGTGTTGTACTCAGGCTTCTCGCCGGCATCGGGAAACCGGTTGGGCACCATGCCACGGTCCACGAAGGCCGCGTACGTTTTCAGGATCCGGCGGGCGATGGCGGGACGTCCTGTCGTCAGCGTGAGCCCGGGCAGGGTGATCATCGTATCGCGGCCCCAGTCTGCGAACCAATGGTATCCCGCGATGACGGATCGGCCGTCGGAGTCAGCCGGGGAAGGCCGATCCACGATGAACTGGTCGGCGGCGAAGATCGCCTGCTCCACCCACGCCGGCACGTTTTTCGCGAGAGCCGGCTGCGCCTTGGCAAAGGCGCCGAGGAGCGCGCTCTGCTGACGCGTGCGCCGCTCAAGGGCTTTCGCTCCATCTAATGATGCGCCGGGGTCGGTGCTGAGGACGATCGTGAGCGGCTTCCCCTCCTCGACTGTCCCGCGGATCGTCCCGACGCACAGGTGATCTTCGTGGTCTTCCAGGCCTCTGGCGCGTTCCATGGCAAGGTCAAACCCCCAGTGCCAGTCATGCGCCGTCTCGCACCGTCCCCGGTCCGACCGCAGATGGAACGGGACGGCGCCATCGTACGCCACCACGGTGAGTCCACGGTCCTCGGCGCTGACGCGCATCTGCCAGCCGTTCCCCCGCGAGCTGCCGTGGTGGTCTCGGTAATTCACCAGGGTTTTGATGCTCAAGGCGACGGGACCGGCGCCGCGCGCCAGCTCGTAGCGCAGGTAGGTGGTATTCGCGCCCGGCTCCATCCAGACCCGCTTCTCCAGCAGATCGTCGGCGAGGGCATACGTCCAGACCGGGATCGTGTCCTCCAGCCGGAACTGTTCGAGGTACCGGTACCCATGAATGGAGATCGATCCATCTCGCCAGCGGTTGGTGAACAAGGGATACGTGCGGCCGGCGTGCTCGGCGGTCTCATCGAGCTTAGCAACCAAGAGCGTACGCCCGACCGGCGGTTTCAGCGCCGCCACGAGGAGACCGTGATAGCGGCGCGTCAGCAGGCCGGCGACCGTGCCGGACGCGTACCCGCCGAGCCCGTTGGTGACCAGCCACTCGCAGGCCTCGGCCTGGCTCAGGTCCCCGCAGACGTCCCGTCCAAAGTCAATGAGGGTGCTCACACGCGTCCGTATACTGGAATCGCCGCGCCGTGGATCACCTCGGCGTCCGGGGAGCAGAGGAACAGAATGACCTTGGCAATGGCCTCCGGTTTAGGCCACTGGCTGTGGTCCGCGTTGGGCATTGCCTGGCGGTTGGCCTCCGTATCGATGATGCTGGGCAGAACCGCGTTGACATTGATGTGGTAAGGCTTGAGCTCTTCCGCCAGGCTCTGGGTCAGGACCAGTTCGGCCGCCTTGGAGGCCGCGTAGGCGGACAGCCCCGCGTCGCCCTTCAGGCTGGATCGGGAAGCCACGTTCACGATCCACCCGCGGTTTTGCTTGATCATCTGAGGCACGATGGCCTTCGAACAGAGATAGGCCGATCGGAGGTTCAGGTTGAGCATGCGGTCCCAGGTCGCCTGGTCGGTTTCCCATACGGGCTTCCCACCGGCAAACCCACCCACGATGTTGACGAGGACATCCACCCGGCCGTGGCGGGCGACGATCTCCTCGGCGAGCCGTCTGACCGCGCCCTCATCTGTCACATCGACCGTGAGACAGCTCAGGCGGGCCGACAGCGCCCCGGCTTCCTTCGCGAGTCGATCCTGCTCGGGCGGCATCACGCAGGTGGTCACGACCGTCGCGCCCGCCCGGAGGAAGCTGAGCGTCACCGCCCGGCCGAGACCACCGGTTCCTCCCGGGATCGCCACGACTGATCCGGTAAAGTCCATTCCTACTTGGCGGCCAGCGTGCGGACATAGGCCAGCACGTCCCGCATCTCGCGCTCATCAATCTCGCTCATCCAGCCGGGCATGGCCGTACCTGGCCGGCCGAGCTTGATGACCTCCAGCAGTTCGGCGTCTTTTCGGGCCTGCGTGGCTGGTGATGTCAAATCCGTCGGCTTGGGATTCAGCTTCTCCGCCGCCGCCCCGTCACCTTTGCCGGAGATCCCGTGACAGTTCACGCAGTTCTGCTTGTAAATCCGCCCTCCCTCGTCAAGATCGGGTTTCTGTTTGAGCCGCTGACCGGCTGCATCTCCGAACCACGCCAAGAGGCCAGCCACAACGAGAGCCGCGATGATGCCGGCGCGATGAATCACCGGTGACCTCTCCATAAGCGCAGCCGACGGACACGCGGCGGTAGTATCCTACATTCCACCAGGCCTTGCAACACGAGTGGGCGGATGATTGCGAGTCCCATCAGACGTTGCTACAATGCCGTAAAGCCATCACCATTATTATTGATGGAGGACCGCTGAACGGTGCAACTCCCGACATCCCTGCAGAAAGCGTTCAACGACACCCTGAACGATCTGGGCGCGGACATGGCCCTGATCGCGCTCAAGGAGGATGGGTTCGGCCCCTTTGTGTCTCACGCGCACAGGGGCTTTGCCCCCCGAGAGATTCAGGCCGTCGTGAGAGCGCTGTCGCATCCGGAGGTCGGGTTCGACGGCGCCGCGGGCAACGGCGCCGCGCGCCAGCGGACGGTCCGCATCCGGATGACGGCCCCCTCCCACCGTTCGCTCCTCACCATTCCCTTGCAGGTCTCCAAGCGGGTTTGCGGGGCCCTCGTGATCGGGCGCAAGGACATTGTCACGTTCTCGGACAAGGACCGGAGGAATCTGGTGGAAGCAGCCGAGGAGCTCGAGGCAGCGCTGGTGAAGGCCAGCATGCCGGCCCACGCCGCGGTTCCAACCGTGACCCCTCCTGGTGAGACCGGAGCGGGAGGGCTCGAGCCCCTTATGGCTCAGATCCGGTCCGTGATCCCGTACGACCGCACGCTCTTGGCCCGGCACGAGCCTCGTTCGAAAACCCTCACGACCCTGCTGTCCCACACGCCAGGGCACTGCGAATGGCGGGAAGGCCAGACGCTGACGCTGGAAGAGTCCGCCGCCGGGTGGGTCATCCGGCATAAAAAGCCGCGGGTGGACCGGGATCTGGCCTCCACCCAGGGACGATTCCTGGACTACAAGGAACTGTACAAGGACAAGTTCAAGACGGCGATGGTCCTGCCGCTCAAAAAGGGACAGGATCTCATCGGGACCATTCTCCTGGGGTCGAAAACGCCGGACGTCTACAACGCGGACATGGCCAGGGCCGCCGCTCCCCTGTTGGAGCACTTGGCCGCGCTGCTCCCCACGTTGGGGCCAGGTTCGGCCGCCTCTCCCCTCCGGGAACGAACCGACGCCGCAAGCAGCGTCGCGCTGGCCGGGCAGGCCGCCGGCTCCATGCTGGCGCACGACCCCCATGAGGCCCACGAACTGATGCTCCGGCACGAGCGGCAACAGGCCATCCGGGAAGTGACGGCCTTCCTCGAACAGGAAATCCAGCGCCCTCTGACCAAGACCCGCCTCGAAATGGAAGAGACCGTCCGACGTGGCACGGCCGCCGAGGATCCGGCGAGCGCGGAGGTGCTGCAGCGGATCGAGAAGGCCTACCTGGAACTGACCAGCATCGAGGCCATTCTCAATGAGGTCCTCGACTTCGCCAAGCCTCTGGACCTGCACCCGCGCGTGGTCCGGATCCCCGAGGTCCTCGAGAGTGCGCTGGCGGTCATCACCGAGGACCTGGAAAAGAACGCCATCACGGTCACCCGGGACTTCTCCCTCTCGCTCCCGGCCGTCAAAGTGGACGAGGGCAAGCTCCAACAGGTCTTCCTGAGCATCCTCAAAAACGCCCTCGAGGCCATGACGACCCACGGGCACATTCACCTGCAGGCGGTGCCCCACAAGGGCGCGCGTGGGCGGCACGAAGTGGCCATCACAATCCGGAACGACGGCGCGCCGATTCCCACCGAGCACATCGGCAAGATCTTCGAGCCCGGCTTCACCACCAAGGCCGCCGGCACCGGGCTCGGACTGGCGTCCGTCAAGAAGATCATCGAAGAGCACCGGGGGCAGATCTCCATCGCCAGCGGCCCGGACCAGGGCACAGCGGTCATCATCCGCCTGCCGGCGCATGCCGCCGCCCGCCCCCGGGGCCGCGGCCCGCGGCGCCATCACCGGTCCTAGCCCCTTGACAGGGCCCGTTGAATCAGGTTATCGTCGTTGGAACATTCGCACTTTCCGTAAGAGGTCCTTTTCGACGAAACGGTTTTATCCATTCCATAAGTAAGGAGGGATCCCATGAAACGCGCGCTGCTTACGATCGCACTCGTGACAGGATTCATCTTCATGGCCTCGTCGGTGTTCGCCAATCCGGCCATGTTGAAGAAGAGGCATGAAGGCTACCCGAACCCCGACGGCGGCACCACGGCCACCGGCGACAAGGCGGGATTAAAGGCCGCTGAAGATGCCCCGAAAGAGCTGAAAAAACAAAATAGGGAGTCCCACGGAGGCGTGGCGGATGAGACCCAGCTGAAGCATAGTCAGGACTCGCGCCTGCCCGCCGTCGTGGGTCCCGGCCACGTGACCACCAAGGGCGTGACTGAGAACCAGATTAAGGACGCCACCAAGGTCAACGCCAATCCTAAGTAAGCACACCGCTTAGCTCGTTGCTGTACGAGGGGAGAGTCCGTTACGGGCCCTCCCCTTTTTCATGCCCTTCCCCTGCCCAGTCCTTCACCCACGGCAGCAACAGGAATGCCGGCCACGCGAGGAAGAACGTCGCGGTAAAGTAGGCGGCGTAGCCCATCCCCTCGGTCGCCACTCCCGAAAACGCCCCGGAGAGGGCGCGAGTCAGGCCGAACAACGCGCTCAAGAGAGCGTACTGTGTGGCTGCGTGAGCCTTCGAGCAAATGCTCATCAGAAACGCCAGGAAGGGGGCCGTGCCCAGCCCCCCGCAGAACGACTCCACCAGCGAGGCGACGTACATCAGCGCCGTGGTCGGCGGCAGCGCCGCGGCCGTGGCATAGACCAGGTTGGACACCGCCTGGAAAATGCCGAGCACCCAGAGCGCCCGGTAGATCCCCCACCGACTGGTCAGGCTTCCCCCGATCAACGCTCCTCCGATCGTCGCCACGACACCCAGCGTGCCCGGCACCAATCCGATCTGGACCGGCGTGAACTGCCGGTCCACCCAGAAGGGCTTGATCATGGGGCCGATGGCCATGTCGCCCAGTTTGAAGGTCAGGACAAAGGCCGCCACGGCCAGAAAACCGGGCCGCGCGAAAAACTCCTCCAGCGGAGCGCGGACGGCGTCGGACGCCGAGCGAGGCGGTCGCGGTGGTGCTGCGGAAGTTGCGGCATCCGCCAGCGGAGCCCGAGAAGAGATCAGGGAAAGGAGGCCCATCAGCACAGCCGCGCCGATGAACACCAGGCCCCAACCCGCGAGCCCTGCCGCCGCCACCACGAGCCCGCCGGCCGCGATCAGAGCGATGCGATAGGCGGTCACCCGCACGCCGTTGGCGACGCCCAGCTCGTGCTTCTCCAGCAACTCGATGGTGTACGCATCGACCGCAATGTCCTGGGTCGCCGACAGGACGGAGAGCAGAATCAGGACGCTCCAGAGGAGCCAGATTCCGCCCTGCGCGTGCGAGCCGGCGAGGACGACGAGCGGCAGACACATCAGCGCCTGGCAGGCCCAGACCCACGTGCGCCGGTGGCCCCAGACGTCCACGGCCGGCGCCCAGAGGAACTTGAGCGTCCATGGGAGCCCGACCAGGCCCAACAGGCCGATATCCGCGAGGCTCACGCCTTGCAGGCGCAGGTAGACGGGGATGGCATCCATGACCATACCGAACGGAAAGCCTTCGGCGAAGTACAGCGCGGCGACCCAGACGAGCTTCTGCCGTGTGCTCATGACAGGTGTGTCTCTCTGTGTAGGAGCTACGGAAAGGCCGGACTCTGATAGCATGTCTGGCGGAGATCGTCAAACGCGCCCGCTTGGTATTGATTCGGAGGCGCGACATGGTATACTCGGTATACTCAAGATAGTTTCACCACGAAGCAACGGAGAGAACGGCATGAGGCGTTTCACCATCACCGACATCATCGAGGGCAACGGCCAGCCCCACCCGGCCTTTACCCATACCGCGACCTATCCAGTGCTGGAAGTCCTCCTGCCGGGCCATGGAAACCTGCCTGGGTTCCTGGTGGCTGACGACCAGGGCCGCTTCCACCTCATCAGGATGGACCACTGCCGCCTCGGTAAGATCGAGGCGTTCTGATCCATGCCGCAAGCGTCGCCGGAGGAGGTCGGCCAGGAGTTCTCCGACCTGGCCTTCGGCGTCGTTGAACAGAACTGGCTGGCGCAGCACATCGGCAAGGTGGTGGACCTGAAAGGCCTCGACCAGCTCCAGCTCAACGTCGCGGAGTGGGAGCTCACCTATCTCCTCCTGTTCGCCATCACCAACGGGTGCGGCACGTTTTCCGCCGTGGACCCCGAGCGCACCACGGCCATCCTCAAGGCGTTCCACGCGACGCTCCTCTCCCACATCGCGGAGCAGGCTGGACGGGAGGTCGCCGACGAGCACAAGAAAAACCTGCCCGTCCGGTACCGGCTGTACGGGCAGGCGATTGAAGGCGAGGACACGAACAAACCCTATAAGACACCCTACCGGCTGCTCGGAGAGGCAGCAGCACTACAGATACTGGGGAAACCGCTCACGGATCCTCATGACGCCGACAACTTCCGCGAGTCCATCAAGGTGATCTTTACCGAGATGCGTGAGGCGGCGATCAAGGTCATGAGCTTCCAGCAGACGCAAGCCAGAGAGGGAAAGGCATAAGGCATGGATTTCGACATCGGCTCCAACCACTACCGGAACGCAGCGCCCAGCATCGAGATTGATGGCATGCCGCACCTCTCGTTCGAACACAATCGTCGTTACAACGAGATGACGTTGAGGGGGTTTCTCTACGACACGAAAGGCAACCTGGTGGGCAAGATCGTGGAGAGCAGCCTGGCTCTGAACATCCAGGGGGAATTCGAGATGCGCTCCGTACCGGCAGTCGTGAAGGTGCTGCGCCGAGTGACCGAGGCGCTCATCCTGGAAGTGAAGTTCCTGGACAAGGACCACGTCCAGATCCAGAAAGCGAAACTCTATTCAATCAAAGGCCGCCCCTTCGAGGTGACCCCCAAGCACTGGAAGCTCGGAGACGACGCGCCCCGCAGCGGAGAAGACGTCGACTGTAGCGGGAACGCGGTGTCGCTGAAATAAGCGACGCGCTTCAACGCGGGTGGCGCCGATGTCGCCGAAGGCGGCGGGGTGGCAGCGAGTGGGACCCTGGCGGAGCGGAAGGCGGCACACCTGAGTCTGCGGGGCTGCGACAGGGAAGCCGCCTGAGCACGTCAGGGTGACTCGCCGACAGGACCCCACAGCCGTAGGGTGCGAAAACGGGGTCAGGCACATTTTCTCGGAAGAAAATGAGCCAGACCCCAAGCGCCTCACTTGGCGGATTGGGCGCAGCGGAAGCCAATGAAGGCGTTGCGGGTCTCCGGCGGGAGCTTGGAAGTACGGCTGCCTGACAGCAGGTAGACCGGCATATCCGACCACGAGCCACCCCGCACCATCTTGTACTGGCCCGTCCGCGGCCCCTGCGGGTTCTTCTCGGGGCTCTCTCTGTAGTATTCGCCGTCATACCAGTCCTGGACCCATTCCGCGACATTGCCCGCCAGATCGAAGGCGCCATACGGCCCTTCGCCTCCCGGATAGCTGCCGACCGGTGTGAGAAGATCGTAGGAGAACTTGCTCATCTGGCCGAACAGGGCGAGCGTCGGGTTTGGGGGGTTCATCCCCCAGGGAAACGGCCGCTCGTTCGTCCCTCTGGCGGCCTTCTCCCACTCGGCTTCGGTGGGTAGCCGCCGCCCGTTGATCTGGCAGTAGGCATCGGCATCGCTCCAGGTGACTCCGACGACAGGACGAGTGGCATGGTCCGGAAACTTGACCATGTCCCAGTTCAACGGCTTCTGCCATCCCGCGAATTCCAGGAACTTGGCGTACCGTTCCGTCGTGACCTCGTACTTATCGATAGCATACGCGTCCAGGTACACCCTGTGGCGGGGCTGCTCGTCGTCCAGCCCCACGCCCTCCGGAAGCCCCATCCAGAATACCCCGGCCGGCACCAGAACCATGGGCGCACCGTCCTTGGCGATGACTTCCTTCGGCAGGTCGCCCTCCACGGCCATCGCCAACGACAGGCCGGCCGCGAGCAGGAACGCGCTCGCCCCTGTGAGCATGCAAGTGTGCATTCGGCGGTCAGTCTACCACACGCCTCGCTTGACTTCATTTCGCCCCGCTCATATAGTGACTCTACTTCTCATGCACGTGCGCTCCGAACACCTCACTCCCTGACCCTTGGCGCGGTTCCCTTCCCAATCCGTGAGAAGAGCCGGGCGCCTCTTCGCCATTGCCATGCTGGCGACCGGCCTGCTCTTGACAGGCGGCGCGCCTCTCGATGCCCAGCCACGACCTGCTCCGTCCAAGCCGCGGCCTGCTCCGTCCAAGACCGAGGAGGGGGTCAAGGCCCAGATCGACATCGCCAGAGGCTTGGTCGGGGAAGGCAGGGCTGACGTGGCCGTCGAAATTCTACAAAAGGTCATCGCGGGCTCACCACAGAGCGTGTACATCCCTGAGGCCTATCTCCTGCTCGGCAAGGTCCTGAGCGACCGGAAGAATTACGAGGAGGGCGGCGCGTACTACCGGCGCCTGTTGGAGGAGTATCCCGCCTCCGACCTGGCTCCACAGGCCCGCCTGGGGTTGATCGCGACCCTACTCACGACGGGGCAACTGAACGCCGCGCTGCCCCTGCTGCTCGAAGCCAAGGGCCAGACGACGGACCCGGCCGTGAAGCGGATCGTGCTCCGGCAACTGGAAGAGGTCTACCTCGCCAACCAGGACTATGTCCGGATGGTGGAGACCGCCGTAGACGCCCGCGCGCTCGTCTCCGAGGAGGAACGGCGCCCGATCGAGCAGCGTGTCGCCGAGATCCTCAAAGCGAGAGTAGGCGAGAAGGACCTCCGTCACTTCGCGGACAAGTATCCCCGTACGTTCCCATCCGATATCGCGCTGCTACGGCTGATCGAGCTCTACGGGTCGGCCGGCGAAGAGTACAAACTCGCCCGCGCCGCCCGCGATTTCCTGATCCAGTTCCCCCTGCACGAGCAGGCCGCCTCCGTTGATGCCATCCTGACCGCGCAACGGAATAAGCTCAAGAACATGGCGTACCGCGTCGTAGCCCTGCTGCCCCTCTCGGGCGCGTTGAGCCCCTACGGCACGGACGTGCTGAATGGAATCCGGATCGCCTTTGACCAGGCCACCGAGATCTTCCCGCAACTGGCGGTGGGCCTCGTCGCCAAGGACACCGAAGGCAATGCGAGGGTCCTCTCCTCCGAGCTCGACGACCTGCTGAGAGAGTACCAGCCGATCGCCGTCATCGGCCCGTTGCTGAGCCGCGAGGTGAAGGCTGTGGCGGCCGTCGCGGACGCCAATGAAGTGGTCTTCATCACGCCGACGGCCACTCTCGCCGACGTGCAGCGCCTCGGCCGGTACCTGTTCAACACCGCCGTCAACAACCGCGCGCTCGTGCGGGACCTTGCCGCCTACGCGACCGGCCCGTTGGGCTGGAAACGCTTCTGCATCCTCGCCCCGCGGGACCAGTACGGCGCGGAAATGACGCAAGGCTTCGCGGAAGAAATCCACCGCCTCGGCGGAGAGATCATCGCCGTCGACACGTACGGGCCCGACGATAACGATTTCGGCCCCCCCATCAAACGCATCAAGGAGGCCGACCTCAAGCGCTACGGCAAGATGGAGTCTCCCCCGACCTCGCCTCAGAAGTCTCCCTCAATCCCGCCTCAGAAGAAAGGCGCCAAAGAGACCAAGATCTACCTCCCTGGGTTCGACGCGATCTTCCTCCCCGGCGAGGCCCAGAAAGTAAGCCTGATCGCCGGCCAGATTCGGTTCTACGCCACCAAGGTGGGCCTCCTGGGAACCAACGGGATGAACACGCCGGACTTGCTCCGCATCGACGCCCGCGCGGTCGAAGAGGCCATCTTCGCGGACAGTTTTTTCATGGACAGCCGCGACCCCACCGTGCGAAACTTCGTCGAGCAGTATCAGAAGCGCTTCAAAGAGCCCCCAACGGCCTTTGCCGCACAGGCCTATGAGACCGCCGTGCTGGTTTTGGATGGTATACTGAAGGGAGCGACGACGGGCCCCGCTCTCCGGGAGAGCATCAAGAACGTCATGAACGCGCCCGGCCTCATCGGGCCGTTGACCATGAACCCGGCGGGCTATCTGGAGCGGCGCTACGCGCTCATTCAAGTCAAGAACGGCAGGCTCGTGCCGCTGATGGACATGCGATGAACCACATCGGTCAGATCCTCCATACGATCTCGTACATGGCGCTCCCGCTGCTCCTGGCCATGGTGTTCCACGAGTACGCCCACGGCTGGGTCGCCGACCGCTATGGCGATTCCACGGCTCGCCTGGAAGGGCGGCTGACGCTCAACCCCGCCGCACACATCGATCCGTTCGGGACGATCGTGTTGCCGTTGCTGTGCCTGATCTTCCCCTCCGGCATCCTGCTCGGCTACGCCAAGCCAGTGCCGGTCAACGCCTGGAACCTGCGCAATCCGCGCCGCGACATGGCGCTGGTGGCCGCCGCCGGCCCCGGCATGAATCTGATGTTGGCCATCGCGAGCGCCCTCGCGCTCAGCGCCATCCTGGCCCTTGACCCGTCAGTCACCGATTCCGTCTCCGCGCGCGGGCCCGGCGTCCGGAGAGACCTGCTCGGCATGATCCTGGTGCCGTTGGCCTGGATGTGCTGGTATTCGGTCATCATCAACGTGGTGCTGATGGTCTTCAACCTGTTCCCCATCCCGCCGCTGGACGGCGGCCGGATCATGGTCAGCCTCCTCCCACCGAGCCAGGCCGAAGCGCTCAGCCGCCTGGAGCCCTACGGGATGCTGCTCATCTTCTTCCTGGTGATCGCCGATCCCCAGATCCATCTGTTCGGGATGGTGATGGGGTCGCTGGTCAACGCACTGGCAAACACGATCTTCTCGACTTTTACCTCGTAAATCGGATAGAAACGCGACATGGCCAAACGTGTCCTGAGCGGAATGCAGCCGAGCGGGTTGTTGCACCTGGGGAACCTCTTCGGAGCGCTCGACAACTTCAAGCGCCTCCAGGCCGAGCACGAGTGCTTCTACTTCGTCGCCGACTGGCACGCGCTCTCGACGAACTACGAGGACACCACCCGCATCCGGGAGTACACCCGCGAGGTCCTCATCGACTGGCTGGCCGCAGGCCTCGATCCGGAGCGCTCGACGCTCTTCATTCAGTCCCACGTCCCGGAGCATGCCATTCTACATTTGCTCCTCTCCATGATCACGCCGGTGCCGTGGCTGGAGCGGAACCCCACGTACAAGGAAAAACGGGAGAACATTGAAGGGCGCGACCTGTCCACCTACGGCTTCCTCGGCTATCCCGTCCTGCAGGCCGCGGATATCCTGCTCTACAAGGGTGACTACGTGCCGGTGGGCGTGGACCAGCTTCCCCACCTTGAGCTGACGAGGGAAATCACCCGGCGCTTCAACGCCCTCTACAAGCCGGTCTTCCCCGAGCCGCAGGCCCTCCTGACGGAGATCCCGAAGGTCCCCGGCACGGACGGCCGGAAGATGAGCAAGAGTTACAACAACACGATCAACCTGTCGGACTCCGAGGCGACGGTCCGCTCCAAGCTCAAGACGATGGTGACCGATCCCGCCCGCGTCCGGCGAACGGACAAGGGCAACCCGGACGTCTGCCCGGTCTTCACGCTCCACAAGTCAGCGTCCAAGCAGGCCGTCATCGACCGGGTGAACAAGGAGTGCCGGACGGCCGAGATCGGGTGCCTTGATTGCAAAGGCCTGCTCGCGGACGCGCTGGTGGCCCGCCTCACGCCGATCTGGGAGCAGCGGCGCGAGCTCGTGCAGAAGCCGAAACTCGTGGATGAGGTGATTGCCGCCGGAACCAAGAAGGCCAGCACCGTCGCCCGCCAGACCATCGTCGAAGTCAATGCGGCGCTGAAGATGGGGTGAGTGAGGAGGACCATGCGGCGGATCGTGCTTGCCGGTATGCTGATGATGGGCCTCTGGCTCCTCGCACCTGCCCCTCTTCAGGCCGAGCCGGAAGAGTTCTGGCTCTGCAAGCAGCAAGGCAGCGAGGAAACCTACACGAACCGCAACGAGGGGCGGGATTGCAAGAAATACGAGCCGAAGGCCAAGCTCTCCATCAAATCCAAGGAAACCGGCTCACCCACCGAGCCTGTGCCGGCGGTGAATGGGTACCCCGTCTCCCCTGGTATCGATCGGCACGATCCTCCCGTCAGGCGGCTCCCCGGCGAGATCAACTTCGAGACCTACCGAATGCTCTCGACGGGCACCACCGAGGCGGAGATCCTCACCCGCGCCGGCCAACCGCGCTATACTTTCCGGATCGCCCGCGGCACCTGGGTGTGGGTCTATCTCAACGACGAGTGGCTCGTGGAGGTGACCTTCTCCGGCGGCCGCGTCGCCAACATCAGCCGCTACCGCCCCAAGCCATAACTTCCCTCTTTTCCTTTGAGCTTGTCGAAGGGTCATGGAGGTCAGACTATGGAACTGAAAAGCTCAGCGTTTGAGGCCGGTGGGATGATCCCCAAGAAATACACGTGTGACGGACCGGACGTGTCCCCACCCTTGAACTGGTCCGACGTTCCAGTAGGGGCCAAGAGCCTGGCGCTCATCGCCGACGACCCGGATGCGCCGATGGGTACCTGGGTGCACTGGGTGGCGTGGAACATCCCGCCGAACGCGCGCGTCCTCGAGGAAGGCGTGCCGAAAAAGGAATCGCTTCCGAACGGGATGAAGCAGGGCACGACGGACTTTCGCAGCATCGGCTACGGCGGCCCCTGCCCACCATCCGGGACACACCGCTACTTCTTCAAGTTGTACGCGCTCGACGCCAGCCTGAACCTGCCGCCGAGCACGACCAAGAAGGATCTGGAGAGAGCGATGCAGGGACACCTTCTGCAACAGGTTGAGCTGATGGGTAAGTACGCCCGCAAGTAGGGGGCAAAGCCAAACCATTACAGTCGATTTTTGTATGATTTCGGCGTATCCTTGCCAGTCCTCTGCCACGAGAGTTGGAGGGAAAAACTAACTATGGCGTACATCAAGCTGCATGGAAAAGAATACCATTTGGAGAAAACGGATATTGTGAATGCGTTAAAGGGGGTTGAACCTCAGCCTGCACATGAGTTCACGATCAGTATCAATGGGGTCCATTACCCCATTAAGCAGGCAATCAGCTTAGCAACAGGGTTGCCGATCGAAAAGTTCTCCGGATCCGAAGCCCATGAATTCCTGCGAAGGCTCGGTTTTGTAATAGAAAATTACGAGCAGAGACATCGGAAACTCCATAAAAGAAAACATCCACGCAGTGGTTTCTGAGCCTTTCAATATCCTCATCGCAAACGAGCAGGCTCACGAAGCCAAGGAAGTGGCTTTGAGTCTGCGTGCATTCTTTCCTGGCAGCCGGATTGAGGTGGTGTACTCGGCCGACGAAGCGGTTCAGTGGGCAGCCAAGTGTGAGTGGCAGGCTATCCTTGCGGATGTGGATTTATTCCGTCAGAGCGGGCTCGCGACGCTGGCCGAGCTCAAACGGCTCGCACCGATGGCGACCCTCATTATTCAAGCCGATTGCAACGATATGACTCTTGGCATGGAGGTCCTGCGCTTTGGCGCAGATTTTTATATGTCGAAAAAGTCTCCTGCCTTTTTGATCGAATTGCCCTTTGTGCTGCGAACATTGTTGAAGAACCAAGATCTGAATTCGCAGTTGAATGCCGCGAACGACCGAGTCCGGCGCCTGGAGGAGCACGTGTCACAGGCGCAGACGGAACGGCAGTCCTTCGTTGAGCAACTCGACCAAGTACGCCAGCAGCACGCAGAGTTGCAGGGACGACTTCAAGCCCAAGAAGTGGAGTTATCGCAGACAAAGGAGAAGAAGCAGTTGCTTCTGGACCAATGGGAGAGGATCCGCCAAGCCCACACGAAGATGGAGGAAGAACTCCAGCTGGTGACAGAGCAGTGGTCTCAGGCACGCGGAGAAAACCAGGCACACAGGGAGCAGCTGGAGAGGCTCCGACACGAGCGCGACGAGGTGCAGGAACGACTGTTCCAGATAGATGGGGAGAAGCAGGCGCTCCTGACACAGTTGGAACAGATGCGTCACACGGATACGCTGTTGGGGGAAGGACTCCAGAGCCACGACGCAGGGTTATGCCACGAGCGGATCGAGAACCAGACTGACAGGGAACAGCTCGAGAGGATCAGCCAGGAGCGGGACCAGCTGCGGGAGGGGTTGTCACAGATGATGTTGGAAAAGCAGTCGCTCCTCGCGCAATTGGAGCAACTGCGCCTTGGACACGCACAGATGGAAGAACGAATCAAGCACCTCGAATACCGGCGGGACGAATAGAGAAGGCAGGGGATGGAACAGCAGCACGACGACAGGCTTGCGAGAAGACTCATCCTGGATGAGCTCTTCGACCTGTCCCTGTACAAAGCCCTTCACGACCTGACGGAAGGCGATGTCCAGAAGGTCCTGGACGAGCTCATCCGGGTCGAGACCACCCACTTCGCCTTCTGGCAGGACTTCTTCAACCTCCAGCTCACCACGCTCGATCTTCCACGCCGCCTCAAGCTCCGAGCCATAATCCTGACGTGCCGCCTCTTCGGCACGCCCGCAATCCATCTGGCCCTGGAAGCCATCGAGGTCTACGGCGTGCGGAAATACCTGACTGTTTGGAAGAACTACAAGAACGGGCCGCTGGGCGCGGCGGTCAAAGACATCCTGGTGGACGAATTTAAGCACGAGGACACGGTCGTCACCAACCTGACCGAACGGAAGATCAATCCGGAGAAGATCCGCAACATCTTTCTCGGAATGAACGACGGTCTGGTCGAGATCTTAGGAGCGGTCAGCGGTTTCTTTGCGGCCTTCGGCGATGCGGTCACCGTCCTCATCGCCGCCTTCACCACAGCCGTGGCTGGATCGCTCTCCATGGGTGCCGGCATCTATGTCGCGATCAGCTCCGAGAAGGAAGTCACCGCCACGGAACGGGCCAAACAACAATTCCTCGGGGCGGATACGGTCGCAGCCGAGATGGAAGAGCAGCCGCTTGGTTCTGCGCTTGTCGTGGGCGGCAGTTACATCGCCGGGGCCATGGTCCCGGTGCTGCCGGTCCTGCTCGGCGCCAAGGATGCGCGGTTCTCGCTCCTCACGGCCGGCAGCATGATCATCCTGGTGTCCATGGTGCTGGCGTTTCTCTCCGGCATGGACATCAAAAAACGCATCCTCACGAACCTGGTCATCATCGCCTGCGCGGTCGCCGTGACCTACGCGATTGGTCTTGTGGCCAAGAGTCTCTGGGGCGTCTCGGTCTGATCAGCCTGAGCCTATTTTGCGTGGTTCAGTGACTCAAGGAGCCGCTTCGCCTCTGGGCGGTACTCCTTTGCCCACGCGTAGGGATCCCTGGGACGATCCATGTTCACGATGGCGAGCAGCTCGCGCGTGGCTAAGTCGGGTTTCTTTCGTTTCAAATACATCTTCGCCAAATTCAGCCGGGCATGAGTGTAGGTGGGATCCAATGTCACCGCTCGTTCCAGGTAATCGAGGGCGGCTTCGGGATTGCCTCCCATAAACCGGGGCAGTTCCTCCAGCATCATCCCTGCCATATGTATTGAGGCAACGTGATCCTTCTGCAACTCGAGAGCCCGGGTCACATGAATCCTCATCTCCTCTAAGCTCAGCAAAGACGCCGTCACCCCTCTCAGTTCAGCTGCCTGACCGAGGGCGGCGGCATACAGGAAGTGGGCCTCCGGGTCGGCCTCTTTCAGCTCCAGGGCGCGCTGCGCCAGGCGGGCTGCTTCTTCGTAGGCCATAATCCGTTTCTCGTCGTCGGTCAGCAGGTCGTTGCCCATGTCGAAGTACGTGCCGGCAAGTTTAAGCAAAAAACTTGGGTCCGAGGACTTCTGCGACCGAATCTCCAGCAGGGCGGCGAGCTCTCGTTCAAGGGACTGAGGATAATCCGGAGGCAACGTGGGGGTTTCTGCGAATACGGAGAGAGCTGTCAGAACGACGAGCACGCAGACCGCTAACAGTCTCATCCGTAAGCCTTCCGCCTCACCCAACGCCTACTTCCGCGCCGGCTTGATCCTTTTCCCTTCGAAGGCGATCGTTTCGCCCGGGTGTAGCTGCCGGAACGGAACGCCTTGCTTCTTGAGCTCCTGGCCGAAGAGCTTGGCATCCTGGGTCAGGACCGGGAACGTGCCGAAGTGCATCGGGATCGCCAGCCTTACCTTCACGCTGGCCGCCGCCCGCGCCGCCATCGCCGGCTCCATCCCAAAATGCCCGCCGATATTGAGCAGGGCCACGTCCGGCGCGTACTGCTGGCCGATGAGCTCCATGTCCTTGAAGTACGCGGTGTCCCCGGAGTGATAGATCGTGAGCCCGTCCTTGATCTTCAAAACGAACCCGGCGGCGCTGCCGCCTGGGACGATCTCCGGGTCCTGCTCCTTGGCCAGCGGATTCCCCAGGCCGCTCGAGTGCACCGCCGGCGTCATCGCCACCACGACCTCGCCGTTGGCGATCGCGATCTCGCCGCCGATGTTCATCAGGGTGTCGAAGCCCATCTGCCCTTTGGGATAGCCGAGCAGCTTGCCCATGTTCGTGCCCAGCTCGAAATTGGTCACCAGGTGGGCGCCCGTCTTCTTCGCGATCGCCACGGCGTCCCCGACATGGTCGAAATGGCCGTGCGTGACCAGGATGTAATCGGCCTTCTTGAGATCCGCCAGCGGATCGCCTCCGTCCTTGGCCTTGGGGTTCACCGGGTTCGTGAGCCATGGGTCGATCAAGATCACCACGCCGTTGGGCGTCACGATCTCAAAGGCCGCATGGCCGTGCCAGGTAACAGTGGTTGGGGATGCGGCGTTGGCACTTCCAGTACACAGCAAGAACACACCAAATAGCACAGCCACGAGCGTGCGTTTCATACTTTTCCTCCGCATAAGATGATAAAGAGGCAGGACCCCGAAGCTGGAGGCGACAGGACCCCCATTAGCGCGGGCTCAACGCTCCCTGCACGGTCTTGCCGATCTCCGCGGGATTGCGGACGACGATAACGCCAGCGTCCTCCAGGGCGGCCATCTTCTCGGCGGCCGTGCCCTTGCCCCCGGTGATGATCGCCCCGGCGTGTCCCATGCGGCGCCCGGGCGGCGCCGTGATGCCGGCGATGAAGCCGATGACCGGCTTGCGGATGTTCTGCTTGATGAAGGCCGCCGCCGTCTCCTCGGCGTCCCCGCCGATCTCGCCGATCATGACCACCGTTTCCGTCTCCGGGTCCTTCTCGAACATTGCCAAGAGGTCGACGTATCCGGTGCCGATGATCGGATCGCCGCCGATCCCGATGCAGGTCGTCTCGCCCAGGCCGAGGGTCGTGAGCTGATTGACCGCTTCGTAGGTGAGGGTGCCGCTGCGGGAGATCACCCCCACCCGCCCCTTCTTATGGATGAAGCCCGGCATGATGCCGATCTTGCACTCATCCGCCGTGATGATCCCCGGACAGTTCGGCCCGATCAGCCGGACGTCGCGCCCGCGGAGGGCCCGTTTCACCCGCACCATGTCGTTGACTGGAATGCCCTCGGTGATGCAGACGATCAGCCGGATGCCGGCATCGGCGGCCTCGAGAATGGCGTCGGCGGCATACGGCGGCGGCACGAAGATCAACGAGGTGTCGCACTGGGTCTGCTTCACCGCCTCGCGCAGGGTGTTGAAGACCCGGATCCCCTCGACTTCCTGGCCGCCCTTGCCGGGCGTCACGCCGGCAACGACCTGCGTGCCGTAGGCCTTGCACTGCGTGGCGTGGAACGACCCCTCCTTGCCCGTGATCCCCTGCACCACCACCCGCGTGTACTTGTTGACCAGAATGCTCATGATGCCGCCTCAACCTTTTTCCGCTTCTTCCCCGTCAGCGCTACGATCTTCTGCGCCGCTTCCCACAAGTCCGTCGCGACCTCAATCGTGAGCCCCGACTCCTGCAGGAGCTTCCGCCCCTCGTCGGCATTGGTCCCCTGCAGCCGCACCACCACCGGAATCTTGATATCCACTTCCTTGGCCGCCTCGATCACCCCGTGCGCGATGCGTTCGCAGCGGACGATCCCGCCGAAGATGTTGATGAAGATCCCCTTCACGTTCCGGTCCTTCAACAGGATGCGGAAGCCGGCCGCCACTGTCTCCTTCGTCGCGCCGCCGCCCACATCCAGGAAGTTCGCCGGCTCGCTGCCCGCCAGCTTGATCACGTCCATCGTCGCCATGGCGAGCCCGGCACCGTTCACCATGCAGCCGATATTGCCGTCCAGCTTGACGTAGTTCAGGTTGTTGTTGGTCGCCTCGATCTCCAGCGGTTCTTCCTCGTGCAGGTCACGCATCGCCTGGATGTCCGGGTGTTTGAACAGCGCGTTGTCATCGATCGACACCTTGCCGTCCAGCGCCATGATCTTCTTGTCCTGCGTGATGACCAGCGGGTTGATCTCGACCAGCGACGCGTTCTTCTCCATAAAGAGGCGGTACAGATTGCCAAGCATCGTGATGAACGAGCCGAGGAGGGTCGGCTCGAGCGCCGGCAGCCCCAGGCCAAACCCCAGGTTCCGCCCGTTGTAGCCCTGGTACCCGACGGCCGGGTCGATCGGCTCCTTCAGCACTTTCTCCGGGGACTTAGCTGCGACCTCCTCAATCTCCATGCCGCCCTCGGTGCTGGCGATGAAGACCGGCCAGCCGGAATCGCGGTCCACCAGGAGGCTCAGGTACAGCTCCTTGGAGATGCCGGCACCTTCCTCGACTAGCAGGCGGCGCACCTTGCGTCCCTTCGGCCCCGTCTGGTGCGTCACCAAGGTCTTGCCCAGCAACTCCTTCGCCAGCGCCTTCACCTCGGCACGGTTCCTAGTCAGCTTGACCCCGCCCGCCTTCCCGCGCCCCCCGGCGTGGATCTGGGCCTTGACGACATAGACGGACGCGTTCAGCTTCGCCGCCCACTTCTCGGCCGCCAGTGGCGTGCGGATCTCCTTGCCGATCGGCACCGGGATGCTGAATTGCGCAAACAACTGCTTGGCCTGAAATTCATGGATGTTCATGCAAGTCCCTTCGCCTCAGCCCTCCTTCCTCACGTAGTCCGGGAACAGCATCGGCGAATGGACTTCGAGGGCGCCCGAGTGCTTCCGCGCCTCCGCCCGGAACCGCGCGAGATGCTCCAGCGTCAGCTTGCCGTGCTTCATGGCCTTAGCGCGCTCGGCGGCGGTGCTGCCCGCCCGTCTGCCGAACACCATGAGGTCCAGGAGCGAGTTGCCCATCAGCCGGTTGCGGCCGTGCAACCCGCCAGAGGCCTCGCCCGCCACGAAGAGATTGCGCACCCCGGACTCGCCGTTCACATCGATCTGCACCCCGCCGTTCTGGTAATGGAGCGTGGGGTAGATGAGCACCGGATCTTTCGTGATGTCCAGTCCGTACCGCTTGTACTGGCGGACCATCGCGGGGAAATGCTTCTCCAGCGTGCCCAGGCCCGATTCCACATCGAGCAGGGGCGTGTCCAGCCAGACACCGAGCCGTCCGGTGACGGTGCGCACGCCACGACCTTCCTCACACTCCCGGATGATCGAGGAGGAGACGACATCGCGGGTGTCCAATTCGTTCACGAATCGCTCGCCCTTGGCGTTGACCAGATGGCCGCCCTCGGACCGGATGCCTTCGGTGACGAGCGCGCCGACCAGTTGCTCCGGGTGCACGGCGCCCGTCGGGTGGTACTGGAACGTATCGATCTGCAGCAGCTTGGCCCCGATACGGTAGGCCATCGGCAGCGCGTCCCCGGTCGCGCCGTAGTGGTTGCTGGTCGGGAAGCCCTGGATGTGCAACCGGCCGATGCCGCCCGTCGCGAGGATGACCGCCTTGGCAGCCACCACGATGAAGCGCTTGTTGTCCAGGTCCTGCAGGATCGCGCCGGTGCAAGCCCCATTGCCGTCGCTCAGCAGCTCGACGGCGGCGCTGAACTCCAAGAGCTGGATCTTCTGGTTCAGCACTTCGTCCTTCAGCACCCGCATGATCTCGAGCCCCGTGTAGTCGGAGCAGGTCAGCAGCCGCGGCTTAGAGCTCCCGCCGCCTTTCTTCACGTGGAGGTTCCCGTCGGGGTCGCGATCGAACAGCACCCCAAGGTCCAGCAGCCACTTGGCGATGGTCGGCCCTTCCTCCACCATCGTCTTGAGGAGCTGGTGGTCGTTCTTCATGTGGCCGCCCTTGAGGGTGTCCAGGAAGTGCTGGACCGGCGAGTCCTCCTTGGTGATCGCGATCTGGATCCCGCCCTGGGCCATGACGGTATTGGAGTCGCCCAGGCGCAGCTTCGTGGCCAGGAGCACCGTTGCCCCGTGCGCGTGCGCGTGCAGGGCCGCCGCGCTGCCTGCTCCCCCGCCGCCGACGACCAGCACGTCCGTGGAAAAGGCCGGCGTCAGGTCCGCATCGGCTGACACTGGGCTGTCGCCTTCGAGCAAGGCGGCCAGCTCGCGCACGGTCAGCTCACCGGCGTTGGGGCCGAACTTGATCGGGCGGTAGGCGTTCTCGCGGTGATCGGGATGGTACTTCTTGATCAGCGTGTCGCGCTCGTTCGCTGGGAACTTCGGCAGCGTCTGCTTGCGGCGCGCGTCGCGGGTCTTGTGGACGAGTTCCTGGAGGGCTTGGAGCTGCATTACGTAAGACTCACCATGTTAACGCTGCTCGGCCAAGACCTCGCAGCTACGGACGCCGCAGGCGCTTACTTGATGGCCGCGCAGACGTCCTTGAGCTGCTGCTCGTCCATGTTGAGGATCTTGTCCCACTCGGACTGGTATTGGCCCTGCGCGATCTCGTCGATCCGCTCGTGCAGGCGCACCGGCTTCTCCGTGAAGAAGGCCCCCTGCGCGCGGCTTGCGTAGAGCGCGACCAGGTTCGGCGCGATGTCCGCGATGCAGACCGGCACGCAGAGGCCGCACATGACACAGTCCATGAACATCTCCGAGACCGCTTTGAAATCCCCGAAGACGGCCTTCCACACCCCGTCCCGCACGTCGATCCCCTGCGGGCAGGCCTCGGTGCAGGCGTTGCAGTTCCGACAGAGCGGCGCCTCTGGGTAGAGGTTGAAGAGGTCCTGCTTCGGGTCCTTCAGCTCCGACATCTGATAGATGGCCTTCCGGGCAGGGAACGGCGGGACCATCGTGAACGACATGCCGTCCTCGACGGCCGTGGAGCACGCCAGGCAGGTCCTGACCTTGGGATCGTCCTTGGTCCGGTAGTACGTCGCGCAGGCCCCGCAAAAGCCGCCGAGGCACCCGGCGCCCCGGATCACTTCCTGGCCGCTGTACCACAAGGCCTTGATGACCGTGATCCCCTCCGGCACCTCATACTTCTTGCCGGCGATCTCCACGGTCACCATCTTCGGGCGCAGGACTTCCTCCTGGTCGATGGCGATGTTCTTGTCGAAGCCTTTTAGTTCCATTGCTCGCGTTTCCACGGCAGGGTGGGACGGTTCGCCCGTCCCGCCGCGTTATTGTACTACATGTTGTTGATGATCGCCGTCCCGAACTCCGAGCACTTGATCTCTTTCACGTCGGTCCGCCCCTCCTGGGCCATCAACCGCGCGAAGTCATAGGTCACGGTGCCGGCGTTGATCGCCTTGGCCATCCCCTTCTCGATCATCTGGGCCGCCTCGTTCCAGCCCATGTACTCGAGCATCATCACGCCCGAGAGGATCACCGAGCCCGGATTGACCTTGTCCTGACCGGCGTACTTCGGCGCGGTCCCATGCGTGGCCTCGAAGCAGGAGTGGCCGCTCATGTAATTGATGTTGGCGCCCGGCGCGATGCCGAGGCCACCCACCTGGGCCGCCAGCGCGTCCGAGACGTAGTCGCCGTTCAGGTTCAGCGTCGCGATCACGTCGTACTCGGCCGGCCGGGTCAGGATCTGCTGGAGGAAGTTGTCCGCGATGGCGTCCTTGATTAGGAGCTTGCCGGCCGGCGGGTTGCCGCCGCAATCGTCCCAGGCCGCCGTCTTGTCCCCGAACTCCTTCTTGGCCAGCTCGTAGCCCCACTTCCGGAAGTAGCCCTCAGTGTACTTCATGATGTTGCCCTTGTGCACCAGGGTCACGCTCTTCCGCTTGTGGGCCAGGGCCCAGTTGATCGCCGCCCGGACCAGCCGGTGGGTGCCCTCCTCGCTGACCGGCTTGATGCCGATGCTGGAAGATTCCGGGAAGCGGATCTTCTTGACGCCCATCTCTTTCTGGAGAAAGTCGATCACTTTCTTCACTTCCGGCGAACCCTTCTCCCACTCGATGCCCGCGTAGATGTCCTCGGTGTTCTCGCGGAAGATCACCATGTCCACGAGGTTGGGCTTCTTCACCGGCGAGGGCACGCCGGTATACCACTTCACCGGCCGCTGGCAGACGTAGAGGTCCAGGATCTGCCGCAGCGCCACGTTGATGCTTCGGATGCCGCCGCCGATCGGCGTCGTGAGCGGCCCCTTGATGCCGACCAGATACTCCTTGAACGCGTTGGTCGTGTCGTCGTGAAGCCAGGTGCCTTCACCGTAGATCTTGTTGCACTTCTCGCCGGCGTACACCTCGAACCACTCGATCTTCCGCTTGCCGTTGTAAGCTTTCTGCACGGCGGCGTCGAACACGCGGACGGACGCGGCCCAGAGATCGGGACCGGTGCCGTCGCCCTCAATGTAGAGCACGATCGGGTTGTCCGGGACGTTCAGCTTCATGCCCGGTCCCATGGTGATCTTCTGCCCTTTTATCGGCGGCTTCAGTTTGACGTAGCCCATGCTCTCCCTCTCCATTCTCTGTTTTATCTGTTTCTTAAACTTGTTACTTCAGCGAGTTCAACGCGGAGCCCGCCCTGAACCAGGCGATCTGCTGCTCCGTGTAGCTGTGATTCGTCTGAATCGTCACTTCCCGCCCATCGGCCTTGTGGTTGACCACCCGCACCGGCTTCCCTGGCTTCAGGTTTTGTAAATCCAGCACGCTGATCCGGTCGGTCTGCTCGACCTGGTCGTAGTCTTTGGGATCGGCGAAGGTCAGGGCCAGGATACCCTGCTTCTTGAGGTTGGTCTCGTGGATGCGGGCAAAGCTCTTGGTGATGATGACCTTTACCCCCAGGAACCGCGGTGACATGGCCGCATGCTCCCGGCTGCTCCCCTCGCCGTAGTTCTCGTCGCCGACCACCGCCGAGCCGCTCCCCTGCGCTTTGTACCGCCGCGCGATCTGTGCGATGGTCATGCCAAACTCCCCGGTCAGCACATCGGTCCCCTTGCCGATCTCCTGGTAGAAAGCGTTGGCGGCGCCCAGGAACATATTGTCGCTGATCTTGTCCAGATGGCCACGGTACTTGAGCCACGGGCCGGCCGGCGAAATGTGGTCCGTCGTGGTCTTACCCTTCGTCTTGATCAGGAGCGGGAGCTTGGAAAAGTCCTTCCCGTCCCAGCGCGGGAAGGGTTGTAGGAGTTGGAGCCGCTCGCTGCCGGGCGGGATTTCGACTTGGATGGCGTCGCCGTCCTCGGCCGGCGGCACGAATCCCTCCTCCCCCTTGGCGAACCCCTTGGCCGGCAACTCCTCGCCCTGCGGCGGCTCGAACTTCAGCTCCTTGCCGTCCGCCGTCTTCAACGTGCCATGCACTGGGTCGAAAGTGAGGTCGCCCGCGAACGCGACCGCCGTCACAATCTCGGGACTCGTGAGAAACGACATGGTCTCGTTGAGCCCGTCGTTGCGGCCAGGGAAGTTCCGGTTGTAGGAGCTGATGATCGAATCCACGCGCCCTTTGACCGCGTCCGCGCGCTTCCACTGGCCGATGCACGGTCCGCAGGCGTTGGCGAGCACGGTCCCGCCCATCTCCTCGAAGGTCTGCAGGAACCCATCCCGCTTCATCGTGAGGTAGATCCGCTCCGAGCCAGGCGTGACCAGGAACGCGGTCTTGGCCTTGAGCCCGGCCTTCAAGCCCTGCCGGGCGACGTGCGCCGCGCGGCTGATGTCCTCGTAGGAGGAGTTCGTGCAGCTCCCGATCAGCGCCGCCTTGAGCTGCACGGGATAGCCCTTCTCCTTGGCCTCCGACGCCATCTTCGAGATCGGGCGCGCGAGGTCCGGCGTGTGCGGCCCGACCACGTGGGGCTCCAGCTTTGACAGGTCAATCTCGACGACCTGGTCGAAGTACTTCTCCGGCGTTTTCTCGACCTCGGGGTCAGCCACCAGCATCTCACGGCTCGCTTCCGCCAGTTTCGCAACCGCTTCCCGATCGGTCATCCGGAGGTACGCCGCCATCTTTGCATCGAACGGGAAGACGGACGTGGTGGCCCCCAGCTCGGCGCCCATGTTTGTGATCGTCCCCTTGCCGGTGCAACTGATGGCCGCGGCGCCGGGACCGAAATATTCTAAGATTCTGTTGGTCCCGCCTTTCACCGTCAGCAGCCCGCAGACGTAGAGGATCACGTCCTTGGACGAGGTCCAGCCCCGCAGCTTGCCGGTGAGCCGGACGCCGATCAGCTTGGGATGGAGCACCTCCCACGGCAAACCCGCCATGACTTCGCCGGCGTCCGCGCCACCGACCCCGATCGCCAGCATGCCGAGCCCCCCGCCGTTGGGGGTATGGGAATCGGTGCCGATGATCAGCCCGCCCGGGAACGCGTAGTTCTCCAGCACGACCTGATGGATGATGCCGGCGCCTGGCTTCCAGAAGCCGATCCCGTACTTCTTCGCGGCCGACGCCAGAAAGTTGTAGACCTCCCGGTTTTCGTCGATGGCGCGCAGCAGGTCCTTCTGGGAGCCGCTCTCGGCCCGGATCAGGTGGTCGCAGTGGATCGTGCTCGGCACCGCCACTTTCTTCTTGCCGGCCTGCATGAACTGCAGCATGGCCATCTGGGCGGTCGCATCCTGCATGGCCACGCGGTCCGGGCGCAGCGCCAGCATCGCCTTGCCCCGATCCCAGACCTGCGTCTCCCAATTGTCCACGTGGGAGACCAGGATCTTTTCGGTCAGGGTAAGGCCGCGCCCGAACTTCTTCCGGCCCTTGGCCACGGCGTCGGGCATCTTTGCATAGAGCTTTTTGACGAGTTCGACAGACATAACTCACTCCGTTAATCGTTAAACGTTATTCGTTAATCGTGTCTCGCTTAACCGAATAACAACTCTTTCTATTGTTCCTCCCGAATAACGATTCACGTATAACGTATAACATCTTACTTCAGCGGCGGCACTTCCCGCCGCTTGGGCGCCGCATAGTTGACGAGATAGTCGAAGAGCCGGATAAGGCGGCTGTCCTGGCGCTTCTGATCCACCCAGTGGCCGATCAGCCCGATCGTGCGCGACAGGATGAAAAAGCCGTTCAGGCTGTCGATCGGAAACCCGAGGTCAACCAACACGGCCGCCATCGTCCCATCCACGTTCAGGATAAGGTTCTCCTTTTTCGAGGACGTGACCCTCTCCACGTCCAAGGCGAAGTCCAGGTACGGCGTCTTGATCCCCAGGCTCTTCACATACCCCACGAGTTCCTTTACCCGCTTGTCCGGATTGCGGACGCTCTTGACGCGGTGCCCGATGCCGGGCACCGGCCCTACGTTCTTCTTCATGTAGGCGAGGAACTCGTCCACCGACAGCTTGTTGTCCACGGCGTACTTGAACCAGCGGCCCGCGTCGGTGACCGCGCCGCCGAAGCGCGGGCCGATCATGATCAGGCCGGCGGCCACCGCCTGGGACATCCCAATGCCGGCGCAGGCCGCGATGATCGTGCCCAGCGCACCGCTCACGCACGGCCCGTGGTCCGCGGACAGCATGATGATGCGCTTAATGATCTCGGCCTCCTGCTTGGAGATCAGCCGCTTGTCCCACAGCAGTCCGATCACGTGCGGGATTTCGTACCCCTTGTTGATCAGCTCAGAGGCGGGGTAGCCGTCGTAGCACGGCTCGTCGCCCCGGTCGTCGCTGATCGTCGTCTTGATGAGCGGCGCGACCGTGACCTCGCCGGTCTTCATCCCCTCTTCGACGGTCTTGGGGAGCTTCGGCAGGTCGGCAGGGCTCAACTCCGGAATCGGACGGACTTGCCCGCTTCTGACCAGTTCCTCGTAAGTCGCCTTAATGGCGGGGCCCAGCGCACCAAAGGTGTCCGGGACGATCGCCCCGGCTTTCTTGAACGCTTCAGCCTTGGAACGGGCCGACCCTTCGCCCTTCAGGCCTTCCTTAGCGCCGGCGTGCCCGAACTTCATCCCCTTCGGCAGGCTCTCCTGACAGAAGCCCGACACCACCGCCAATAGCTTGATTCGCCGCTTCTTCGCGCCGTACCACTCGGCGGCGCGCTCCTCCAGATCGCCGCCCATCTCGCCGACGATCACGACCGCCTTGGTCTGCGGATCCTTTTCGAACATCTCCAGGTAGGTCACATAATCGGTGCCGGGATAGGCGTCGCCGCCGATCCCGATCGCCGTCGTGATGCCGTCTGCGAACTGCGAACAGATCCAGATGATCTCGTTGGAGAGCCCGCCGGATTTCGTGATCACGCCGAACGAGCCTTCCCGATACAGTTTGCACGCCACCAAGTTGTCGAACGCGCCGCCGATCACGCCGAGTCTGCACTCGCCCGCCGAAATGACACCGATGGATGAGGGACCGTTGAAGGTCTTGCCGAGCTTCGTCGCATGGCGAGCCAGCAGTTTGGCGTCCTTTTCGGGCACGCCCTCGGTGATCATGGAGACGGTCTGGATCTTGGAATCGTTCAGCGCCTCCATGCCGGCCGCGCAGGCCCGGTCGGCGCCGATGTAGACGAGGCTGGTGTTGATCTGCGGATGATGAGCCGTGGCGTCCGCCACGCTCTTGTGCACGGGGATCGTCAGCAGGCCGTTGCCGTACGGGACCTCGTTCGTCTTGCCGGTATCCGGCGGATAGACGAAGGCCTCCACGTTCAGGGGGCGCTTGATCATGTAACAGAACTCCGCCATCCGGCGCGCCGCGTTCAGCCCGGCGGCGCCCCCCTGGATAACGACCCGGGTGTCCTTGGTTGCCAGAATGCTCATCGGGATCCCCCCTCTAGCCTGTCCTGCGTAGATTTACTTCTTCTGCTGCAACGCCATGTCGACGATGTCAGTGAGCGGGGTATGGCGGTCGTAGACGTGGATATCGAACCCTTCCTCGCGCAAGGCCTTCATCGCTTCCAGGCCTTCTTTCTCGCGGGGCCCGCCGCGGCGTACCCAGATCTTCACGCCGTTGAGCTTACCGTCGGCCCTGGCCTTGCGAAAGCCGACGATGATGCCGCCGAAGGTTTTCTTGACGTCGGTGAAGTTGGCGATGGCGCCGCCCACGATGATGTCCTTGATCCCCGGCAGCGAGCAGACCTTCTCGGTCAGCACCTCCACGGCCCAATCGGGCGGATCGCCGGAATACTCGGCGTAGTTGGCGAGCTTGCCCCCCCTGGCGACCACTGCATCCGAGTAATACACGCTGGCCCCGCCCCCCGCCGGCAGCATCGCGGTGTCGCCGCCGGGAATTTCGATAAACTTCACCGATCCCTTGATCTTGGCGTCTACCGCCATCACGTCCAACTCATGCTTCGTGTAGGCCCGGCCGAATTCCGCCGCGAAGGGGAAGTTCCAATCGGGATGACGGAACCTGGCGTCGGCATCCAGCAGGGTCACGGCGTCCAGGGCGACCAACTCGCCGTCGCTATTCCGGACGGCAACCGGGTTCACTTCGAGATACTGGGCATCCTCATTGTCAAAGCAGGCGAACAGCTTCCCGGCGAAGTCCGCGACCTTCTTGGCCAAGTCCTTGGAGAAACCGGCCTCCTTCGCCAGTTTTTCCAGCGCGTCGGGCGACGGCGTGTCCCCAACCTCGACAGCCAGCTTCTTGACCCGATCCCAGTTCGATTCGACCTCGATGCCGCCGCAATTGGCGAGCAGGACCTCGGCCCCTTCGCGAGTGGACTTGACCGCCGCGTAGTACTCCTCCTTGTGCGGCACCATCTCCGAGACGATCACCTGTGAGACCGTGATGCTGCCGACCTGCCGGCCCAGCATCTCTTTCGCGGCGACCTGCGCGCCTTTCAGGTCCAAGCCCACCTTCACCAGGCCGAGCTTGAACCGCGAGCCCAGCGCCTCGTGGGCCTTGACGACCAGCTTGCTCTTCTTGAGCCAGTCGTTGGCGTCGCCGAACTTGTTGAGTTCCTCCACGGACGTGACGACGACATAGTGGGGAACCGCGATGCCCCACTTTTTCATCAGCCCCATCCCGGGGCCTTCGAGCACTTTTGCCATTACGTAGTTCTCCTAGGGGTGAGGGTTACAGGTTCAGAGCCGACGTAGTGTAACGGAGTCGACAGCCTAACTCAATCAACCAAAGGGCCTATCGTCGGAACCAAAAGACCTAGCGGGCCCTCTCCCTCGTGAGCCACATAAGTGATTGATATATAGATGATTCAGCAGACATCGTCAAGCGAAAACTGAGAGTCCATTCATCTCCTCCGCGCGCCCGACGGCTTCGAACCGGCCCTCCCGAAAGTAAAGCGTTGATACCGGACGGAGCGCCGCGTGCCCTGTCCTTTACTCTTCACCTCCAGGCGTCGTGCTGCGATACTGTCGCCCTTCATAGAAAACGTTTCATGCTGTCCGGTCACTGGGTTAAAGAACCCGATGTAGCCTCCCGGGTTGACCCCGAAGGACTTCAGCGTCTTCCCGTTGTAGACTCTGCCCAAGAAATCATTCCGCCCGCCAGCTTCTTCACCCCCGGTAAAGTACAGTGGCAACAAGAAATTCGACACCGCGACCTCATCGAGTTCATAGGTCTCGGCCTGCACCGCATCGCACATCTCGTACCAATGAAACACGGTCTTCTTGGCATCGCTGGGATGCGGACCCTGGACGAGGAGATTTACCTCCGGATCCGCAATGAGCTCGAGCGCTTCATGCGAGAGGGTCACCGTCCATTTCTCTCCCAGCTTCTCGGAAAGCTCGGTAAAGACGAACCCGAAGGGAATCCCGCGGTTGTTGCTGTCATGGTAGCCGAGAGCGCCCGGGACATCCGTTTGGTTCCACAGGTAGATCACCGCATCGCCACGCATGTCGGCCAAATTTTGTTTGCTCGGCTTCGTTCCGCTCTTGCCCTCCAGCCGGAGTTCCGCGCCGAGGCTCCAGTACGGCTCGAAATCCTCGGCGATCTGACGATTCATGGCTCGGATCGCATGCTGCACCTGCTCGTCTGTCAGCTCGCCGTTGGTATGATTAATGACCGAAATGATCATGGCGCGCCCTCCTCCCCGGGAGTTGCTAAATGCCGGCTACCATCGCCAGCAGCAGGTCCTGTGCCAGGAGACGACGATCAGGCGTACGTGGCGTCACTGCTCTGTCAACCGAGGCAGACCCGTTTTATTTACGCTGACAGGCCGGACAATAGAACGAGCTGCGCTCGCCCCTCAAGCGGTGGATGGTGCGACCGCACCCGGCGGGGCACGGCAGCCCGGCTTTGTTGTACACCTGATGCCGCTTCCAGTAGTCTCCTTTCGTCCCGTCGGGCGCCAGGAAATCCCGGACGCTGGAGCCTCCGGCCGCGATGGCCTCGCTCAGGACGTCTCGCATCGCGTCGTAGAGGTGCCGGACGGTCCTGGCTTGCAAGCGGCTCGCCACCCGATAGGGGTGGAGGCGGGCGCGATATAGAATCTCGTTCGCATAGATATTGCCGATACCGGCGATTACTTGTTGATGCATGAGCAGGGCCTTGAGGCGCCCGCGCCGGCGCGCCACCACTGCCCGGAAGTCTTCCCAGGGCACCGTCAACGGATCGCACCCGAACCGCCGCTTGGCAAACCGCGCCAGGCCAGGCCCGTCGAGCAAGCAGACCCGACCGAACCGTCTGGGGTTCCAGTAATACAGCGCCGGGACCGAGCCGGTCAGCGAAAGGGTGAGGTGGGTATGCTTCCGGTAGGAAGGATCGAGCAGGGTGAAGAACAGGAGGCCGGTCATGCCGAGCTCAAAGACCAGATAGCGAGTCTCGCCCGATCTCTCGGCCTCCAGGACCACACTCTTCCCGAGCCGTCCCGCCGAGACCAAACGGGCCCCCCGATACCACGGCAGCGTGGAGGGGCCCTCACGCACGATGTCCGCGCGCTCGATCCGGCACTCGGTGATCGTCGCGCCGAGCAGCCGCGCTCTGAACTGGCGGGCGATGGTCTCGGCTTCAGGGAGTTCCGGCATAGCCTCTGTTCCGCTCCGCACGCTGCTCGCGGATGAGGCGAATGGTGCCTTCCAGGTTGGGGAGCGGCGTCGCCCCCGGTCGGCGCGCGGCGACCTCCTTGACCGCGTCCTGATACGGCACCCCTTTGATCAGGCACAGGTAGGCGATGACCACCGATACCGATCGGCCCATGCCGGCCCGACAGCACACCATCAGGCGGTGGTCCTTCTCGTGCTGCTCAAGCCACTCGACTGCTGCCTCAAGCAGAGTCGGATCGGCCTCGGCAAACTCCTTGAACGGAATCCTGGCGTAGGCCAACCCAGGCGGGGGCGTAACCTGGCTCTCCGCCGCCACGTTCAGGACCGCGGTCATGAGCCGAGCGGGACGCACCACGTCCTCGGCGTTGCCGACGGCTAGTTTGTCGTTGATCAGGTGCATACGTTGCGCGTGAAGACCGGATTGCCGTGCGCCTGGCTGCTCGGACCGTAGTATAGCGAGAGCGTCTCTGCCTGGCAAGGCTGTTGGGGACGGATTGCGCACGAGCGCCCGATCCGTTACAGTGAAAGCGCCTCAAGGGACATACGCGATGGACTTTGAAAGCGTCGAGCGCCGCTTGGCGGACATCGCCTGCCCCGTCTGCAAGAACTCCACCGAGTATATGATCCCCCGCGACAGCCGGGTGACCGACGGCGAATACAGGGCCTTCTGCAAAGGATGCCGCTACAGCTTTCCCATCCACATGGACGTGGAGAGTTTCACGCGGAGCCAGCCGGACGTGGCGTACTGGTTGAAGGGCATGCGTTGCCCCGCCTGCCTGAAGATCGGCGCGACGTTGGATTTTCGCGTGCAGCCGTCCGTCCGCGGGGCCATCTACTTCGTCACCTGCACCGCGTGCCAGCGCCCTTTCTTCGAGAAATCCTCCCTGGAAGCGTTCGAGTAAAGCCTAGCCTTCGACGGGGCGAACCAACTCGACGCGCGTCAAGCTCTCGATGCGGCCGATCGTGGCGCGGCGCTCGATGTGCTCCACGCGGACGATAGCCCCACGATGCCACCCCTCGAGCGCCGCGTTGGCCTCCGAGCGCGCCTTGTCGAGGCGCCCGACCAGCGGGCGGCCGGTCTCGTTGCACAGCCACGCCCGGCGGTCTCCCTTCATGACCATCACCTCGCTGACGACCCGGTAGACGTCCGGGCCCCGCTCCGCGACCGTCAGTCCGTCCTTGCGCAATATGAGATAGGAGAACTTCAAGGCGTCCTTGATGAAGCCTACCTCGCGATCGATGGCCTGCAGCATCGGCGGAGGCGACCAGGGCCGCTCCTCGTGGCACCAGTCATCCGGGTGCGCCAGCGCCGGACAGGGCCGTTCGTGCAGACAGGGGCTGTACACAGTCGCCCGTCTCGCCGCTACCAGCCGGTCCCGCACGTGGTGCAGGTCCCGCGTCGTCCCCCGTAACGCAGGTTCAACGATCATGCAGGTCCCGTCGGGCGACAGGGCATCGAGCAGGGCTTCCAGCAACGCGACCCGGCGGGCGATGGGATCCGTCGCCGACCGGAAGAGTTCATTCAGGCTGTTGGCCAGGATCACCAGGTCGAAGGCGCCGGCCTTCCAGGGAACGCGGGTGCCCGGTCGTTCCAGATCGAGCGGCACGGTATGGAACCGGCAGGACGGCCCGCCGTGCCGCGTCGCGGATACCTTCTCCCACAGGGCCTCGGCCTCCTGCAGCGCTCGGCGGCTGCGATCCACCGCGATCACTTCGGCCCCCTCTTGCGCAGCGACGCCGTGCTGCATGAGATGGTCGAGGACGGCCAGCGAGCCGACCCCGGGGCCGCTCCCCACGTCCAGGATCCGCAAGGGACGCGCCGGCAACGCCGGCATCTCTCGAAGCAGGCTGGCCACTTTGGCGACATTGACGGGCAGGAAATACAGAAGGTAGGCGCGGCACAGTACCGGGTCCGCGAAGTAGTCCCCACCCAACGCGTCCCGTTCCTTCGTAAACAGCCGGGAGAGCGTGCGGACCCCTTCGGCGACTGCCCGATCCGGCTCGCCATGCCGGGCCCGGAGCGCCGCGAGCAGACTGTGCGAAAGGTTCATTGACCCCCCTAGTAGGGCTGGTGTAAGGTCACCAGTCGTCAGCACTGACCCACTTAGGAGCGCGCCATGACTGATGCGATCAAAGAAGCCTACCTGAACATCGAACGGGCCATGTACGAGTTTAACACGCTTCTGGAGCGCCAAGTCGCGGCGATGCGGGAGTCCGAAGCTGCTGATCCGATCAAGCTCGAGCGGATGACCCAAGGCGCGAAAGCGATGCGCGACAGCAGCGCGATCTATCTGAGCTACGCCAAGTTCGTCGCGTACGGGATGCCGGACAGTGAGGAAATGCTCGAGGAATAGCCCGCCCGCTTCTGCCAAAACTAAAGAGGCCGTCCGGGGTGCCCTGGACGGCCTCTTGTCGTTCACACCGGGACAGCCGTCAGATGTTCTGCATGAAGTGGGCCACGTCGGCCTGGTTGACGTCGCGTCCCAGGATAGCCGAGTCCGGAACCGCAATGGACTTCTTCCCGGTCAGGCCGCCGATCACCTCGTCCACGATCATCTCGACCGGCATGGACATCCCGCCGTACACGTGCGGGCCGGCCACGATCTTGGAGTTGGAATAGCCATAGATCGCCGCCGCCACATCCTTGGCCAGCCAGCCGACATAATTGAACTCCGGGATCACAATGAGCTTTGCCTTCGCGCAGAGCTGGCGTAGTTCCTTGGTCGGGAATGGACGGAGCGACCGGATCTTGATCAGGCCGACGTTGACCCCTTGATCTTTGCACAGCCGGATGGCCTCACGGGACTGGGCACAGGCGCTGCCGGACGCGACGATCACCGCCTCGGCGCCTTCCACATTCTCGGCTGTGCACAGTCCACCCATGTATTGTTCGATGTACCGCCGCGACCGCTCGACCGCCGCCCAGACTTCCTGCTGCCACACGGCATGGATGTTGTAGGCCATGAAGTTGCTTTTCTGGACCGGCGCGTCGCGGGACAGGCGGGCCGGCGGATTCTCCGCGTCCAGCACCGGAACCGCGCCCTTCCAGGCCTCACGCGGCGGAAGCCTGATGCCCTTTTCCTGCATGTCCACGTAACTGCGGGCGTGCGTCACGAAGAAGCCGTCGCAGGCGACGCCGACGGGCAAGGTGACGTCGTTCTTCTCGCTGATGACGAAGCCCTTCATGATGAAGTCGAACAGGTCCTGCTGGTTTTCGGCATGGAAGACGATCATGCCGCAGTTCAAGAGGTACGCGACCTCGATATTGTCGGGCTGGATCGCCAACGGAGCGTTGACCACGCGGCATGTGAACATGGCCACGGCCGGAAGCCGGTGTCCGGGCCATGACGCGATCGGCTCGATCCCCCGCAACGTGCCGGGTCCGGCGGTTGCCGTGAAGCAGCGGACACCCGCCCTGGAACCTCCGGCAATGGCCGACATCACGCCGTATTCCTCTTCACCACGATAGTATTCCTTGACATACCCCTCTCCGTAGAGAACCCCGATCAACTGCATGGTTTCGCTCTGAGGGGTAATCGGGTAAGCCACCGAGAAATCCACACTGGAGCGCCGCACCGCTTCTTTCGCCGCCTCGCTCCCCGTAATGAATTCCCGCTTCCGGGGCGCCTCGAAGAACATGTATTCAGGCGTCACCACCCGCTGCTTTTTCGCCCCCTCGTGCGGATCCTTCGTCCCACCGCCGACCTTGATGGGCGCCGCCGAGGTGATCGGATCGCCCTGCGGATTGGTCTTCTGTTCGGGTTCGACAGACGTGATCGGATCCCCTTGCGGGTTCGTCTTCACTTCGGGTTCGAGAGGGTTGCTCATCGTGGCCTCCTCAATCTAGAAATCACTTCTCGGTCGATCTTTCGGCCGATCTTAATGAGGCTTCTGCCCTTCCGGAGGCATGCGGACGCCGGCAGGGGGAGGAGCCGCCATCTTGAACGACAGCGGATTCACGTGAGTCTCGCCCCCGTTGACGCGGCTCTGCAGGCCGGTATAGCGGACGGTCTTGCCGTCGGCCGGAAGCGGAATCTTCATCTCCTCCCGCACCCGTTTGAAGATCTTCGCCACCTTCCGCAGCTTCTCGGCATCCATGTCGTGGACGCTCAGCATGGCGTCTTCATGCCCTTGCTCGGCGCAGAGCGCCGCCGTGCAGCAGTTGGTTCCGGCGCGGATCATCTTCAGGGTCAAGTTCGCGTAGTGACAATGGAGGCCGACGAAAATGCAGGCTTCGATCTTGTTGCCCCAGATGGTCAGGTTCGGGTGATTCGGATTGATGACTTCCTCCGGATCCACCTTCGGATACTTCGGCCGGTAGTCCGGCATGGGAATGATCAGGACATTGGGAATCTGCGCGGCGATTTCCAGCACGGCGGTGGCTTTTTCAACGGCGTGGTCGTTCCACGCCCACAGCACCATGGGGCCGGGAAAGATCGTGGCGTTCGGCTTGGTGAGCATCTGCCGGGCGATCTCCGCAATCGCAAGGTCTTCCGGAACGTGATGCCCGTAGGCGATGCCGACCCCCGAGGGAGGCAATTCCACACCGAGCTGGGCAGCAGACGGCGGCATGAAGCCAGCCGGTCCAGGCACAATGATGCGCTCTTTCTCGGCGGGGAGGCTTTGCAAGAGCATACGCCCCCCTACGCCACTTCGACCGGAGCGGCAATGGCCTGGGTGCCCCCCTTGTCGAGGTAGGTGATGCGATCGGTGATGGCTGCCTTGGGGAGTTGGTCGATCATCGTCATCGTGATCGCATGGTGTTTGGCCATATTGTCGCAGACCCACACGCACTGCGCGCAACCCTTGCACCGGTCCACCGCCACGTAGGCCGAGCCGTACTTGAGCCCCTTGTCCTTGCCCAAATTGTCGCTATAGAGAATCGTGTTGGCCTCCGGGCAATACTGCGTGCACAGCTTACAGCTCGTCGCGGCGCAGATGTCGACATTGATATCGGCAACAAGATACATGCAAGTCTCCTCTTCTTGGGATCAGCGGGAGACAGCATCGGCGGCGGCCAGATCGTCGGCCTTTTTCGCCGCAGCCCTCTCTTCAACGCCCCAGCCGTGTTCCTCAGCGTAGTCCCAACCGGCCTTGATGACGGCAATGTTCTTGTCGATCAGTTCCTGTTTTTGCTTGAACTTTCTTTCCACGACACTGTCCAACGCCGCGGTCCCGCCGGAGACGACGAAGCCCTTCCCCAGGAACCGATCCTTCACCGCTCCGCCGAGCGCTTCGAGCGTCGTCAAACGCGTGATCGCCCCGATCGCGCCCATCAGCGCCATATTCGTGGCCAGGTCCAAGCCTGCGACCTTGAGCGAGAGCTGCGTGGCGGGAATGTAATAGAGCTTGGCGTTCCGCTCCTTGAGCTCATTCGTCTCCTGCGGGGGCAGCTTCATCGGCCCGTCGTGGTTGATCAACAGCACGCCGTTCTGCTTGAGCCCGAAATAGAAG